>JBGTLQ010000214.1:0-35897 GCA_041744075.1 Terrimicrobiaceae bacterium
GTTGCTGTTGAAATAAGAAACCCTGCAAAGATGGCAGCCAAGAGAGTTTTCATCGGATATCAAAAATCATGAGGTTTTCAAGTCATGTGCACCGTTCAAAAGTACGCGTCGATTGTCGAATGCCTGCTACCCCTCAGCAGAGTGGCAGCAATGGGTCGCTCAATGACAGACTCCGACTGATAGCCACTCATGATTTGCTTTTAACCTGCGGAATTACCCAATTCAAGAAACTTTAATCTTCTTGTTTAACCTTCCATGTGTGACCCGGAACAATGTAACTTTTCTTTTTGACGTCCCACCGTGCATAGAGCTTTACATCCTCGCCTGGCAAAAACCGAGGAAAAGCAGGACATCGGAACGCGGATGCTGTTACCGTCATTCCATTTTTAAATCCCGATATTGCTTCACCTGAGTCGTGAAAAACCCGAATCAAATCACCCGCCTTGACGTCCCCTTTGAGTGAACGTCGCACTTTAAGAATTACCTCCGTCGGGCGAGACAGTTTTCGTGGCAGAAGCACCTTCTCGACTTGAGCCAAAACCACGAGGTCAGCCAACTCGAAGATAACTTTATAGTCAGGAGGATCTGGGCTTTCGTACGCCTCTGAACGTAGGAGGCTAAAAGCGAGGATCAGCAGAAGTAGATGGAGGAGTTTCATGCCCGATCACAATTGGTTGCCATCTTTTGATTTCTGGAACTGCGCAATCAATTCCTCAGCTTCTTTCCTAGTCAGGTTTCCAGATATCTGAATGGCTCCTCCATTAATTTGTTGCTTGATGACAGGCGCCGAAATTAAACGATTGTTAGCATGGATTGCCAAGCGTTTCCCCATCATTTCCTTGGTGAGGTCTGCGAACTTTTTGGTTCCTTCCTCAGTGAGGGTGACCATGATGGCAACACCATCCTCTTCAACCATGGACATTTCTGTGAAATCCTTGTCGGAAAGAACAATATTTCGATCAACATGAACGATTTCTTCCGTTCCTTTACGGTTTAGGATTATTTCTTGGGAATCACTCGTTGGTTCTTCAAGGACCCTTGAGACGCCAATCGTCATCTGATCCATTGCGAATGATAAGGAGACGAGTGAGAGGCTCATTAGCGTGGTGATGATCGGTTTCATGATTTCTTGCCTTTGGGGGTGTCTGATTTTTTCCATGATTCACGGTCAGTCACGTAAACCAAGGCTGCAAAAATCAATAGCTGAATCATGGAAACAAAAATCCAAAGAATCAATTCCCATCCACCCATAAATCCAGATTGTGCTGCATATGCGATGTAGCTGAGGATACCAATCGAGGTCGCAACCAAAAGGAGGACAGCGGTTTGCGAAGCAATCGAAGAATACACATCTCGCTTTCGCCAAACAAATTCAGCAGTTAACGAACTGGGGACACAGATTCCCAAACAAAGCAAAAGAATGAATGGGACGAGCCACCAACGGTCAGCCCGGAGGAGTGCATTGCCCATACCACTCCAAAGTAAAATGCTGAAACACCATGTCGGCATGGCGAAAAGTACGCACTTCAGAATGGCGCTTGTGGTTTGAGGAAGCCTGCGTTCCTGCATGGATTTAAAATGCCATGGTTGCGACAAGGGTTTCAATAACCGTTTCCATACCAGAGGAGTGCCTATCATTCGAGGATATACCTGGCTTGCTGAGAAATCTGGGTGCAGTGATTCCTATGGAGGTGCCGTCGCCCCGTGGAACGATATAGAAAAACGCATCCTCACCATATGGGCCAGGAAAACCAGGAAGAACAATGACCGAGTGGGAACCGATCTGCGTCTTATATGTTCCCTGCATTTGGTCAGCTACCCCTAACATCCTTGCGGTAGTTTTCTCGTCGAAGGAACAGATCGACAATTCAGGAGAATGCTTCTGATTGGCATTCCCTTTTTTCTCCT
The DNA here is from genome assembly GCA_041744075.1 of Terrimicrobiaceae bacterium. Taxonomy (GTDB): domain Bacteria; phylum Verrucomicrobiota; class Verrucomicrobiia; order Chthoniobacterales; family Terrimicrobiaceae; genus JAJTZA01. Next base: position 1,909 of record JBGTLQ010000214.1, read on the forward strand.
GCACCATGTAAATCTCCTTCCATCCCGTTGGCGGCGGGTTGCGGTCTTGAATTATGAAACCGTCAGGGACCGTATAGGTAATACCGAGGTCTGCGGAATCAGCTCTGGAATGAGAAGCCGCAGCCAGAATGATGGAAAAACAGGCTAGAATTATAAAGCGCATATCTAACTCAATCTTTGGATTCAGGTGTGGAGTGGTTATGGTGTCCAGAACTCCAAACAGGATTAACCTCCTCTGCAATCACTGAAATGGTTGTCATTCTTGTGTTTTCTGCGATTTGATTTCTTTGGATAGTTGTTCGCTGATCTCTGGTTGAATTTTACTGGCTTCGGATCGATGGACCTCGTCGTGCCACAATGTCCGTATCAGAATAATATCATACAGACGGGATTTGGCGTCCTTATTCTCCGGGTCGATGAGCAAAACCTGCTTGTAGCGCTTCATTGCCAAATCCGTCCTTCCATTTGTGAAGAATTGTGGTGCTTCAGACAAAAGCGATTCTAGGCTTTTTTCTGATCGTTCAACGGGCTTGAGAAGTTTAAAGGTAGGGGATGCCACAGGTTTCTCAACTGTAATGATTGGGGCAGAGCGCATGATTGGCATTCCGTCGTAATCGCCGGGGGGATAAAGTTTCATCGCGCGCTTAAGCTCGGCATCGTAGTCCGGCTCAGCAGCATGAAGGAGCGTGCATCCACAAATGAGAAAAAGAGGGAGGCGAAGCGGGCTCATATTTGTTTATGGGTTTATCGATCCTACTCTACAAAAGAAAGGCTTGAGATGAGCATCTGCTCAGCATTTTTGGCGAAGACGGGATCTCCATGGTGATAAACACAAACACAGAAGATGCGTCCGTCTGTACGCGCAAAATAGTACCTATTAAGGTATGGGGGCCATCAAAGCCTTGATGACCCACAATGGCTTTCTGGCCTTTGATGCCATTTGCGGTTCGCAAAGGGGTCGATGAAAGAACCTGTTCGTGGGTGTGTCCGGACTCTTTTTTGAATTCATCAATCTTATTTGCAGAACGCTGAAGCGCCTCCTCTGGTGGAATCCCTTTGTGTGCCGTAAGGTGTATCCTGATTTTTTTGTGCTGTTCGCCTGGGGGAGCAAAAACGAGTCCAAATGTGTCCTCGGTTTTGCGTGTCCAATTGTCGGGGACTCTGATTGAAACACCAACGTCCTCCGCAACTAGCGTTTGAGCTGCGGTGAGAGCGTCAACCGCGACAAAAAGTAGAAGCACATAGAGAGGCGATTTCATTTTTTATAGGTGCTTGATGAATTCATCTGCTGAGACCCCCGCTTGTTTGATAATACCGGATAAAGTTCCCACTCGAATTTCTTTGTGATTCGGCACTACGCAGCCTGAGGTTCCACGACGGAGGACAATATGACTTCCTTTCTGACGCACGATGCTGAATCCCATCTTCTGAAGCGCAGAAAGACATTCGCGACTCCCAATTCTGGGCAGCTTAGGCATGTGCGATCTCGAAAGTGGTCAAAAGGGATGGGGTGGTTGATCTGATGGGGAACTCCTCCAGATAAAGTTCTGTTGCCTCTTTAAGATTGGCTACAGCGTCCGAAATGGAGTCTCCCTGTGTGGTTGTTCCAGTTTCTGGATTAAACGCTACGTATCCTCCATCAGGATCGGGTGTCAATACGGCTGTTAGGGTCATTATTCGATATTACTGGTGTCATGTGGTGCGTGCAAATTCATTTGCCGAACATCTCCATTTATTGTTTCCAAAGTAAAACTCTCTCCTCCCATCCATTTTGATTAAAAATGACAATCCGAGCCTCTACTTTGGCTGGAAGGGTTCGATAAAATCCCTCGTGGAGTGCCAATTTGTCGCCAGCCTGAAGAACGAGGGTGTCTGGCTGGCGAGGTTGCTTCAAATCGAGGAGCGATCTTCCTTGGAGGGAGTTTTTGTGCACAAAGGATCCATCCGCATTCAGCAGTGCTATTGAAGAAAGCGGAGTGAGCCTGCGAGGTCCAATCGTCACCATGTCAGAGTAATACGTGTCTGTTCTATCCATAGGCACCTGGCGCATCGTTTCAGACACTCGCATGGCCAAAAGAAATTTTTCAGTTCCGGTTGCTGAAATGTAGAGCCGGTAGCCATCCCGGTGAGGGACCTTCTCGAAAGTTAATGAGATTTCCGGTGGGGCACAAAAACAGGACTCTCCACTAAGGAACAGTAGGAGTAGAAAAAGCGATTTCATCATATCCAGAAATGGAATTGTACAAAAGGTAGCGAAGATAACGAAGGGTTTATTGATTTTGTTCTTCAGTTGTGGCTATGACTCTTCTCCTGATCACTCTTCGTGAGGGGTCGGAGTGTTTGATGACCCTTTCCTCGAGTTTGGCCACTCCATCCATTGTGATGATGATGATGCTGGGTATTCTAGCGGGGATGGGTGTCTCTGTGTCAACTTGCACGGGCAACGGCTGAGGCGGTTCAAAATATGCCTCATATCTTGAGATCGGGTTTTCATCTGTACTTCGGACGAATCGAAGGGTCCGTATGAAATGATCTTTTGGAAGGCTCTGTTTTTCCAACATTTCTTGGGCGATTTGGGCTGCTCTAACGAAAGATAGGGTAGGGGGCTCTTCTTCCGCGAGAAGGGGAGGGGTACAGCACAGAATCAATACTAAGATGAGTGGTTTGGAGATGTTCATGGATAGTTGTGGTGAGAGCTGATGGATGCTGCCCTTACAGGGCAGATGGGTATGTTGCAGATGACGTAGGGTGGCGCTGTTGCTTGCCCTGGGCTATGGGATGTGGCCCCGTTGGGGCGCGTGTTGACGCCTGCCATTTAGATCAAGTGTTGACTGTGGGCTAGCCTTTTTCATTTGTCAGACGGAGGGTTTGCAAGATCATTTTCTCGCATGCTTCCGCAAACGCCATGTCTCCATTAAAATACACGCAAACGCAGAAGAAACTCTGATCGGGTCGTTGAAAGTAATACCGATGCAAGTAAGCGGGCTTTCCAATCGTGGATCGGTATCCAATGATGCAGCTTACTGTCACGACACCTTTTTCATCCACGATGGGTTGAAATCGGAAATCATTTTCAGTCCTGCCCTTATTCGTATTTTCATTGGCGAGTCGGGATGCCTCAAGCGGTCCAGGTGCTTTGTGATGAGAATTGTGAATGCGAATCTTATTGTATCCCGCAGAAGATGGTTTGAGTACGCAGCCCCATTGATCGGTGTCGTCGTGTGTCCACCCATCAGGAATTGTTAACGACATAAGCTTCTTCGCAGCGAAATTCCTCGCAGTGAGCTGCCAGCGGAAGAAGGCTAAAAAGTAGGAGGATGAATCGAGATCTCATAAATCATTGGGTATCTTCCTCATTAATCTGCATCGATAGATTGGGGAGTCCCCTTGCCTCATAGGATTTTTCCAGAAGCTCGATTGCTTCCTTTCTATGTTCTTGGTGTTGCCTGGCTTTCTGCAACTCGGCTATCGCCTCTTTATGGCGACCAGCCTCACTGAGGCACTTTCCAAGTTGGAATCGGAGAGCCAAATCGTTGGGGTGATCCTCCAGTTGTTTTTTTGCGTCAGCCAATTCTGAGTTTTCTTGGTGCTCGCTCATGGGTGATTAACTATTTGCTACTTGCGCTATTCATCATCAGCAAACTCTTCGGGGAATCGTTTTTTGAGCACCTCGCGAATTTTGCGTGTGTCATTGCGGATATCCTTGAGCCACGCAAAGATCCACACGATTGCGAGAAATGAAATGATGTCGAATCCGATCATATTGGCAATGTCTTAAATGAGCTCAGGTTTTTGCTTGCTTGGTGCGCTTTGCGGGCAAATTCGTCAATATTCTTCCTGTTCCTTGATGGTTTCGATCTTGGCTGGTGCCGGGGGAGAGACATGGCTCACCACAAAAGCTGCGGCCAAGAAAACAATAATCACAGCAAAGGCCAACCCGAGGACCCCGGCCATGTGAGGCGCAAGCCAATTTTGGATATTCACAGATGTCTGAGAAATATGCTCAGCTTGATGTGGAAACAGGAGCATGAAGAGCAAGATGGTAAGGCTTGCCGAGGATAGCCAGACGGCGAGGGCGACTTGTCGGGATAGCCGTCGTAGCAGTTGTTGGTTTTCTGAGTCAGCGGGTTTCATGTTGGATTTTTTAGACCTGACTGTTTCAGCGAGTTCTTGGAGAGATATCTTTTGTGACTTTGAGGTTTGGATTCTTCGCTGGCAAGTTTCGATGCCAAGAAATTTGTTCCAAATTCCTCTACGGATCTCTGAAAAATCCCGCCGACATCAACGCCTCCGCAACTGCGCGATCCGGTTTTTACCGAATAGCTGATAAAGAGGATTTCAGATCGCCAAACGAAAAAAATGTCGGTCGCGATGGACTCTCGCGGGGAGGGTGTTTATTGTGCCTGTTTTCTGATGAGCGAATTTGTCCACCTACATTGTCATACGGAGTTTTCTCTGCTCGATGGGGCCGTGAGGCCGAAGGAGATGGTCAAGCGGGCGGCCCAGCTTGGCATGCCGGCTGTGGCGATCACGGATCATGGCAACATGCACGGGGCGATTGAATTTTACAAAGCGGCCAAGTCGGCAGGGGTGAAGCCCATCCTGGGGATGGAGGCCTACGTATCTCCCCGGCCGATTGCCCAGAAGCCAACGGGAAACACCAAGGACAATTACAATCACATGACGCTCCTCGCGACGAACGAGGAGGGTTATAGCAACCTCGTGAAACTCTCCAGTGCGGCGCACTTGGAGGGATTTTATTACAAACCTCGGGTGGACCGTGAACTGCTGGAGCGTCATCACGGAGGTCTTATTGCTCTCAGCGGGTGCCTGGTCAGCGATGTGAACACAAAGATCCTTGCCGGGGACGAGGCGGGAGCCCGTGAGCTGGCGGCCGGATGGCGGGATATTTTTGGGCCGGAGAATTATTTCATCGAGCTTCATGATCACGGGATCGAGGCCCAACAACGCGCGAACCCCGCGCAGATCCGGATTGCCAAGGACTTGGGGCTGAAGCTTGTCGCCGCGAATGACGTGCATTTTTTGGAACGGAGCCATCATGAGTCCCATGATATCCTCTTGTGTATTGGCACGGGTTCAATGGTCATGGATTCGCGGCGGATGCGATATTCCGAGGAATTATATTTCAAGACGGCGGAGGAAATGGCAGCCATATTTCCGGACTCACCCGAGGCGCTCGCAAACACCCTGCTCATTGCGGAGCGTTGTGATCTGACCCTCGAATTTGACAAACCCAAATACCCGGCCTTCGAGCCCCCGGTGGGTCAGACCCGTGAGGAATACCTGCGCAAGCTCTGCCAGGATGGGTTGAGGCAGCGTTACGGTGAGAGAGCTGAAAGCGATCCCGAGCTCAAAACCCGCTTGGAATACGAGTTGGGTGTCATCGAAAAGACGGGCTTTGTGAGTTATTTCCTCATCGTGTGGGATTTTATTCACTACGCAAAAACGAAGGGGATTCCGGTTGGGCCGGGACGTGGCTCGGCGGCCGGTTCGATCATTGCTTATGTGCTTGGCATCACGGACATTGACCCTATTCGGTTTGGTCTGATTTTTGAAAGATTCCTGAACCCGGACCGAATAAGCCCGCCGGATATTGACGTGGATTTTTGCATGAACCGCCGCGGCGAGGTCATCGAATATGTGCGTCAAAAATACGGGGAGCGTTGTGTTTCTCAGATTGTGACTTTTGGAACCTTGGGCGCAAAGAGCGTGGTGCGTGATGTGGCGAGGGTTCTGGGTTGGAGCTACGGGGATGGCGATCGGTTGGCGAAAATGATTCCGACCGATTTGGGGATCACTCTGGAAAAAGCGTCAGAGAAAAATGCCGATCTCAAAGCCGCCATCGACAGCCAGGAGGCCACGAAGCAGTTGTGGGATCATGCGTTGTTGCTGGAAGGCCTCAGTCGAAACACGGGCATTCACGCGGCCGGCGTGGTGATCGGTGACCGGCCTTTGGATGAATACATTCCGCTTTGTCGCGGCAAGGAAGATGAAGTCGTGACGCAATACGCGATGGGCGCTCTCACGGATCTTGGGATGCTTAAGATGGATTTCCTGGGGCTTAGGACACTCACAGTCATTGAAACCGCCATTCGACTCATCCACCAAAAAACGCCGGACTTCAATTTGGACGATATTCCTTCTGATGATGCAGAGGCTTTCGGAATTTACAATCGCGGTGAGACGGTCGGCGTGTTTCAGATGGAAGGTGGCGGGCTGACCAGTGTTTGCAAACGGTTTGATGTCAAAAGCGTGGAGGATATTGTCGCGCTTGGGGCGTTGTATCGGCCGGGCCCGATGCAGTTTATCGATGATTACATCGCCCGTAAAAAGGGAATCAAAAAGATCGAGTATATTCATCCGTTGTTAGAGCAGGTTTGTGCCGAGACGTATGGGATCATCGTCTATCAGGAACAGGTCCAACTCGCGGCCAACGTGTTGGCGGGCTACACCCTCGGCGAGGCGGATTTGCTCCGTCGCGCCATGGGGAAAAAAGACGCCGAGAAAATGGCCAAGGAGCGCGTGCGCTTTGTGGATGGTTGCAAAACCAAACATGATATTTCGGCCGGCGTCGCAGACGCCATTTTCGGATTTATCGAAAAGTTCGCGCAATATGGGTTTAATAAAAGTCATAGTGCCGCCTACGGCTGGGTGTCGTATCAAACCGCTTATCTCAAAGCCCATTTTCCCGTGGAATTTATGGCGGCCTTGCTCACGCATGATGCCTCAACCACCGATCGGTTGGCCCAGGTGATTGCCGAGGCCCGCCGGATGGAGATTGCGATCCTCCCGCCTGCCATCAACGAAAGTGGCTTGGAATTTACTCCTATCGAAAAAAAAGATGGGCTCGCGATTCGCTTCGGGCTGGCCTCCATCAAAAACGTGGGGGAGGGGGCCATGCGCTCAGTGGTCGAAGAACGAACTGCCAACGGCCCCTTTGCGACCTTGGAAGACTTTTGCTCCCGCTTGGATTCACGAACTGTGAACCGTAAAATCCTGGAGAGCCTGGTCAAATGCGGGGCGTTTGATGCATTTGGGGAATCCCGCGCCCAGCTTTTGGTGGACCTCGACCAAGCGATGGGGGCCGCCGCTGCTGTTCAGAAGGATCGGGCCAGCGGTCAGGGTGGGCTCTTTGACGCCATGGACCTCGCCCCCGCCCCTCGAAAAAGCGACTCCCCCCGCGCTGAACCATGGCCCAAAAATGAAACGCTCGCCTATGAAAAAGAACTGCTCGGGTTTTATGTCACCGGCCACCCTCTCGAAGCCTATCAGGGTCACTTTGACAGCGGGAAGTTGACCCCCATCGCCACCGCAAAAGAAATTCCAGAATCAGGTTCCTTCAAACTCGGTGGGATTGTCAGCTCCGTGGAAAAACGTTTCACAAAGAAAGATAACCGTCCTTTTGGTGTGATCGTCATTGAAGATTTTACTGGCTCGCTCGAGGTCACAGCTTGGGATGATGTCTTTGCAAAAAATGGGGAAATTCTTGCCCCCGGCACGGTTCTCACCGCTGGCGTTCGGATTAACCGTAAAGACGACACCTTGCGTGCAACCGCCACCAGCTTCACTCCCTTGAAGCCCCGGGCGGCTTCGCGACCTGTTCGGCTGAAACTCGCGTTTGAACACTTGGATAATGGCATCCTTGAGGCCATCGCAACTGCGGCCAAAGCCAACTCAGGCAAACGTCCTCTGCTCTTGGAGATTCTGCGAAACACAGGAGAAACTGTAAACCTCGTCGCAGATGACCAATTTTCCGTGGGGGACGAGGAACCTCTCAAACTTGCAGCTGGTGCTGCGCTTGTGTCCTAAAACCGCGAATTAGCACCAATCAACGCGAATAAAACTTACAAACATGCTGAATGTGCCTACTCAGCTCTTCACCACAGAGTTCGCCTTCTGTAAGTGTGGGGCTTTGCTTTCATCGGTCACGCGTCAAGTGAGAGCGTAGGATTTCTCATCGTTCGGTGGAGCGCCCGATCCACCTCCACCACTTTTTTATGACCGAGGTTTGGGTGAGATCTCAAAAAATCTGTTGATTTGCGGACAGATCAGGAATATCAAATGTTAGATATCCCCATTTATGAAAGGACTTCTTTGCGGCGCCATCCTGACAATGTTGGCATTGAGAATGGCCCATGCGGGCGGTGGCCCCACGGGGTGCGTCGTGATTTACGATCCGAACAAGCCGACCTCGGTATCCATCGCGGCCCGGTATCAAACACTGCGTGGCATTCCCGAGTCGAACATGATTCCTTATGCTTTCCCCGTGGATTTCACGCGAGTCACGGGCTGGGATTTTATATATTCGCTGCGTCAGACACTCAAAGCTCGTGGCATTGATCAGCAACTGCAGAGCATTGCTATTGCGGGAGTGGCACCGCTAAATTCCGCACAAACCGGACCTACTGGGACGGTGACTTCCCTTCACTCCTTTCTCTACCAGTCTCCTAACTACAGCCAAGCCAGTTATCCCATCAGTTCAGTGGCCAATAGTGCCGCTTCCGTCAGCAAATTGAACTTCCAAGGCCCGGTGCCAACCGGCACGCAGGCCCTCTCTGCGGAAAAAAGCATTGGCGGTCGATTTTTTTGGCCTACGAGTGCACTCAGTTACCCTGGAAAATCTGGCATGAGCCCCCGGCAAGTGCTCGCATTTCTTGATCGCACGACAGGAAATGACGGCGTGAAATCGGACGGTGTGATTTATTGGCCGTTGAACAGCAATGTCCGCAGCACAATTCGTGCATCACAAATCAATGAGGTTGCGGAGATCTGGAGAGTGCGGGGTATTCGGTCATGGATCACCGGCGACGGGGATTTGTTTCACATCTTCGAACCTAACCGTCTGGATATTGCAGGCGGCATCATTGGGCAAGCGGAGTTTGACCGCTTTGATTCGTATACCTTTCTGCCCGGCACCTGGATTGACCACCTGACCAGTAATAGCGGCTTGCTAGACTCATTCAACAAAGCCCAGACCCAAGCGACAGATTGGTTGCGTTTGGGGGCGGATGGTGCCTCGGGAACCATCACTGAGCCTTTCGCAATTGCCGCCAAGTTTCCACATGCGGCTATCCAAACCCATCTTCGCGCCGGGGCATCCATGGTGGAAGCTTTTTGGCAATCGATACAAACGCCCTTGGAGATCGTCTGTCTGGCGGACCCACTCCTTCAGCCTCATGCTGACTTTCCTGTGGTGGGAGTTTCGGCACCCGCTGACGGGGCCACGGTGAGCGGAAACCTTGTGATCGCGGCTGTGGCTTCCCCCACCAACGGTAAAACACTTGAACCAAAGCTGGATTTATTTGTGGATGGACGCCGCATCGCCATTGGCTCACCAGAAGAAGCGGTCACAGTCGCTCGAACCGCAGAGGGGTTCTTGCTGAACACCAACTCGCTCGCAGATGGGTGGCATGACATTCGTGTGGTGGCATACAACGCCGACGCGGTTCGCACACAGGATGAAGCCCGGATTTCGATCATTGTGGACAACAGTGGCCAAAGCTTGGGACTGACCGGTCCATTGACTGTGAACCCTGCGGGTTCAGCGGAATTTACGGTTACAAAGGCTGGGTTCTCGGATTTTGTTTCGTTGGAAATAAGGGCGAACGGGCGTTCGCTGGCAGCAGTCCCCCTCGCTGGGGGAACAGCGAACTTGAATCTTTCATCCATCGCTTCGCTGGCTCCGTTGGACGGAACATGGACCCTCCAAGCAATGGGCGTCCGTTCCAATGGGCAAAAGGCATACAGCCCTCCCTTCACGACTTCAGTGGTTTGGCCAGCATTGGCTGCGATGCCTTCGCCTTCGCGGGGAGGCAGACTAGCAGATGCCCGCTTTTTCTATGATACGAATGCTGTTGGGTTTAATTGGGATACTGCAACGCCAGACGCAACTCAGGCTATCGAGGCATCAAGCAATGGTCTTCACGTCACTCCGGCAAGTTTCCCTGGTGTCACGATCACCGACTACACCAGAAGGCCGGGTTACCAACTCGATTGGTGGTTTTATGCGCCAGTGGATGATTGGTATGAGATCGGTTTTGACTATGACGACGATCGCTTCACGCTTTCTCGTGCGGCATTCATTGATGGCCAGCCGCTGCTTGAGGAAAACTATGTGTTTCAGCCACGGCGGCTTGCTCCAGGTTGGCACGCCATTCGTGTTCGCACGGCTATCAGTGATGCACGGTCAGTCAATTGGAAGTTGCGGATTCGGGGGGGCGCAAGTCAGGAGTTTGAGTTAGTCACGCCGGCTTTGTCCGCAAACTATGGAACAGGTGTCCCCAGCGATTCCCCCACCATTGAGTCCATCACTTCGCCCGGTCCGGTGGTGGGCACCAATGTGCTACTCACCGCAACCGCAAGCATCGGCGGGGGCACACCCGCAGAACTTGACACGCTAGCATACCACTGGTCGCAACTTAGCGGCCCAGTGCCAGCCACCTTCTCTGTCAATGGGACAAACGCCGCCTCATCAACCACGGTCACCTTCACAGCCTCTGGTGACTACCTTTTTGGGCTAAGTGTCACAGGTCCCTCAGGCTCCAGCTTTAGCACGCATTCAGTCACTGTTTCCAACACGCTCTCTGCTTCTCTCACACTGGATGTAGGAACAGATGTCGGCACCTCCGAACCGCTGCTCCAAGGTGATACCATCAGTGCCTACGCATTTAGCAAAGACCAATTTGGACGTCGAGTTGTGATCACCCCTGTCAATCCCGGGTTGCCGACGATGCAGTGGACAAGCACCGATCCCCTTGCCACGATCACGCCAGTGTCAGCGGACGGCGAGCGGATTCTTTATCGTACGCTTTCCTCTTCGGGCACATACACGCTGACTGCCTCAGGCATTAATGGTCGCAGTGGAACCGCCAACAAATCTGTGACGGTCACTGCAAACGGGGCTCCCACTGTGCCAGGAAGCCAATTGTTCACGATGTCCCAGTCCAGCGGAGGCGAGCCTGTGCGGTTCTCGGCCTCTGCCAGCGATCCAGAAAATGTCCAAGGGAGATATCTCACCTATTCTTGGACGGTAATCACCACGCCCCCGGGTGAATCTTTGCCACTGGTGACCATGGCCTACAATGCCACACAAGGGATTCCTTCCGGCCCCGGCACCTACACCGTTCAGTTGGATGTCACCGATCAGGCGGGTGCCTCCCTCACACAAACACAAAGCTTTGTGGTGGACTCAGCAGGTTTCGCCATTCCCACGGCCGGGCAGTTTGGCTTTTCCACCCCGGCCACTGAGGTCTCGGAAAGTGACGGCTCAGTTAACCTGATCGTGCGGAGAACAGGCGGAAGTGCCGGAAGTGTCAGCGTGCGGGCAGTTCTTGTTTCCGGCACCGCTTTCCTCACTTCTGACTTCCGTGGTTTTGACGGAGCCACACTCACCACCACCACATTGAATTGGGCAGACGGCGACTCCACAGACCGCGTCATAAATATTCAAATCGTCAACGATGCCATCTCGGAGACCCTTCAGACGTTTTCCATACGGCTCGACAACCCATCAGGCGGAACAAACATTCTTGGCGCTACGACTCATGTGGTTTCAATTCTCGATGATGACGGTGCCGGTCATGCCTCCTTGCTTGCTGCCACATCCACGGTGTCTGAACATGAGGGCAACGCCGTTTTTAACGTTCGACGATCGGGTTCCACTTCCGGTACGCTGACCGTGAATTACGCCACAGCAAATGGCACCGCAATTGCCGGACAGGACTATACGGCTGTTAGTGGATCACTCACATGGAACTCCGGTGAATCGGCAGACAAGCAAATCACCGTTCCGTTGATCAATGACGGTTCACCTGAAGGTGATGAAAACTTCACCGTCACACTGACCGGGAACTCCTTGGTGCTTGGCAGCATCAGAACAGTCACAGCAACACTCAAGGATGCCCCCTACCAACAATGGCAGAAGACTTACTGGCCAGGTTCATTCTTGCTTCCCCCGCCCACTTACAACTCGACCTTGGATGTCATCAATTCACGCTCGCCGCTTTTCCTTCTCCGCTTTTCAGAGGTGACGGGACCCAGTGTTGTTGGCGTGGATTCCCCTGGCACAACTGTCACCACGGGAACTCTCACAACAGCTGGTGCGGGCACTTGGCAACTTAATCAGGTTGGTCCCCGTCCGAACGGTTGGCCGGGTCTTGAGAGCGGCAACACGGCGATCACCACCAACGCTTTGGGAAGCACCGCAACCCCGCCACAGCATAATGCTGGAGCCTACGTTGCACTTGGTTCGGCCAATGGCCTGGGACCCAAATTGAGGACCGGGTTCACCTTTGGCGCCTTTGTCAAAACCATCATCACCAATCGCGTGATGTATCTTGTGGGGGCCACACGGACCACGGGCATGCAGTTTGCTGTCATGCTCAATCGCGACACCTACAATGCAACAGCCACGGTGCCCCATGCCTTGAGATTGTATTTGCGATCGGACAATAACAGTATCCTTGACTATACTGTTGTTTTAGAAGGCCTGCCCACGGGGAGTCTGTGCGATGGCCAATGGCACCACATTGCAATCACACTGCCTGCATTTTCTGGCAGTACTGACAATCGGGAGTATCCGCGCTTCTACTTCGATGGAGTCGAAGCCAACACCTCCAACGTGCGCGGTACCGAGAACATTGACTCTGCAAATACCTTCACGGACTTTGCAACCTCAGGGACGGGAGTTCGACTGGGTTCCAACGGTGCCACAACACCTAATGCGTTTTTTGCTGGCTCGCTCGATGAGGTGGCGTTTTTCCCGAGTGTCCTCACGCCTGAGTCCATCTCGCAAATCGCCACTGCGGGTCCCCTTGCCGTGCCTCCCCCCCAGTCTCAGCCCACCTCAAACCCTGCAAATGATGGGTTCAACAATCTTCTCAAATACTCCTTGGGATTAAATCCGCTCCTGCCGGAAATTTTATCCATCATACCGGAATTTGTGACCGTGGATGACAAGGATTATCTGGCTATCACATATCCGGAAAATGTGGACGCCACGGATGTGGTGAACATCGTTGAGGTGTCGGGCAATCTGTTGGATTGGGACAGCGGCCCGACTTTTACAACTGTTGTGAGCAGCATCCGATCAGGCAATATCCGCATGGTGACTGTGCGCGACAATTATCCTTACACCAATGAAACCCCAAAACGATTTATTCGGGTGAGAGTCCTTGGATTTTGATCAAGGCGAACAACATTCAAAAATCAACCATTATCAATCGAAATTAACTGCTCCGTGGTTGAGAGGTATGTTAAAAATCGTGTCGTCGGCCCCGGCTCATCACCCCTGAATTTTTTGAATCGTGGCGGTTGTCGAGCGGCCTTCGACGAGGTCGGCGAGCACGACGCGGCCGCCTTGGGCCTCGACAATATCTCGTCCGCTGACGTAGTGGGCCCAATCTTTGCCTTTGATGAGCACATCCGGGAGAATTTCCGCGATGAGGTCGCGTGGTTCATCTTCATCAAAGATCACGATGGCATCGACGGACCGCAGACCGCCAAGGACATAGGCACGATCTTGTTCAGAGTTGATGGGACGGTCTTTGCCTTTGGCCCGGCGAACTGAGGCGTCGCTGTTCAGGCCAACAATCAGGGCATCCGCTTGGGCACGGGCAAAGTCCAGATAGGACACATGACCGGCATGAAGGATGTCGAAGCAGCCATTTGTAAAAGCCAAGGTGCCACCAGCAAGCGAATCCCTGAACTTTTTGGCAGCCTCCCTATCCAACAACGGAGCGATCACGCGTCTGCCGACGGTCGGCTTCCGAGCAGGACATCGTAGTTGGCCTGCACGGCAGCCACTTCGGGGTCATCCATCGGCCGAAACCTGCGGTAGATATCGAGCGCGGCACGGTAGAAATTTTCTGCGCGGTCGAAGTCGCGTTGCGAGTGGTAAACCACAGCCATGTTGCCAAGGGATTGGGCCACGTCAGGGTGCATTCCCCCATAACATTTTTCGCGGATGGCAAGGGCTTGCATGTGCAGATTTTCGGCACTGACAAAATCGTTGGCATCCGTGTAGGCAACACCGAGGTTGTTTGCGGCGATGGCCACCTCGGGGTGGTTTTCCCCGTGGATGCGGGCGGCGACTTCCATGGCGCGTTTGTATGAACGCTCGGCTTCGCTGGAATCTCCGGAGCGTCGGCAGACCGAGGCGTAGCTGTTCAGAAGTTGGGAATGGAGCGAGTGGTCGCCGATCCGCTCGTAATATTCGATGGCCCGCTCGTAGGTTTCGCGTGCTCGCACCAACTCGCCGGACTCGTCCAGCAAGGTTGCTAACTTCCCTGCGATCCGAGCCGCTGAAATCCATGCCCCGATCCGTTGGGCCGTTTTGAGGGCTTCCTCAAAAGTTGTGACTGCTTCGGAAGCACGCCCACAGGCCTGACAAACATCGCCGGAAATCTCCAAGGCATCACACAATCGGGGACTGTCAGGGCGCAAAATCTGCTTGGCAGATTCCACAAAGGCTTGTGCCACGGCCACGTATTGATCGGGTGTGGCACCCTGACGGCGTGCCTCGAAGTCTTGACACAGGGTTTCCCAAAGATTGGCGGTGGTTTGCATAGAATAAAGAGAGACATTCATCGACTCAGAATTGAACAAAAAAGTCCAGCTAAAAGGGTTGGGTTTGCTTTGCTGGGCCGGAAGGATTATTGGACTCAGTCAAATGATTGAATTTCTTGATGGAGAGTTGGTCGAGGCCTATCCGACCCATGCTGTGGTGAATGTGGGTGGGATCGGTTATTCGACGCTGATTCCGGTGACCAGTTATGAGCGCCTGCCGAAGCCCGGCGAGCGTGTTCGCATTTTGACTCACTTGGTGGTTCGAGAAGATGCCCACATTCTTTATGGCTTCACGAGTGGGGCGGATCGGGATCTCTTCCGGCTTTTGGTGCATCATGTCACGGGAGTCGGCCCCAAAATTGCGTTGGCTGTGGTGAGTGGGATGCCGGTGGAATTGTTCAAGGCGGCGGTGGTGATGGGAGACACGGCAGCTATTTCGAAAATCTCCGGCGTGGGCAAAAAAACGGCTGAGCGCATTGTGCTGGAGTTGAAAGATAAGTTGGGGGTTGCGGCGGAGTGGGAAGCCTCGAGCGCCGCGAATGCGCCTTCTCCGGCCGATCTCGCGGTGCATGATGCGGTGCTTGCTTTGATTTCGCTAGGGTACCGTCAGCTTGAAGCCCATAAGGCCATCAAGCTGGCCACGTCCAATTCCAAGGAATCCCACACCTCCGATGAGTTGGTGCGGTTGGCGCTGAAGATTCTGGCATGAGCCCTCGAGAGCCCAGTTCGTCTGCTGCAAGCCGCGCCCAAGAGATCCTGGCAGCGATGCCAGAGGGCGGGTTATTTCACGAAAAAAGTTGGCGGGTTTCTCCAGATCCATTCCCGATCACCCCTAAATTTTTTAAGCGCCTGGAGAAACTTGGTCACCAACTCACGGTGTTTGTCAAAGCCTGCGCCCAGCTTTATCGCACCAGTGTGGATGGCCGTCAGCCCGCATGGATCGCCGAACTCCTTGATCGCGGCAAACCACGGGAGTTGGTGGAGATCCAGCGAAACAAAATTTTTGCCAATGACATCCCCCATGTGCTGCGGCCCGATCTGATCCTCACAGAAAGCGGCTTCACGATTGCGGAGTTGGACAGCGTTCCCGGCGGGATTGGTCTCACGGCATGGCTCGGAAAAACCTACTTTCCTCATCATCCCGAGGTCATCGGGGGATCGACGGGAATGCTGGATGGCTTTGAATCGGTGCTGCTTGCGGGGGATATTGTTGTGTCCGAGGAGGCGTCCACTTATCGCCCGGAGATGGAGTGGTTGGTCAACGAACTTGGGAGCCTCAGGAATGCTGCGGGTCGGTGGAGAGTGCTCGACACTGACCCCCGGGATGACTGGGCACCGAAGGTCTATCGGTTTTTTGAGCTTTTTGATCTCGCAAATATTCCCTGCGCCGGGCAGCTGATTGAACGGGCTCTCGATGGCCGTTTAAGCATCACACCGCCCTTAAAACCCGCCCTTGAGGAGAAACTTTGGTTTGCACTCTTCTGGCTGAAACCTCTCGAATCCTTTTGGGTGCGGGCACTGGGTGAGGGGACGCTCAAGGCTCTTCGTGAGGTGATTCCGCAAACGTGGCTCCTCGACCCCCAGCCTCTGCCCCCCCATGCCGTGATTCCGGGGCTTGAAATCCACTCGTGGAATGAGGCCATCAAGTTCAGTCAAAAACAAAGGGATCTGATACTCAAAATCAGCGGGTTTTCCGAGACAGCCTGGGGGTCCCGCGGAGTGTTTCTGGGGTCAGACCTCCCCTCGCAGGAATGGGCCGCCGAATTGAAACGAGCTCTCAGCCTCTGGCCGACAGCACCCCACATCCTGCAGAGATTCCATCATTCCCGGCTTTTTCAGCATCCCGTGTTCAACCCCGAGACCCAGGCCATCGAAAATCAGCGAATCAGGGTCAGATTGTGCCCGTATTATTTTGTCACCCCAGAAAAAACCAACCTTGGGGGAGCCCTGGCGACCTTGTGCCCTGACGACAAAAAACTCCTTCATGGCATGCCGGATGCGGTGTTGGTTCCGACCGCGGTGGAGGATTTGGAACCGGTCAAAACGACCTAATTTGTTCCAAATCAATCCCTCACGGACAAAATACGTAAAAACTACGTATGCCACTATATGTAGTGGTGGGCAATTTTTTTTCTACCAGATAGCGGATTTTTATTGACCGGATGCGTCCAATTTGTGAATTTCGGCGTTACCGCAGATGCCAAGGGAACGAAGGGTCAAAGCTGATGCCCCCCTTGATAGAAACAAAGTTCAACAAAGAGAAAATCCACGGAAAAGAATATGCAGACAACAACGATTAAATTGGGCGAGAGGGCCTTTGTTTTGGATCAGGAAAAAGCGGAAGCGGCCTATAAGGCCAAGCGGGTGATCAATGGCCGCGAGACCATGTTTTTTAACATCCTGCCTCTGAAATATGGTTGGGCCTACGACCTTTATAAGACGATGAAGGCCAACCATTGGGAACCCGAGGATATCCAGATGCAGAAAGACATCGAGCAATGGCGAGAGTCCACGGGTTTTATTTCGGATGTGGATCGTTGGATCATCAAAATGGGGATCGGCTACTTTTCTGCGGCTGAGGGAATTGTCGGGGATAACATTCTTCATGTGGTGCGGGGATTTGTGACCGCCCCGGAATTAAAGCTGGTTCTTGGACGTCATGCCCATGAAGAAAACATCCACGCCGATTCGCTGGTCTATATGATCAGCTCGCTGGGCATCAACCCTCACGAATGTGAGGCCATGTTTGAGGACGTGGAGACCATCAAACGGAAGACAGATTTTGTGGTCAGTAACAGCCGCGCCCTGCGCCGCGACATTGACCTCACCCAAACCGCCAACAAGCAGGCCCTTGCCAAAAACATTTTTGTGTTTGGTCAGTGCATGGAAGGCACCCAGTTTTATGGATTGTTTGGGATGATCCTCGCGTTGGCGCGTCAGGGCAAATTCAAAGGAATTGGCGAGATGTTTCAATACACCCTGCGCGATGAGTCCAATCATATCGAAGTTTTCCGTCAGTTGTTCCAAGACCTGGTTGACGAAAATCCGGATGTTTGGACCGACGAATTCCGCGAGGACCTGCGTTCGACCATGGCGGAGGCCGTGCGATTGGAGAAAGATTTTATTTCCGACTGCCTGCCTGTTTCGGCGGTGGGGCTCACGCTTCAAGAATTCACGACCTACATTGATTTTATCGGAGACCGCCGCCTCAAGGGGGTGGGGCTTGCTCCGCTGAACGGGTCGGTGGAAAACCCGCTTCCCTGGCTCTCCGAGCAGATGGAAATCCGCAAGGAAACCAATTTCTTTGAAGGCCGTGTGACCGAATACCAGAAAGCCGGAGCCCTTGCCGTGGCTTCGGATGACGATCTCTAGAGCTCAACCAACCATTCTCAATCGCCCAAGCCCAACCACCCCTTAACCTACCGCGCCTCCACCTCCTTCGATGAAGGAGATGATCGTGCGGGTTGTTAAAACCAAATCCAAAGCCATGCTCAGCCGAATCTCCCTCGAAGAGGATCTCGCCCTCAAAAAAATCTCGATTGTCCCCCGCGATCAGAAGCCGGATTTTGCCTGGCGCGATGCGTTGACCGGGTCGGAGGAAGAGAGCGCCCTGCCCGAAATCACCATTTCGCGGTCCAGTGGAGAAGCGCAGTTTAGTCTGGCTGACGTGGCGGATGAGATCGGCCACGCCCTCACCGATTTGTTGTTGGCGCGTGAAGAACACGACATCTTCAATGAGCAGAACCGGGCGTTTGTCGCGAACGTGGCCCATTCGCTGGCAACACGGTTGTTGGAGCACATCCGTGAGGGGCATGCCCTCAAGATGAGCGAATACGATCTTTCGCTGCTCATCGAGAAAGCGCTCATCGAAAACGATGCTCACGATGTCGCCAAAAGCCTGGTGTTTCATCGTGCCCTAAAATCCTCGGTGCGCGGTGTCGAGCCCACCAACGGGGGACCTGACCTCCTTCAAGTCCGTTTGATTCGGCGCAATGGCACGGTTGTCCCATGGAATCCGGCAAAAATCGAAGACGCCTGCCGCAATGCTTTTCTTTCGGTGAAAGAAGATGCCGATGGGGCAGCTTTGATTTCCAAGGCCGTGACCGACAAAGTGCGCCACGGCGATCAAGCCTTCGTGCACATCGAAGATGTTCAGGATATCGTGCAAGAGGAGTTGATGCGCAGGGGTTACTACAAAGTCGCAGAAAGCTACATTCTTTATCGCGCTCAGCGTTCCCGCTTGCGGGATGATGCCGTGGTCGCCAGACAGCCCGAAGAGCAGGACTCGCTTGTGGTCGTGCGCACCGGGCAGGGCCAAAGTGTCTTTTGGGATGGCACGGATCTCAAAAAACGCATCGAGTTTGCTTCGATCGGGCTCAGCCTTCCGCTTGATGCCTCAGAGATCGAGCGGGAACTTCGCCGTTCTATTGGCTCGGAACTCACCAAGGAAGAGCTTCAAAGTATCATCGTCATGAACGCCCGCTCACTCATGGAACGGGATACTGACTTTGCAAAATTCGCGGGCCGTATTTTGCTTAGCTACATCTACGAGGAAGTGCTTGATTGGAAAATCGAGCGCGATGGCATCGAAGGCCTTCGCGATGCGCACCGATCCGCGTTTAAGAGTTATTTGCGTCATGGGGTCACCATCGAACGCCTCAGCCCAAAACTTCTCACCTACAACCTCGATAAACTCGCGGAAGCCCTGGACCCGTCTGCTGATCTCGACTTTGACTATCTGGGCATCCAGACACTTTACGACCGGTATCTCATCATCGACAAAACCAACAAGGTCTCCCGCAGGATCGAAACACCACAGTTTTTCTGGCTGCGAGTTTCCATGGGCCTCTTCAGCGAGGAGCCTTCGGACCGCGAGGACTGGACGATTCGCCTCTACAATCTCTACAAAGGCCGCCGCTTCTGCTCCAGCACACCCACCTTGTTTAATTCGGGCACCCTCCACAGCCAGCTCTCCAGTTGCTATCTTTACAAGGTCGATGACAGCATTGAATCCATCATGGTCCGCGGAATTGCAGAAAATGCTTTCCTTTCAAAATGGGCCGGCGGCTTGGGGGGCTCATGGACGGCCGTGCGTGGCACCGGCGGATACATCAAGGGCACCAACGGCGAAAGCCAGGGCGTGATCCCATTCCTCAAGCTCCACAACGACCAACTCGTAGCTGTCAACCAAGGCGGCAAGCGCCGCGGATCTGGCTGCGCTTACCTCGAGACATGGCACAATGACATCGAGGATTTTATGCAACTCCGGGTGACCACCGGTGACGAACGCCGCCGCACCCATGACATGAACACCGCGAATTGGATTCCGGATTTGTTTATGAAACGGATGGAGGCCCGTCAGCATTGGACCCTTTTCCGCTCCTGCGAAGTACCTGACCTCCATGATTCCTACGGTCGTAAGTTCGAAGAACGCTACACCCACTACGAAAAACTGGCGGCCGAGGGCAAAATCTTTGGCAAGAGGATTGAGGCGCTTGACCTCTGGAAGCAGATGCTCAAAATGATTTTTGAGACTGGCCACCCTTGGATCACCTTCAAAGATGTCTGCAATCTGCGATCACCACAGGATCATGTCGGCGTGATCCATTCTTCGAATCTCTGCACAGAGATCACCCTCAACACCAGTGAGGATGAGACGGCGGTCTGCAATCTGGGATCGATTGTTCTTGATACTCACATCCAAGCCGATGGTTCGCTGGACTTGGAAATGCTGGCTGAGACAATCCGGGTTGCTGTTCGGGCGCTCGACAATGTCATCGATATCAATTTTTACCCGACCGAAGCTGCCAAACGCTCGAACAACCGTCATCGTCCGATCGGGCTCGGTGTGATGGGGCTTCAGAATGCCCTCTTCAAACGGGGCTTGGGTTTTGCCAGCGATGAAGCCGTGGATTTCAACGATGAGTTCATGGAGGCTATCGCATACTTTGCTTACTCCGCATCCAGCGACCTCGCGGCGGAGCGGGGAACTTACAGTTCTTACCGTGGCTCGAAGTGGGACCGGGGACTTCTGCCTCAGGATACCATTGAAATCCTGGAGAGGGAGCGTGGGATCAAGATCGATGTGCCTCGCGGAGGCAAGATGGATTGGAATCCCGTGCGCGATAAGATTCGAACCTACGGCATGCGCAATTCGAATGTGTTGGCCATTGCGCCCACCGCCACGATCTCAAACATCACAGGCACCACTCCTTGCATCGAACCGAACTACCGGAACCTGTTCGTGAAGAAAAATCTCGGTGGCGATTTCATCGTCCTCAATGGTGAACTCGTGCGTGACCTCAAGACCCATGGTCTCTGGGATCGCCAGATGTTGGATGACCTCAAATACTTTGATGGGGAGTTGGTTGATATCGATCGGATCCCCGAGGACATCAAACAGAAACACCTCACGGCATTTTCCGTTGATTACAAATACATCATTGATGCGGCCGCTCGCCGTCAGAAGTGGATCGACCAATCACAGAGCGTGAACCTCTTTCTCGCCGTGCCTGACCTTAAAACGCTCAGCCACATGTATCGGCGGGCCTGGCACACCGGCCTCAAAACGACCTACTATCTCCGCAGCCTTGGAGCCTCCAAAATCGATGGACCCACCGACCGCAAAAAAGCGTTGCGAGGGGTCGTTGCTGGCCCGGCCGAAACAGCCACTCCCGAGGAACGCCTGGCCTGCTCGATTGAGGCCATGCGGAACGGCGAGATCTGTGAATCCTGTCAGTGACCGCCAGCAAAACCTCCGAAGGAGGCAGCCCGCTGAACATCGCGGCTGTCATCTTTCCGGGGTTTGAATTGCTGGATGTTTTTGGACCATTGGAAATGTTTGGCCTGCTTGGGGAGCGTGCAAAAATCACCATGTCAGCATCGGAGCGATTCCCGGTGGCCAGCGCCGCAGGACCCAAGGTTCTGCCCGACATTCTAATCTCTGAGGTCCACCCCTACGACATTCTTCTCATTCCCGGCGGCATAGGCACTCGCGCCCTTGTGAAAAATCCTGGTTTTATGGAGGCACTCCGTCTCGCTGCCGCACAAGCCAAAATCGTGGCCAGCGTTTGCACGGGAAGCGCCCTCCTCGCAAAAGCCGGCCTGCTCGATGGGCGGCAGGCCACATCAAACAAACTCGTTTTCAAATGGGTAGTCTCGCAAGGCCCGCAAGTTCTCTGGCAGCCCAAAGCCCGTTGGGTCGTGGATGAAAAATTTTGGACCTCTTCAGGAATCGCTGCCGGCATCGACATGTCCCTGGCCCTGATTGACCACCTCATCGACACCCCCACAGCCAGAGATGTTGCCAATCGTGCTGAGTATCTCTGGAACCCAAACCCGAATGACGATCCGTTTGCTCTCAAAGCCTGAATAAAAGCGGCAGGCGCTCAAGGAGGCCCTCAGGTGGGAATAAATCCTAAGTGGTTTGGTCTTATGGTAAGACAGGGCGTGATTAAATATAGGTGAGGTTGCTTCCCCTGGGACCGCTGGCATCCTGCCGGCATCTCTTCATTCCGTTCCCCACTTTCAAATATACCTGATCAGACAATGTATCGCAGATTTCTCCCGGTTATCACGTTTCTGGCTGTTTTTGCCGCAATCGTGATTCCTAGTTTGGTTGTTACGCCGATTATCATCGACCGTGTCGAGAGAGAATATCTGAATCTCCAAAGTGATATCAATCGGCGGCAGGCCGAAGCCTATGGACGGTTTGTTGAGGCCGGGTTGCGTGATGGAATGCCTCCAGAAGAAATCCTCAAAATTCTGAATCGAATGCTGGAAGGGGCGGACGCCGATAGAGGCTTCTCATGCGTGGTTTCTCAGACGACGGGAAACTTTGTTTCGCACCCGATCCGAGCGAACGTGGGAATGCCGGTATCCTCCAAGCGGTTGGAATTTGAAGCATGGGATCGTGACATTGAACGGGACCGCTGGGAGCGAATCATTGGGCTGGGGAGAAGTTTGGGAGGGCTGCTGATCTCGCCTGAGAATGACCAGGAAGTTGTTTACATGCAGGCGATTCCAGAAGCCGGATGGACGATAGCCACGCACGAAAACACAAGTAGAAGTTTATTTATGATCTCTGGGGCGATGCGGTCAACATCGCCAGCCGCATGGAATCAAGCGGAGATCGCTGACCGTGATGATATTTCCTGCCCCGAACAACGCATCAAACTGATCCGCGAACGTCTCTACAACAACTACTACAGCTCGCACGATCCTGTCCGGAAATATCGTTGGTTCTTCTACATTCCCGAGGTCAAGTCGCTGTGGATTGACAAGAAGGGTAAGCTGGAACAGGAGGTTTGCTCCATCCAGATGGAGATCCAGGAGGAAGAGACAGCCTATCTGCTGGAGGATGATGAAGGGAATAGGATCGAGACAAACGGGATGCGACTTCAACGCAGCGCAGTCCTTGTTAAGGCGGTCAAGGAGCGAGACAATTTTACTTGCCGCGCTTGCGGATTCTCATACCGAAACAAGATTGTCCACGTCCATCATCTCGATCCACTTGCAGAGAGAAAAAGGCGCACGACCAAAAAAGATGATCTGGTGACGCTTTGCCCGAATTGCCATTACCTCGCTCACCACTTCTTAAGGGACAAGAAACTTGGGCATACATTCAAGTCCCTTGCCATCCTGCTAGCGAAACTCGAAAAGGCCAAACAATGAGGCGTGCCGCACAGTCCTATCTTTATTTGCCTTGCTGTGTTCACAAATAGTGCCATGTTCACGTTATCGTGAACACTATAAAAAACGTGAACGTTGATTGGCATTCGGCGTCCGCCCTTGAAAAAGCGTTGGGGGAGCGGGTGCGTCAGCTTTTGGAAACCATTCCGTGGCTGCAGGACATACGGCTTTCCTCGAACCCCGCACCGTTCGAGCGCGCCTTCGACTTGCTTGCAAGTTTCAGAGTTCCGAATGGTCCCGAGGTGGAACTTTGGATCGATTGCCGGGCCGAGCCCCGTCCGTCTCATTTCCCCTATGTCTCCGTGGATCGTGAATTCGATGCTGGCACGACGAAGTGCGTGCGTCTCCGAGTCTTTGGTGCGCCGCACCTTTCGCCGCGCATGCGGGAACTGTGCGAAAAGCATGGATGGAGTTGGTTCGATCTTGCGGGAAACTGCCGAATCAATGTTCCGGGGGTCATTTACCTCGAGCGCACGGGAAAAACTTCGGTGCACCGGAAAGCGAAACCCACGGCGAATTTGGGCACGCCAGAAGCGGGGCGGGTGATCCGGGCCTTACTGGCCCCGGAGAATGCCGCACTCTCTTGGACCCAGCGCCAGTTGCATCAAGAAAGCTTCGCCGATGTGAGTCTGGGAATGGTCAACAAGGTTGTGCGTTTTTTGCGGGAGGAAGCATTTGTCAGTGAGTCGCCCGAAGGCGGTTTCGTGTTGAGCGATCCGCTCAAGCTGCTCCTTGCCTGGCGAGATGCCTATCGCCTCTCGCTGCATCAGCGCCTTTCGTATTTCAGCTTGCTGCAGGGAGCCGCCTTGCGCGAGACACTCGCCAATCTTCATTCCCAATGCGGAGGATATGCCGTGTATGCTGCCTTTTCTGCCGCCGAGATCCAGGCACCCCATGTCCGGCAGTCGAAAACCTGGATATACCTCAAGGATGAATATCTGCCCAAATTGGAAAAGTTGTTAGACGCAAAGCCGGTGGATACCGGCCACACTCTGGAGGTGTTGATTCCGCGAGATCGCGGGGTGTTCGCCTTCCCGGATGGCGGAAGAATGGAAGACCACCGGATGGCTTGCACCAACGTGGTGCAGACCTATTTGGATCTGTGGCACAGCGGCGGCCGTGGACAAGAGGCCGCCGAGGCAATTTTGGAACAACGCCTAAAGCCGGCGTGGAAGGAACGGGGGTTTGCCGTATGACCCCCGAACCCAGATTACGGGAAGATTACACGGACCGTCAGGTCGAGGCCGCACACCGGGTGCTGATCGATGTCGGGCAGGTGCTCGCGTCGTTCTCTGATTGCATGGTGGTGATCGGCGGGTGGGTGTCGGATTTGCTGCTGCCAGAGGTGGAGGATCGCCACGTCGGCAGCATTGACGTGGATTTCGCGCTGGATGCGGACCGGCTGCAGGATGGGCGATACGCGGAGCTGCTCTCCCTGCTGTTGAACACAAACCGTTACACCCAGGGCGAAAAGGGATTCCAGCTCATCACAACTGTCGATCTGGGGGATGGCGAGCGTCCGGTTCAGGTAGAAGTGGAATTCCTCGCGCCCGCCGATGCCGAGCTGGACAAGAACAGGCCGAAGAAGATCGCCGGGTTTCGCGTTTTGCAGACTCCGGGATGCAGCGAGGCCTTTCGAGCTCCGGTGGAGCATGCCTTGACGGGGCGGAACATTCGGGGAGCGGAGAATACTGTGCACCTGCTTGTCGCTTCGCTGGCGGATTTTCTCGTGCTGAAGGCCCATGCGATCGGGGGCAGGGACAAACCCAAGGACTCCTACGACTTTTGCTTTGCGCTGGAGAACCTTCCCAGTGGGATGGAGCTGCTGGCCAGCGATTGGGCAACGCGGCGGGAAGAAAGGAATGTCGCGAGAGCGATGGCGATATTGGAGGAGAAGTTTGCCTCGGTGAATGCTTTCGGACCGCAGCAAATCGTCGAGTTTCACAACTCCACGGACGCAGCGATTAAGGAGATGCAGGCCCGGCGAGGCTATGAACTCGTAAAAAAGCTGTTGAACCTGATATGCCCCTCGCGCCGTCAATGATGAGGCCACCACCGTTTTACGATCTGCTTAGATCGCCCAACAGGTGGCCTCGCGTTGCTCATTCTGCGTATATTACCAAACGCAAATAGACAGTTAGCAAAATCGTAAAAACACGGCTCGGAATTCCACCGTCAACGTTCGCGAGGAAGGAACCATAATCCTCGCTCATCGCGTAAAACACCCCGACAGCCGTCCCACGCACTGGAATTCTCAGCACCGCCCCTGGCTCTTCCGCCTTGAGCACATCCTGAAAAAATCGGTTCCACCAAAACGGCAGCGAAGATTTCGTTTTCCATCCCGGTGCCGTGTAGCCCTGCAATGGCACCAAACGTGCGTCCAACAACATCCCCGAGTTGACGGTTATCACGTCGCTCTTTGGAAAGCGCTCGCGCAACCATTCGCCCGCCCACCCATCACCGCTCGCCTGCGTGATCGACCCGCCGATGGCCACATATCGCAGTAGCTCGCCCCGCTCCGCCCGCGCAAACACCTTTCATCATGAGAAGTGTCTCCATCAGAAGGCGGTGAGAGTGTCAGCACGCCAGCAATTCAGGGAGATTCGACAGCCCTGCCTCGAAGACCATTCCCTCCTTCGTGTTGCGGTGAATCACCGTTTTACGATCTGCACAGATCAACCAACAGGTGGCCTCGGGATGAAGCGACCGGAACGCACTTAGCCCCGATAAGTCCGATCCGGTAGACCGCCACTTGCACTCGATGGCAATAGGCGGTTTTCCACGGCGACTGAGCACAAAATCCACCTCGCGCTTCTGCTTGTCCCGCCAATAGTGAACTACCCCATTCCCGACGGCAAAAAGCAACTCATCAAGAACTATGTGTTCCCACAGGCTTCCGCAATCTTCGCGGCGGAGTGATTCGATACCCCGGGCGTGGCAGACGAATCCTGTGTCAAAAGCATACACTTTCGGCATCGCAACCAGTTCCCTTTGGGGATTCGTGGCAAACGGCCTCAGCACGTTGACCACACCGGTCGTTTAATCACACTGCTCATTTAGCGTATAGTATTACCAAACGCAAATAGACATTTATAAAACCACGCTCATCTATCTCTCTCTTTTTTGGTTTCGAAGTACTGGTGGACCTATTTTGGCCCATGTTTTCTGCCAGGGTGAGCAAAGCCTGAATTGCCATCCTGAGAAGCGTCTCCACCAATCGTCCCAGCGTTATCCTCCTCATCCATTTTGGCTCCTAGTCGCTCTACTCACTGCGCACACATCTTCATTGACGCACGGTGAGTCACCTTCTCTACTTTGCCGAAAGGCATCACGCATGCTCAAACCTCTCCTTTTTCTTACCATGTTCTCCACCCTTGCGCACACGTTGGCGGCCCAAACCACCGCACCCGCTCCAGCCGATGATCGCCCCCGCATCATTCTCGATACCGATTTGGGCAATGACGTCGATGACGCCGGCACCCTGGCTGTTCTGCATGCCCTCGCAGATAAGGGCGAAATCGACATTCTCGCCGTAGGCATCGTCAATGGACACACCGCTGCTGTGCCGCTGGCTCATGCCATCAACACCTACTACGGCCGGCCCGATCTTCCCCTGGGCACCATCGCCAAGAAAGACGCTCCCATCAACGATAACACTTTTAAGATGGACGAGATTTCAGCAGCCTACCCTCACGAGCTCACTCAGGATACCGCTCCCGATGTCGTGGATCTTTACCGCAAAGTCCTCGCTGCCCAGCCCGATCACTCCGTCACTTTGGTTGCCATCGGTCAGGCGACCAATATTGCCAACCTCCTCAAATCACAGCCTGACCAGCACAGCTCGCTTGATGGAGTCGAACTGATGCGTCAGAAGATCAGGTTCTATGCCGCCGGGGGCAACGGCCGCGCCACGCTTCCCATGGGCCAAGCGGGTTGGAATTACACGAATGACAAGAACGCTGCGGCTCACGAAATGGAAAATCTGCCAATCGATTTCCCCACCGTGTTCGCTGGTGGCAGCGGGCTGCACATCGAGGTCGGTGCCTGCTACAAGGACGCCCCGGAACAGCACATTATCCGCAAGTGTTATGAAGCCTACTTTAAGGGAACCGCCAAGGATCGTCAAACATGGGACCAGATGCGCCTCCTATACGCCGCCCGTGAATCGTTTCGCAACCACTTCGAACTCTCAGAACATGGATCGATCAGCTTCGACAAGGAAACCGAAATTCTCACGTGGACCAAGGAACCTAACAAGAATCGTGCCTATGCCTACGTCAAGGAAACGGAAAAGGAAGCCGTCGCCCGGGAAATGAAAGCGCTCATGATGCACCAGGCCAAGAATCCCACGTCTCCCAAGTAGCGCCTGATGAAATAGCCAAGCAGGCCAAATAATTTTGGAATATGAATCCTAAGAATAGCACCGAGGAACAACCCAAAACGGGCTACCCAGTGGCAGCATCACTTTTATCCCACTCCTCGGGAGAGCCCGTTCCTGCCTACCGCTTCGATGATGCCGCCAGAAGCATTTCCATTTTTAATCCCGACCTGCCTGCGCCATGGATAAACTATCTGTCCAACGGCTCCCTGCATGCCTTTGTTTCCCATGTCGGCGGCAGTTCGTTGTGGTGGAAGACTCCCATCAACTTTCGTATCACAAGATACCGTGGGTGGACCACTCCCACTGACGCTCCCGGGTTTTACCTTTACGTGAGAGAGCGGGACGGAAGCGTTTGGTCTCCCACCTTCAAGCCGAGCGATACTCCGCTCGATCATTGGGAGGCTCGACATTCGCCGGGTGCCACGCGATTTCTCGCGAGGCGGGGCGACATCGAAGTTTCTCTGCGGCTTTTTATCGCCCCCGAAAGCGATACGCTGGTGTGGGACTTGGCAACAACAAACCATGGCTCCGAGGCTGTCGAGATCGATCTCTTCGGCTACGTGGAATTGAGCTTGCTTGAATACCCGCTGGAATCCACTTGGGGCTACTATGTGCGCCACCAATTCAAGACTTGGTTTGATGACGCAACCCAAGCGCAGCTTTACCTCTTCCATCACGAATCGCACCCACGTCTGGCCGATGTTCCCCTGGTGTATTTTTCAAGCGACCGCCAGGTGTCCAGCTACAGTGGCGACCGGCAAAGTTTTCTGGGTTACGGTCGGACGGAACGCAATCCGCAGGGAGTGGAACGCGGACATTGCGGCAACGGATCTCTGTGGGGAGGTGATCCCTGCGCCTCGCTCCAAATTCCGCTCCGCATCGCTCCGGGCTGCACGGAACAAACGCCCCTGCTCCTGGGCGTCATTCCCGGCGCGATCAGCGACTTTGAAGGGGCAAAGATTAGACTTTGTACTGAACTTGCCCGGCAGCGTGAGCCCGGGTTCGTGGAAACCCAGAGTGCCAAGCTCGAGGCTTGGTGGAACGATTATCTCAGCGCCTATGAGTGTTCCATACCGGATCCGGATTCCGAGCGCCAAATTGGCATCTGGACTCCAGTCAACTGTGTCAACACGGGACGCTATTCAAGATCGTTCAGCCAATACGCATCAGGGCTGCGCGGGTACGGATTTCGGGACACCGCTCAAGATATGCTCGCGATTGTTGGGCGTAAGCCGGAGTGGGCGCGAACCGAATTCCTGCGGTTGCTCAACCACCAATTTTCGGATGGGCACGCGGTTCACACCTACTTCCCCGAAGATAACACAGCTCCGGCGCGCTCGATTCACAGCGATGACCACCTTTGGCTACCCATGCTTGCTCATGCGCTGGTGGCGGAAACTGGAGATGTTGCACTCCTGTCCGAGCAGGCCACTTTTTTGGCCGAGGACGGCGTCAGCAAAGGCGACCGGGCAAGCGTTTGGGAACACCTGATGGCAGCGCTCGATTTCACCGAATCAAACCTGGGGACCCACGCCATCCCGCTCACACTTCACAGCGACTGGAACGACTGTCTCGGTCGATTCGCCCGGAAGGGAAAGGGGGAAAGTGCCATGGCTGCCCAACAATACATTTTTGTCCTGCGGCAGATGAGCGAACTCGCTGAACTACTTGGGGACCAAAGCGCAAAAATGCGCATTGATGAACGATTAAGCCGACAGAATCACGCTGTCCAGGATTGCTGTTGGGACGGAGACTGGTGGTTACGAGGGTTTGACGACGACGGAGCACCGCTGGGCTCTCAACACTGCGCACATGGCCAGATCTGGCTCAACACCCAGAGTTGGTCCATTCTCTCCGATTGTGGAAACAAGGACCAACATATCGCCGCGATGGATGCGGTTGCACGTATCCTCGACACCCCCCGCGGGATTAAAAAGCTTCATCCCAGCTTCCCCACGTTCCCGGAAACTGCCGATGCCTTCTCCGGCTATTCTCTTGGTAGCGGCGAAAATGGCGCCATCTTCTGCCACGCCAATGCTTGGGCAATTATCGCCGAGGCTCTGCTGGGCCGTCCTGAACGAGCATGGAAATATTATCGCCAACTGGTACCCCACCTGGCCCTTCAACAGACTGGGTTGGACCGTTACCAATGCGAACCTTACGCCTACGCCAGTTCGATTTTGGGGCCGGAGAATCCACGGTTTGGTCAGGCCACCCTGACCCATGTGACGGGTACTGCTGCATGGATGGATATTGCCGCGACCCAATACCTCCTTGGGATACGCCCGACCGTGAAGGGACTAAAGTTTGCCCCCTGTCTGCCTTCCAGCTGGCCCGGGTTCACCGCCAACCGTCGCTTTCGCGGAAGCCACCTCCACATCGTTGCTGACCAACATCCCGCAGGGTCCTCGTCCCGTGTCGGGGCGCTTGTTGTCAATGGAGAACGGCATGAGGGTGACACCCTCCTTCCAGAGTGGATCGTCGGCAAACCGAGCGTGAAAGTCACCCTAGAATGGATGCCGGATTCCCGCTTTTATGACATCAAATAAAATCTCCTCTGAAAATCCCGATCGTCTGTCCTGGTGGCAGGAAAGCCGTTTCGGCATGTCTCTGCATTTTGGTCTTTATTCCGTGGCTGCCCGCGGCGAGTGGCTGCGTTCCGTAGAACGCTTGAGCATTGCTGATTACCAACGATACTTCGACAGCTTCCAACCGGAGTCGGACTGGGCAATTCGGTGGGCCAGAGCCGCAAAGAAAGCAGGTGCGAGATATGGTGTCCTCACCACCAAGCACCATGACGGATTCTGCCTCTTTGATTCCGCCCTCACCGATTATAAGGCCACAAACACCCCGGCCGCTCGCGATCTTGTGCGCGAGTGGATTGATGCCATGCGTGCCGAAGGGTTGCGGGTTGGGCTGTATTATTCGCTCGTGGACTGGCATCATTCCGATTATCCGGCGGCGGGGGACCGTCAGCACCCGCTGCGCGACCACCCCGATGCGGCTGCCCGCGATGCCCAATGCGACTGGTCCCGTTATGTGGCCTACCTGCATGGTCAGCTTCTTGAGTTGTGCACAAATTATGGCACCATCGATTCGCTGGTGGTCGATTTTTCCTACGGGGAATACAAAGGGGAAAAGTGGGGCGCAACGGACATCCAATCTAAGCTTCGAGAGTTGCAGCCTGCCATGATTTTTAACGACCGCTGGGCAAACGAAGCGCGCAAACGTGTTCCGCGTCCTTCCTACGCGGGCGATTACGAGCAGACAGAACAGAATCTCCCTCGCGAGGGCCTGCGGGACGATGCCGGTCAGCCGATGCCCTGGGAAGGCTGGTTCACGCTCACCAATTCGTGGTGTTACTCCGTCACGGACACACTCTGGAAAACGCCGCAATCCATCATCCGCGCCTTGGTCAACTGCGTTTCGAAAGATGGAAATCTCCTCCTCAATGTCTCGCCTGACGCCTTCGGCCACATCCCACCCCATGCTCTCAACATCCTCGATGAAATCGGAGACTGGCTTCGCCTCAACGGCGAGTCGATCTACGGAGCTGGAGCAGCCAACTTGCCGAAACCCGAGTGGGG
Organism: Terrimicrobiaceae bacterium; assembly: GCA_041744075.1. Lineage (GTDB taxonomy): Bacteria > Verrucomicrobiota > Verrucomicrobiia > Chthoniobacterales > Terrimicrobiaceae > JAJTZA01. The sequence continues at coordinate 33,154 of JBGTLQ010000214.1, forward strand.
TCGATTCACCCGCAAGGGTGACAAGCTCTATGCCCACATCATGGATGAAGCCATCGGCAACATTTCTCTCGAAGGGCTGCGAGGCAAGGTCACCAATGCCCGCCTCCTCGCCAACAATGCGGAAGTGCTGATCGCAGATTTCTGGAACCCGGAGGTGCAAACTTTCGACAACCCGGATGATATCTTTTTTAACTTCGCCAACCCCACGGCTTGGACTTACCCCCTGCCCGACCCACGCGACACCGTGGTGCGTTTTGATTATTTATAAGACGAGTACGGGGTCAAGTACGGGGTCAGGGTCAAGTACGGGGTCAGTGTGCAAAAATCAAAATATCTCAACTTGCGCCCTGCCCCCATTTTCAATTCGCGCTCAACACGAATCAATCTGACCCAGCGATAAAGGGTAAATATTTGATATTTGATCACTGACCCCATTTCCGATTTTGTTCGTAACAATTTGATTTGCCGCAATAAAGCCGAATCGGCCTACTTCCTCCGCTGCCTTCCATAGATTTTTTAGCTTCTTCGGCTCTGGTGTAATCAGGTTTTGCGATTCGAGAGCTGCCGTCAAGCCAGACGCAATGGCAATCATTGGATCCCCGCAATAGTCGTTTTCCCATGCATTTAGCAAAATCGGCAACGGCAATGATTCGTTGCCTTCACGGCGCTTTGCTAGGTCGTTCTCCCACATTTTCAGAAAGGCAGTTTTACCCGTGCCAAACTCTGAGGTGAGGCTGATTACAAGTCCTCCTTCAACCAGAGCCCGCTCAAATTTGAGGAATCTTTCTAGCCGTTCGCAAAATGGGCGCCGTTGCAGTTGATCGAATTCTTCAAAGGTTTTGGCGCTCGAGGGATTTGTTACCATGGTTTGAAACCTTAAAATGAAAATTGACCATCACTCGCATGTTTATTCCAACACTTCAGGAAGAAGAGAATTTTCACCTCTCATTATTCTTGTTGGCGGTTAAACCGAACTTTTTAAGCAGCCACTCAAGGACAGCTTCTTGATCCGTGATCGTGGCTCGACGGATTTGTCCAAGTAAATGAATGCGATCTGGTTTTGGGAGAGCGGTATTCTGCAAGCCCTCATTGCAGTTTGTGCAGACAGCTCGAAGATTTTGAGGGGAGTGATCACCGCCTTTTGATTTATCCTTAATGTGCCCCATTGTAAGACGCACGGTTCGAGATCCGCCCAGCGGATCTGGATCACCGGCAGCTACTCCACACATCTGACAAGTGTAGCCGTTTCGTTCAAGAACCCATGCGCGGGTTTCCTTTGAGATATCGCGTTTGAAAGCAGGCAAACGTTTTGTGGTTTCGAGGACATATTGTCCTGGCTTCAAATCTGACCGGTCTTTATGTGAAAGAATTTGGTATCCATCATCTTCGCGAAGTTCTCGGGTGCGTCTTCCCCACTCCGAGGCCCCGCCACTCGCCTCCCTGATGTCTTTGGAATCAAGAACAACTCCAATATTGTTGAGAAAAAATTCGAGGATCAGCGCTTTAGAGCCTTTTTTCTTTTGCATGATTTGTGGATTTGTGACGGTTGCTCAAGTAAGCGGTTTTCGAGACCAGAATTCATGGAGGAGCTGTGGTAACCTGATTCTTTTCTGTATGCAGCCAGAATTGATCGGCCAACCGCCTGCGCAACAAGAGGCGGGAAGGCGTTTCCCACCTGGCGATACGCGATAGTTTTTTTACCTGTGAACTCCCAACTGTCCGGAAATCCTTGAATGCGTGCGACCATTCTAACTGTTAGGCGTGGGCATCCATCAACTTGAAATGACTCATTAGGGGCTTCATTTGCAATACCCATTCCGTCGACGCCTAGTTCCTTCCATTGACGTTTCGCGCGGGTAGGACCTAGATCCGGCCCGCCATGTTTTTTTGATCCTCCCACAATAGTTGGTGCAATGTTGTTCGCTTTCAAAGCCCACGAATCTGCCCCTCTCCATCCGTCGATCTTCATGAGATCAACCAATGTGGTGCCCACGGTGCCGGTTTTTGATACAGCCGAGGGCCAGCGGAAATTTTCGGCATCCTTACCACGAAGAGCAACCAAAACAAAACGTGGTCTCAGTTGAGGAACGCCGAAATCGGATGCCTGGAGCACTCGCCATTCAGGTTGATAACCGAGTCTGGAAAGTCGTTCCAAAATGCCTTTCCGATAATCCGAAAACTTGCCTGAAGCCAACCCCTTCACATTCTCGAAGAGAACTCCTCTGGGGCGCGCTCCCTCGACTAAATCCAAAGCGGCAGGAAACATATCTCGATCATCATCCGCACCAAGCTGCTTCCCCGCAATGCTGAATGGAGGACACGGAACCCCTGCAGCAAGCAAATCCAAACCAGTAAAATCTTGGGGACGAAGATTTCTGATGTCGTCTTGAATGACATTCCAAGAACTGCGATTTTTTTTAAGTGTTGCGCAAAACTGCGGTTCGTATTCGACAGCTGCGGCATGGTGAAAGCCAGCCATTTCCAAACCTAGAGCCTGTCCACCTCCTCCGGCACACAGTTCCAGTGTTGAAAAGTCCATAAGGAGTTAATTAAAGCGCCGACACATCTATGGCTCAAGCACAGAAACTTGCCTCCCCAAAATACGGGTGTGATTAAAACTGGGTGAGGGAGAGGAGTCAGTTATTCCACAGGGAAGGCCAGAGCTGGTTGGCGCGCAGGACGCGCAGTTGCGCGAGGGAGTGGGCGGTTTCCGGCAGCCAGGAAGTGCCTGCCTTTTTGAGCCG
>JBGTLQ010000215.1:0-11821 GCA_041744075.1 Terrimicrobiaceae bacterium
TTCCCGAAAAGTCCCCCCAAAAATCCTGAGGAGGTCGAGCGGGCTTTGGTGTCAACATCGACGTCAATAAACAGAACATTGGACGAATTCAATACGAGCGCACCGTATCCATTGCGACTGATCACACAACGCCCCTCTCCAGGAATGGGAACTTCTCGGATCACGGGTTCCATAATCACATCGTCGGAGCAGTAACGATATCGCTCAAGTTCCGTTCGATTTCGCAGCGCATTAAGGATTCGCTCCAACCGCGCTTCGGCCCGCTCAATGGCCTCGGCCTGCGAGATATTCGACCAACCCCAAGCTTTGACAGCTCGTGATGGCGTCGAAACGGAGTGCCAGTATGTTGGAAATTGCATAGCCATGGCTTTTTTAGCTTCACTTGGCCCAGTTGTCCAGACACAGACCATGACTTGCAACAGGCGCGACCTGTTGTATATTATAATTGCTATGGCACTCCCCCGATTTTCTATGGGAATTTTGATTTTTCTTTTGCTGCTCGGCTACGGGGTGATTGCTGCGGCGGTGTATTTTCATCAGGACGCGATGATTTTTTTCCCAGCAGCTCAGAGTGCGGAGGAGGGAGATCGGCTGGCGACGCGGAATGGTTTTGAGTCATGGCGGAATGCCCAAGGTGTACAGATTGGTTGGCAATCCTTGGGAGGAGATCCCACCAATGCGTTGTTGGTGGTTCATGGCAACGCGGGGAACGCGCTCCACCGCACGTATTATCACCAGTATTCTCGTCAGGCAGGGAAATGGAAGACGTACCTTTTGGAGTATCCTGGCTATGGTGTGCGCACGGGACAGCCAACGGAGGCCTCATTAACCGCCGCTGCCATGGAAGCGGTGGATGTGTTGGCGGAGCTGCCTGATCGCAAAATATGGATGTTGGGGGAATCGTTGGGGAGTGGCGTGGCAGCGGCTGCGGCCTCGAGCCGCAAGGACGTGGTGTCAGGATTGATTTTGGTAACCCCGTTTGATTCCTTGGTGAGCGCGGCCCGCAGCCACTACCCATGGCTTCCGGTCACAGCGTTGCTGAGAACCCGTTTTGAATCCAATAAGCATTTGGCGGGATATCCAGGTCCTGCCGCTTTTGTGGTCGCGGAAAAGGACACGGTTGTTCCGCCAGCGCTGGGGCAGAAGCTCTATGACGACTACCCTGGACGCAAACAACTCTGGGTGGCACCCGGCTCAGGTCACGATGTTTCAACGTTTTTGGCGACCGATTGGCCGCTGATTGTCAACTTTTTGACTGGTGCCTGATGGCTTGCTGAGTCCTTGCTGTTTGGCTAGGTGTGGTTAGTCTCGAAAGTTAATCCTGATTACAAGCTGATGGCATCTGCTGAAGAATTTGAGAAGTCCGAAGTCCACCCCACGACCAATGTCACTGCGGGCAACGCGTCAAGGGGGCGTCATGCTATTCGGATCGGGTTGATTACGGGGGCGGGGATACTCGTCATGGCGTTGGGATTGATATTTAGCGAAGGGTGGATTCAGTGGGCAGTGCTTCTGGGGATGTCTCTTGGTGCCGCGTTCTGGGTTTGGAAGTTGCTTGCTGACGCGGCCACCGCTCACCAGCTTGAGCCTGGAAATCCTGAGTTGGCGGCCAAACTGACCGGTCAACTCCCAGTGATGGTTTACCAGTTCCGGACCTATCCAACCGGACACTCCTCGGTCACTTATACGAATGACGCGATACGAACCATCTATGAAGCCGACCCGGAGGTTGTGAAAAATGATGGGAGCCGGCTTTTGGATTTGGTTCACCCTGGAGACCTGAAGGCTTTGCAGTCATCGCTGAAACATTCCTATCTCACCCTTGAGCCTTGGGCCGGAGAATTTCGAGTGGTGCTTCCCAAGGGGGGGCTTCAGTGGCGTTTTGCGCAGGCTTTGATCGAACGTTTGCCAGATGGAGGCACCCTGTGGCATGGCTTTGTGGCAGACATTACCGAGAAAAAGCGGGCGGAAGAATCGGACAAATATGCTGAGCGCATGCGCATTGCCAAAGAGAAAGCTGAGGATTCCGACCGGGCCAAAAATGCTTTTTTGGCAATGATGAGTCATGAAATTCGCACGCCCATGCATGCGGTGATCGGGTTTTTGGATCTTCTGCGAAGCAGTGGCTGCACAAACGCGCAATTGGAATATGTGGGGTCTGCGCAGGAGGGCGCACGCAATATGATTTCTCTCATGGATGATCTTTTGGCCGTCTCCCGGATGGAGAGCGGCGACACGGAAGTGAGCATCCATGAATTTGATCTTCAAGAATGGCTCCGAGGACTTGCGGCCATTTTTCGCAAGCAAGTTGAAGGCAAGCAGCTGGAATGGGCACTCCAGATCGGCGAGGACCTGCCGGAAATGGTTTCCAGCGATCGTGTCCGGCTCACCCAATGTCTTTTTGGTCTCCTTGATAATGCCGTGAAGTTTACTGCGAAGGGGGCGGTCCGCCTCCATGTGACCCGTCAGACAGGGGGTAAGACTGAGAGGGTTCGGTTTGACATCGAAGATTCGGGGGTGGGCATCGCGGAGGATCAATTGTCGAGGGTCTTCGAGCCGTTCTCGCGGGGGGATGAAACTTCCCATCGCAAATTTGGAGGGGTGGGACTTGGCCTCTCCATTTGCCACAACCTCACCCGGCTGCTTGGCGGCACGCTCTCGGTTTCAAGCACCCTGGGCGTGGGTTCCACGTTCTCATTGGAAATACCAGTTCAGCTTTCCAAAGCGCTGACCAAACCAATCCCCGAGTCCAGAGACATTGCTTCCGATCAGGATGATGGGCCCCTCAATATGCATATCCTGATCGTCGAAGACCAAAAGACCAATCAGCGTCTGATGGGTCACTTCCTCAAAAAATTGGGGTGCACCTACGATCTCGCCGAAAATGGATTAGTTGCCATTAATAAATTCGGACAAGAGCGGTATGATGTCATTCTCATGGATATTCAAATGCCGGAACTTGACGGAATTGCCGCCACCAAACGGATTCGATTGATGGAGCAAATTCCTGAAAACGAGTTTCCAGTGCCGATCATTGCCGTCACCGCCAATGCCTTTGACACAGATCGGGAAGAGTGTCTCGCGATTGGCATGAACGATTTTCTGGCCAAGCCGGTGCGTTGTGAACAATTGGCTGTGTCCCTGCGTCAGAGCAAACGCCGCTCTTTTCGGAATTGATTTTGACCGCCTGCGCTTGAGTCCCTTTAATGAGGTGACCAGCATATTTTATGACGTCTGAACAACCCACTATCATCTACACAAAAACTGACGAAGCCCCTGCACTTGCCACGTATTCCCTGTTGCCGATCGTTGCCGCCTTCACCCGGCATTCCGGGATCTCTGTGGAAACAAGGGACATCTCACTTGCGGCGAGGATTCTTGCGAACTTTGCAGAGTATTTGACGGAGGATCAAAGAACCGGAGATGCCTTGGCGGACCTAGGAGAGCTCACCCTCAAGCCTTCGGCCAACATCATCAAACTCCCAAACATCAGCGCCTCGGTTCCTCAACTGCAAGCTGCCATCGCTGAGTTGCAGGCCAAGGGGTATGCCCTGCCTGAATACCCTGACCCTGCCAAGACTGAGGAAGAAAAAGCCATCAAGAGTCGATATGACAAGGTCAAGGGTAGCGCTGTGAATCCGGTTCTTCGCGAAGGCAATTCTGATCGCCGTGCTCCCAAAGCGGTAAAGGAATTCGCACGAAAAAATCCTCACTCGATGGACCCATGGTCCATGGATTCCAAAACCTCGGTGGCGACGATGGGTCATGACGATTTTTTCTCCAATGAAAAATCCGCCGTTGTGCCTGAGGCCACGGAGGTTCGAATTGAGCTCGTGCTGAAAGATGGCTCGGTGACTGTGCTAAAAGACAAAACCCATCTAAAAGCCGGCGAGATTTTGGATGGCACCTTCATGAACAAGGCCGCACTGGTCGCGTTTCTTGAGGAACAAATTGCTTCCGCCAAAGCGCAGGGCGTTCTGTTTTCCCTTCATCTCAAGGCCACGATGATGAAGGTGTCCGACCCCATCTTGTTTGGTCATGGTGTCCAAGTCTTTTTCAAAGATTTGATCGCCAAGCATCATCAGGTTATTGAGGAGTTGGAAGTGGATTTTAAAAATGGTTTTGGGGATCTCCTTGCTAAGATTTCGTCGCTTCCTGATGAAAAACGTGCCGAGATCGAGGCCGACATCCAAGCGGCGTATGCCAATGGGCCGGGCATCGCGATGGTGAATTCCGACAAGGGAATCACGAATTTGCATGTGCCAAGCGACATTATTGTTGATGCCTCCATGCCGGCCATGATTCGAGCTGGCGGAAAAATGTGGGATGCACAGGGCAAAACAGCTGACACTCTTGCCGTGATTCCTGACAGCTGTTACGCGGGGGTTTACCAAACGGTCATCGAATTCTGCAAAAATCGCGGAGCCCTCGACCCTCGTACCATTGGAACAGTTCCCAATGTGGGACTCATGGCCCAAGCGGCTGAGGAGTATGGATCTCATAACAAAACCTTTGAAATTCCTGCCCAGGGAGTGGTGCGTGTGGTGGACGGCTCAGGTGAAATATTGATGGAACACGCCGTCGAGCAAGGTGACGTCTGGCGGGCCTGCCAGACCAAGGATGCGGCCATCCGTGATTGGGTGAAGCTCGCGATCAACCGTTCGCGTGCCACCAAAACACCGGCCGTCTTCTGGCTCGATAAAAATCGCACCCACGATGCCAAGCTTATTAAGAAAGTTGAGCTCTATCTCAAAGACCATGACACGATTGGCCTAGAAATCGAAATTCTTGCACCAGCTGAGGCGTGTCAGTTCACCCTTGAACGAATGGTCGATGGCAAAGACACCATCTCTGTGACAGGAAATGTTCTTCGTGACTACCTCACCGACCTTTTTCCAATTCTCGAACTAGGAACCAGCGCTAAGATGCTCTCTATCGTCCCCCTCATGAACGGGGGCGGGTTATTTGAGACCGGTGCCGGCGGGTCAGCTCCCAAACACGTTCAACAATTCGTGGCGGAAAATTACTTGCGTTGGGATTCGCTTGGGGAATTTTTGGCCTTGGCTGTGTCCTTCGAGCATCTCGGGGAAACCTTTAATAACGAAAAAGCCAAAATCCTTGCAGAAACCCTTGATGCCGCCACCGGCAAATTCCTGGAGAACAATAAATCACCCGCACGCAAAGTGGGTGGTATCGATAACCGGGGAAGCCATTTTTATCTGGCTCTGTATTGGGCTCAGGAGCTGGCCTCCCAAAGCAAGGATGATGAACTCAAAAAAATCTTTGCCCCCATCGCGGCTAAGCTTGGCGAAAACGAACCAAAAATCGTGGAGGAGCTAAAATCTGTGCAAGGCCAGCCTGTGGACATCGGCGGTTATTACCAGCCCGATGAAACTCTGACGTCCAAGGCCATGCGCCCAAGCACGACATTAAATGAGATTCTGGCAGAGCTCTGATGTGTGAGTGACGTGTCCGCCTATAGGACAAACTAGCCTGGTGATTGGGGTATTGTTGCGGCGTTTTATCCGTCTTCGCAACCCCCACATCTATTGATTTGAGACCACTGGTCTGGATAAATCTAAAAAACCCCGCAGGTTGCAGGCCTCGGTTTATCGGGATATCGTGGCGAATGTCTTCGCCGATGAACCGACGGCACTTTCTAAAAATCTCTGCTGCCTTCGGGGTGGGAATGGCATCTCCCATTCTCAGGAATCCAGCCCTGGCAGCTGAAAAAATCCCGATCTGTGGACTGGTCTCTGATGCCCGATTCAAACTCCATCTCCCCCGAACTCGCCACGCGGAGTCGCCCGACCGGTTTGATGCCGTGCATGCCGCACTCGAAAAGTCTGGCTTAACCGCACAACTTGCAACCATCGAAAGTCGCGAAGCCACCAGAGATGAGATCCTGCGCGTCCATACGCCCGAATATTACGACCTCGTAAAAAGCGACATCGACGCAGGGAAGCGTCGGCTCAGCACCGGCGACACAGCAATCAGCCCGAACTCCCTCTTGGTGGCCAATCTCGCCACCGGAGCGGCCCTGAACGCGACCGATGCGGTGTGCAGCGGCAAACTAAAACGTGCTTTCTGCAATTTGCGGCCTCCCGGGCACCACGCAACCCCAAACAAGGGTATGGGATTTTGTATTTGGAACCATGTCGCCTTGGTTGCACGTCATGCCCAGCAAAAACACAAGATCGGAAGAGTCCTCATCGTCGATTGGGATGTGCACCACGGCAACGGAACACAGGATGCGTTCTACGAAGACGACTCCGTGTTCTTCTTCAGCATCCACCAAGCCCCATGGTATCCAGGCACAGGCCACACTTCGGAAACCGGTTCAGGCGAAGGCAAAGGATTCACGATGAACTGCCCCTTGCCGGCTGGCTCCGGTCGCAAAGAAATTCTTGGCGCGATGGAAGAAAAGCTGATTCCCGCCATGAAAAAATTCCGGCCCGAGTTGGTCCTAATATCCGCTGGATTTGATTCGAGAAAAGATGATCCACTGGGTGGATTCTTGCTCGAAGATCAGGACTTCGCCGAGATGACCAAGCTCCTAGGGCAGGTCGCAGCGGACTCCGCAGAAGATCGCATGATCTCCCTGCTTGAGGGCGGTTACAATCTTGCCGGACTTGCCTCTGCCAGCACCGCTCATGTTCAGGCCCTCGCCACTGCGGACTGATTATTCAAGCCGTCGACTCCTCTGGGAATTCCAACCATCAAGGTCGCGGAAGAGCGCGAGCATGTCGATACCCCACAGCGAGTGAGTCATGGAGATTGTGCAAATCGGAGGTGCGTTATCCGGTCAGTTTGCATCATTGGAAGAAGGAGATCTTGTGACGAATTTGGGGGGCTGGGACGTGTTCATCATCTACATCGGCAGCGATGGAAATGATATCTCCCTTTACACTGTGCCCGAGCCAAGTTCTTTGCTGTTACTGCTTGGTGCGGGTCTTTGCTTGCGTCGTCGCCGAAGTGCGTCGCGAGGTGCCCGAATATTGCCTCAGACACTCAATCATCGTTAGCCGAACCGGGGTGAGGGCGCATTTTATCGCGCCTCTTCTGCCGAAATCAAGCAGGCGTCGAGGTTCGAAGGGCTTGGCGTTTTGGCAGGAGTTTGTCTTTGAGCGGGCGGGAGGCACCGATTTTTTCACCCTCACGGCGAAGCCACTTGGGGAGATCATTGCGGCCAGTGGCGGCGTAGTCTTCGCGCAAGACGGTGTCGATGCGCTCGATGGTTTGGCCGTGGACTTCGCTCAGATAGCGGCGAAGAATTTCAGCCAGGGTGTTGAGTGGGATGGCGTGGGTGCGGCCCAGAGTTGCGTGGATCCAGTCGCTGAATGCGAGGAATTCTTGGAAGGGGGATGCGTCGTTTTCCCATATCATAACGAGGGTTCGAGGGAAGTTTCCGCTGTTACCCAACAGATCCCAGAACCGTGCAAAACGGCGAACTCTCTGCATTGTCTCAAAATCAATCAGCTTGGTGCGAAGAATTTCGTAAGGTGGTTGTTCGGAATAAACCATTCCCCACTCGGCATCATGACGGACAATCGGTGTGCCGCGGAGCCTCTTTAATATGCCAACTTGAATTTCCTGCGGGCCAATCCGCACAAGTTGGTCAAAGCCTGCACCAAAACTCTCCAATGTTTCGCCGGGCAATCCAAAAATCAGATCAGCATGCACATGAACCCCGGTCTTTTCCCTGAGAAAGGTCAGGTTGTCAGAAAGGCGTGTGTAATTTTGGCGTCGGCTGATGAGTGCCGCCACCTCAGGATTAAAAGTCTGAATCCCCACTTCAAATTGCAGGGCTCCCGTCGGGAATTGCACGATCAAGTCACGCAGGGCATCGGGCAATCGATCAGGCACCATCTCGAAATGAACAAACAATCCGGGTTCATAACGATCCAGAAAAAATTGCAGAATCGACGCGCTGGTTTTGAGGTTAAGATTAAAGGTGCGGTCCACAAATTTGAACTGTCGAACCCCCCGCTTGAGCAGGTCCTCGAGGGATCCAAGAAATGGTTCCAACTCAAACTGACGGACCGGGGCTTCCAACGAAGAAAGACAAAATTCGCAGGTGAATGGACAGCCCCGCGATGCCTCAACATAAATCACACGGTGGGCCACATCTTCGTCATGGTATTCTTCGTAGGGGAGGGCGATGTGTTCCAAGGGTGGCAGGGTCGCACGGATCAGCTTGGTGGCGGGTGGCGTGCCATTCAGCCACTGACGGCAGAGTTCAGCAAATGCCAGATCCGCTTCTCCAGTGATCGTGAAATCCGCCAACTCGACAATGGGCTGTCCCTCCGATTCATGGCTGACCTCCGGTCCACCAAGCACCACACAGATTTCCGGGGCCAGGCGTTTCAGCAGTGAGACAACCTCAAAGGATTCCCGAATATTCCAAATATAAACCCCGATCCCAATGATGCGCGGTTTGCGGGCAAGAAGTCGCTCCACGATTTCTAGCGGGCGCTGGTTGATGTCAAATTCCAGAATCTCACATTGATCCCGAAGCTCTCCCATATTGGCCTGCAAATACCGCAGACCGAAAGCGGCATGGATATAACGGGCGTTGAGAGTTGTCAGCAGGATCATCACTGGCTTTCGAGAACTTTGAGGGTTGCCAGTTCTTCTGCCGTGAGATCAAAAAACTCCGACTGTTTTGTCATTGGGCACTCAAAGGTGAATACTCTGACCATCTCACTCATGCGTTCTTGGACGGTGGAAGGGATGGATGAAACGTCGCCGTCTTCAAAATAGCAGAGGGCACGGAGGGCAATGGCAACGGGGAAATCCGGGTAGAGAGCTTTTGCGGCCCCCATGGCTTCACTGAGTTCAACCCCATTTTGAAACAGGCAATCGAGATCCAGATAATCTTTCGCTTCGCTGCGGACCTGAATAACTTTCAGCTTCTGAATTGCCAAGTCGAGGGGCGAGGCGATTCGCAGAAAGTTGTCTTCGCATACGGAGGGAGACACGACACGGCCAAACGTCAGCCCTCCAAAGAACGACAGTTGGACTTCTCCCGAATCCGTGGGGACAAGAACCGAAAGGGTGTTCCTTGACAATTGAATTGTGACCCCTTTTTTCAGAAAATCGTAGCGGGATTTAAACACATAGGGATCGAAGCCGGCATGACTGAAAAAATCGAAATCCACGGACTGCCGGTGCCCAAAATGAAGGGCAACAGCGGTGCCCCCGTAGAGCACAAATCCCGGCTCAATTTGGGGAAGAAAAGGCCACAACGCTTGTTGCGCTGATGGTAAAATACCAGTGTGCGGACGGATCAAATTCATGAGGGGATTCGCTTTTTCGGAAAGGGTGTTGGATGCTCCCCCAGTCGTATGTGCCAATAATTCCAAGATCGCGGTGTGAAGATTCCAGATGGGGCAGCTTTTAGAGAATATAGCAAGTGGTCAGTCGGGATGTGAGTCTCCAACCACTGTTGATCCTCCCAAGCGGCCAAATTCATGGAGTGGGCAAGAAGCCGGGGATAATTTTGCAGGCTTGTAGAGGGAACCTCCCACCAAAGATATCTTTTTGCCAGATGTGTGGCACCCGTCCGTAAGGAATCGGGCACAGTGCTGGGCAAATTCCTTAGAGGCCCGCCAACTCCAACGCCGCTTGGGGATTTGATGTGTTCGGTCATTTCAGTAATTAAAATATACCCCTTTGAGCAACCCATGTCGAGTGATGCGATTGTGAGCGCAACAGGCGTTTCATTTGATCTCAACCTTTTAGGCCGCGAGCATTAAAAATCAAAATCTAGGCCGGTAGGGCTGGGCAGTCCCTTGCCGCTCACTTCTCTCTTGAGATGTTCAAGGCTGATGAAATTTTCCGGAACTTGGACTAATTCGCTGACCTCTCCCACTTGTAATCACCCTCCATCAATTCAGAGGTGACTTCGGACGAATTGACAGACACTTCTCTTGTGAACAAGATAGGAAATTCGCTATGAAAATCCTTGAAATCGCTTTTAGTTGTTATCCCGTCACCGACATGGCCCGTGCACGGGATTTTTATGAAAACAGTCTCGGCCTCACTCCAAGCATGACAGCGGGGGAGCCTGGGGGGATGGAGTGGACGGAGTACGATATTGGCAATGGAACACTCTCCCTTGGTGCGGGGGCTCCCGATTGGAAGCCGACGTCCATGGGGTGTTCGGTGGGACTTGAGGTTGATGATTTCGACAAATCGGTTTCGGAGCTGCGTGAACTGGGAGTGACGTTTCACATGGAACCTTTGGAGACACCGCTTTGCCGAATGGCGTTTGTTTTGGACCCTGACGGCAACGCGCTCTGTATCCATAAACGCAAGCCAGGACATTCCTGAGCTCACGGTTTACTGCTCATTTCTCGTTGAATCAGGCCTGAGGCCCGTTTGACAGATGATCGAAAGCGAGGAAGGGTTCTTCATAACAACCATGAAAAAACTTTTTTCCACTCACCTGCCGACCGTCCACTCGCTCGCAGGAATAGCGCACGAAATGCTGCTCGATACCCGCGACTCAGCATCACACAAAGTCAGCAACCTCCGCAAGCAAGTGGACGAACTCTGGCGGATAGCCGACGACTTGCTGCCTCGGGAGAAAACCACGGAGGTGGTCCGTCATGTTGAGAAAGTGGTAACGGCCCTAAAGAACCGCGGTAACATCGAATTTCCCAAGGAGTTGAAGGCCTGACAAGGGGGTGTCATTTTGACTCAGCGGGCAGTGGCACACGAATTTTGTAAAACTGTGTTGGCATGGAATTTTCGGCTCGGAGAAAAGAATAAGTTTTTCCTTCCTCGTGGATTGTGGGCGTAAGGAAGTCGGGTCATGCGGCATGGATGAAATATCCCACTGATTCCTGGCGGACTGATCCTGTGCTTGTGTTTCATGGGGATAACACCCCATGGATTCCCCGCGATGAACGGGCTATGATGATAATTGTGGAATGTGGCTCTTTATCAAACAGATCGTGAGCCATCACCGATGAGGATCGAAAGTGTTTCCCGGTGATAGTTCTAGGAGGTTTTGAGAAAGGGGATAACATGGAAATACGGTCTGTTGCGAAGGTGCCCACCACGCAGCAATCACAATGACACCCCCAATCCCCAAAATCCTCGGGCCTGAGAACGCGATAAATTCCCTTCGTGAGATCGAGGAATTGTTCTCAACGGCCTTTTGGTTGAGCCCGGATTGTGTGTCCTTGGTTCGTGCTATTGACGGTGCGCTGATCAAAGCGAATGCGGCGCTTTGTCGTTTATGGAAAACCAATCCCGAGGACGTGGCCGGCAAAACGAGTGCCGACTATTCGACTTGGGTGAATGCAGATGAGCAACTTGGTTTTGTCGGTGCCCTCAAAACAGATGGTGGGTGCTTCGACCATGAGGCCACCCTGCTTCTGAAAGACGGCCGCGAAGTGGTTTTTAAGCTCTCTGCGCGTCTGGTGACTTTCAACAACGAGTCCTGCATCCTGAACGTCCTCCGTGATATCACCCAGGAGAGGATGATCGGGCTTGCGTTGAAAAAATCTGAAGTTCGATACCGACGCCTTTTTGAGACAGCCAAGGACGGCATTTTGATTCTCGACGAAGAAACCGGGATGGTCATGGATGCCAATCCATTTCTTGTCGAGCTTCTCGGGTTTTCTCATGCGGAATTTTTGGGTAAAGCGGTCTGGGAATTGGGGTTCTTCAAAGACGTGGACGCCAATGAGGCGATGTTCGAGGAGTTGCGGGCAAACGGATATGTACGGTATGAACACCTTCCGTTGGAAACCGCTGGCGGACAGAAAATTGATGTGGAGTTCGTGAGCAATGTTTATCTTGTCGAAGG
>JBGTLQ010000216.1:0-14543 GCA_041744075.1 Terrimicrobiaceae bacterium
TGCCACAATGTTTCCATCCGCATCAAAAACCACAAGGCTCGGAATTCCGCGACCTCCTTTGCCAGAGAAGTGAGTTCTGGCTCCACGAGATTCGTATTCCAATGCCGGCCAAGGCATCTTGGATTCCGTCATATATTCTTCCATCTCCTCGGAAGAACGGTCCGAGGGAACAAACACAACTTCGAAAAGGTCCTGCTTTGATTTGTTGCGTTTGTACCACTTCACCAGATCGGGAGTAAATTTCCGGCAGGGCCCGCACCAACCCGCAGAATAATACGCGGCAATATATTTTTTCTTTGAAAGCGACGTGCCGTCAAAAGGCGAAAGCTTTTTCCCGTCCAAGGCGACAAGCTTGGGAAGGCCTGCTGCCACTTTGTTCTGCACCTCAGAGGGTGGACTGGCTGGCTCTGGGCTGGCCTCCTGAACAGGAGGCGTTGGCGTGGTCTGCGCCACAATAGGAGCGGCTGCCTGCTTTGCGTCGAGAACCGCTTTCTGCGCAGTCGCCCTTTCAATCACATCCGTCTCCTCATAGCTCAACTCACGAGTGGTTCCTCCCACATCGATGGTCACAAGGTCTGCAGTTAATAACTTCACCGGATATTCTTTTCCTGCCGGCAATTTGATGGAGCCCGACTCCTTGCCGTTGATAATGACAACGGAATCAATGGGCACATTGACAGTTGTGGATTTCGGCCAAAGCGAACGCTCTGCTGAAACCACCTCAGACGTCAACTGCGCTGAAACTGACGCAATCAAACTGAAAATTAAAAGCCCAGTGACAGTGGCAACTTTTTTCACACGTTATCTCTATGTGAACATCGAGGGAGATGCAATAGCCACCCTTTTTGGGGAATACACGACCGAGATCGAGGCATTCGATAAACCCATTGAAATGATAGGAATATTTTCGCATTGGATGTTGGGTTGTCTGTCAGAAAGCATCGCGAAATTTGAGATCTGGATGACGGTGAGTGCTCCAATATCTTTCTCACTTTTTGACATCTTGACATCTCATCGATTTTTAATTTGACGGATCGGCAAAGAAATGTCGCCTTGCACGGGTCATGCTCAAAAATTTCTCATACCTAGCCCATTTAAAGCCTGCAACATGCGCACTTGCCCTGACGGCAACTCTCCTAGGTCAAGCTGCCGCACAGGTCGCCACCACTGCGACGATTACTGAGCTGACGACGTTTACCTCAACAGTTGATCCAACCCAGCAGACAGTTCCGGGAGGGGGAAGTCCAGGATTCCCAACAGAGGACGATTACAATCTAAACTACGGTTGGGAGACGCTCGGTATCACGTCCTTCACCACTGGAACTGGCCTGAATACCACCACATACAATCCTATTACTTACGGGGGAACCATCACCACCACCTTGGTCCGAGTTTCCAGCCCGCTTGGAACAAACCAAAATAACAACATTCTCTATCAGCGCCTCACGGGAAGCGGCACGAATCCTTATCCGATCGCTGGGCCATTTGATGGCAGTCAGGAGTCAGCATTTAACTCCAACAATCTGAATATTGGAACGGACAATCTCTTTGGAAACACAGGGGGCAACAATGGCAACAACAATAACATTGAGAGGGTCGATGTGGTTTTCAACCTGGGACTCACCGTGACCGATGTGCTCGCTTTTATCGTGCTGGAGCGTGGGACAACCAGTGCCCATGACGGCTTTAAAATCGCTGCCATTCTTGCAGTCGATATCAACGGCACACCAACTGAGTATGGCAGCGTGATTGATTTTGCCCAAGGCAGCTATGGCACCACCAATCTCCTGAGTTCCGACACGGACTGGCTGGTTCTACGCAACGATGCTAGCGACGCAAACGGACCAGCAATCAGCCCCTCTGCCTTTATCAACAACCAAGCTATCGGAGGCACCACAATTTCGGTCGCGGGAGCCACATCTGAAAATGGTCTCGGTATCGCCACTGACAGCACAATTTATGGCTATTCCCTTTTCGCCTATGACGTCACTGCCACAACAAGTGCTGAGCTTTTAGATGTAATGGACAACACCCTCTTCCCAAAAGATACACCCAGTGACACCGGCGCCGGAGGGATCGACCTCATAGCCTATACAGGCGTTGCGGTTAACGCCGTGCCAGAGCCCAGCATCGTTGGTCTGATGGCAATCGCAGGAGCTCTGGGCGTCATCGGCCGCAGAAGGCGGCGTGGGATGGCTTCATAAGGATCGGTTCGTTCGGACCGCATTCTTCCCGAGAAGCAGAATAAGCACCATCTCGAACAGAGTTACATACGCCGACCGCCCGCTCAAGATCGGCTCGTTCTCTGGCAGTCAGGTATCATAGAAAAAGAGGAAGACGGAGAATCTCTGCTCCCTCCGAGGATGCTGGGCCTTGTGGCGTTATTTTTGCTTGAGGGCACGAAGATCATCCTCGGTGAAATCAGGAATGGGACGAGTAACAGGTGGTTGGGCCGGTGGCACCGGAACGATCAAAGTGCCCTTTGCAAAGTCCCAATTCATTGCGCCATTCGCACTGGTGTTTTTATCCCTGCGTTTCGGATCAATAAACCACGACATGCTTACCATCTGTAACGGACCTGGATGGTAAGGAGCTCCCATTGGTGGAACTTCAACTTCAACATGCGTCAGTCCTGGAAAGCTGGCTGATACAGTCAGCGTTTCCCGGATGGATTTGTTGACGCTTAAAAAACCATTTTCCAATACCGACGTGTGCGTCCTTTCTGGAGAAGTTGCTGGGGTAAATCCTGCGATTTTATGTTTAACCACCACGGGCAACTTGGGGATTTTGACTCCGGCAGAATCTATGAACTGGATCGCGATCGAATATTTCCGATCAACAGTCATCTGGTAAACAGCAAGGCCCAAAATCACAAAACCACACGCGACTACAGATCCACTGATGCCTAGTGAAGAAAACGCAGGCCTACGTGGATGAAGAATCGCTGCAACAACAAGAACCAAGACATACGCGGCGTGCACGAGTAAAACACCGCTTGTGAATAGGAGTCTGTACCCGTAGGAGTCGTTTTCTATTGAAATGAGGTCACCAAAGATTGCAAGAAAACGGGATAGGCCGGACAGCCCGAAGATTACAGCAGCACTCCAAACAGCCGCGTAGAGGGGTGTGTTTCTCATATCAGACTCAGCTTTATTTAAATTAAACCCGATATTCGAGGTTAAGGGATGCTCGATGGATAACGCTTCCAGAAATCCGTGATAATTGATCTCTGTGCGGCGTCCAACACCCCGATGGAGTAATCGACCATCCACTTTGGAATTTCCCCATAAAATGCGTGAGCAATGGCACCAGAAATACAGGCAATTGTGTCACTGTCACCGCCTAGCGAAATCGCCTTCCTGACCGCACTCTCGAAATTCGTCGAATCAAGAAAAGCGATGATCGCCTCTGGCACGGATCCCTCGCAGCTGACTTGGAAATTGTATCCAGGCCTGATTTCCTCAACTGTCCGATTAAGGTCATACTTAAATGTTTGAGCAATAAACTTCCGAATTGCATCCTTCGACTGACCTCGTCGTGCAAGGAAGACTGCTGCGACAACAGCCTGCGCTCCTTTAATTCCGTTTGGATGATCATGGGTTACTTCAGCGCTTTTTTTGGCTTCATCAAGAGCCCACTCGAGATCTTCAGCCACCCATCCAATTGGGCTCGCTCGCATGGCAGATCCGTTCCCCCAGCTACCGTAAGGTCGTGGATTGTCGGATAAAAACCATTCGCGAAAGCGGGCTCCGTAACCGGCATTTGGGTAGTTGCGTCCAAACCGCCGATAAACCTCAGCGTATGGATCGCCGAAGATGAAATGGTCTGCTGTGGCTAGTGTCAGCACGGTATCATCTGTGAACTGGGAGCCGTCAGCAAAGATCTGGCAGCTCTCGAATCTGAAATTATACCGCTCGTAGGTTGAGCCTGCTATGTCTCCAACAATTGCTCCAAACATAATTTTTCAGCAGCCCCAGTGACCAATGATATTGACGACTGTAAACCACCATTCATCTGCTCGACACTGCTTGGCTCGACGAAGAGGCTGGGCTTCCGCATTTGCTTTTATTCAAATTTATCCTTCAAGGCTTTGTCAACATCCTCGGGGGCTGGCAGCTGACAGTCATAAAAATGCTTTGATGAAATTCCCATGATCTCATCATCCATTTTTGTCACGGTTCCGACCCATGCCCCATCAGGTCGAGTACCTGTCTTCCGTTTGACGAACTCGGAATGTGGCAGCGCCATATTGGGAGAAAAGTGTGTAACAACACCGTCTTTGACCATGACGAGTATGCACTGGCCATTGAACATTTTGATCTTTTGAGTCTCTGCCATACTTTTCCTCCAAATAGTATTACCAATAAATTGGCGTCAGGCATTGCATTCGTGAGTATGTGTTGATCACGAGTTAAGACACCCATATCGCACGGTTTAAGCTTCAATGGGACCAATTTTCAAGGGAAAACAAAAAATGGATTCTGGCCCATGTGGCCGTTGCAGATAAATAGTGGAGGCCAGCGGTCCGAATGATCAAAACTTTGCTCCAAGCATGCTCTGAATCCTGAAAATCCTGTAATCCTGTCCAATTCATTCTCTGATGGCGGAAGCACGGTCACTCCCCAGCGGAGTGG
Organism: Terrimicrobiaceae bacterium; assembly: GCA_041744075.1. Classification (GTDB taxonomy): domain Bacteria; phylum Verrucomicrobiota; class Verrucomicrobiia; order Chthoniobacterales; family Terrimicrobiaceae; genus JAJTZA01. The sequence continues at coordinate 4,635 of JBGTLQ010000216.1, forward strand.
GGCGGCTACATCGAACGGGCGCTCACCCAAGAAACTTGTTCCAAGTTCCTCTACGGTGAGAATATGCACCTCTGCGTGCCCTTCTTCCTGTGAATCCTGAAAATCCTGTCAAAAACTTCTCATTGATGGAGCCATAACCACGCGCATCGGAGTGGGGCGACTACAGCAGGACTACCCCAAGAAACTTGCTCCAAGTTCCTCTACGGGGGGCAGCTTATTTGTAGGAGGCTTGGCTTCCTTTGATGTCGCGTTTTTTGATCCAGGGCATCAGGCCGCGGAGGCGGGCACCGGTTTTTTCGATGGGGTGCTTTTCTCCGGCTTTGAGGAGGGCGTTATAGTTTTTGTAACCGCCTTCGTATTCCTTGATCCATTCTTTGGCGAACTTGCCGGATTGGATGTCTTTGAGGGCGGCCTTCATGCGTTTTTTCACGCCGGCATCAATGATTTTTGGTCCAACCAGCACATCGCCCCACTTGGCGGTTTCGCTGATGGAGAAGCGCATTCCGGCGATCCCAGCTTCGTTCATGAGATCAACGATGAGTTTGAGTTCGTGGAGAACTTCGAAGTAGGCCATTTCCGGCGTGTAGCCTGCCTCAACCAGCACTTCGAACCCGGCTTGCACGAGGGCTGAGGCCCCGCCGCAGAGAACGGTTTGTTCGCCGAAGAGGTCGGTTTCGGTTTCTTCTTTGAAGGTGGTTTCAATAACGCCACCGCGAGTGCCGCCAATGCCTTTCGCCCACGCGAGGGCAATCTTTTTGGCGTCCTTGCCGGGGTTTTGGTGGATGGCGATGAGGGAGGGCACGCCTTTTCCTTCGGTGAACTGACGGCGAACGATATGACCCGGACCTTTGGGCGCGACCATAATGACATTCACGTCTTTCGGTGGGACAACGGTTTTGTAGAGGATCGAAAAGCCGTGGGTGAAGACCAAAGTTTTTCCCTTGGTCAGGTGCGGGGCGATGTCTTTGGCGTAAGCGGCACCTTGTTTGGTGTCAGGCAAAGCGATTTGGATGACGTCAGCCAGCTTCACAGCTTCCGCGGTGTCATAGACTTTGAAGCCATAATCTTCGGCGACCTTGCGGGATTTGCTGCCGGGGTAGAGGCCAATGATAACCTTGGCTCCGCTTTCTTTGAGGTTCAGCGCATGGGCATGGCCTTGGGAGCCAAAGCCGAGAACGGCAAGTGTTTTTCCTTTGAGGACTTTGAGGTCCGCGTCTTTGTCAGTGTAGATTTTGGATGGCATGAGATTATTTTAAACGTGATAGGGGTTATTTGGAGCGAGGGAGGGCAACCTTGCCGGTACGGGTCAGGTCAATGATCCCAAAACGATCCATGAGGAGCAAAAATTTGCGGATTTTTCCGTCAGAGCCGGTGACCTCAATGGCCAGCGTCTCTTGCTGCACGTCGATGATCTTTGCGCGGAAGATGTCACAGATTTGCAGAACTTCAGGACGGGTCTTCGATGTGGCCTTCACTCGGAGAAGCACCAACTCGCGGTCCACGTATTCTTCATCTTGGAAATCTTGAACGTCAATCACGTCAACCAGCTTTTCGAGCTGCTTGTTGACTTGCTCGAGGACTTTGTCATCACCCCGGACGACGATGGTCATCCGCGACGCGCTTGCATCGAGGGTGGGCCCGACGTTGAGGGTGTCGATGTTGAAGCCGCGCCCGCTGAACATACCCGCCACGCGGGCGAGGACGCCAAATTTGTTTTCGACGAGGATGGAGATAGTGTGCCGCATGTTTGAGAGTCAGCCAGCATGCCTATCTCCGGCAGTGACGTCAAATGCTTTTGAAATGCCACGCGGAGGAAATTTCTCGCAAGTTCATATAGACGTTGGGCAATTTGGGCTGATGGGGTAGGTTTCCGGGATCCGATGTCCGCTGACTCCCATATCCGACCTGCTGGCTGGAATTTTGATAATTCCTATGCGCTGCTTCCACAGGAGATGTTTACGGATTCGAGTCCGATGCCTGTGCGGGATCCAGAGGTGGTGATTTTTAATCAGGTCTTGGCCCAACAGATGGGGCTGAAAGCTGATGTCTTGGAAAGCAAAACGGGGGCTGCGATTTTTGGGGGGCGTCTTATTCCTGAGGGAGCACGGTCCATTGCTCAGGCTTATGCGGGGCATCAATTTGGTCATTTTACGATGTTGGGGGATGGTCGGGCAGTTTTGCTGGGCGAGCATTTGACGCCTGAAGGTCAGCGGCTTGACGTGCAGTTGAAGGGATCGGGGCGTACGGTTTATTCTAGGGGGGGCGATGGTCGGGCAACCCTTGGTCCGATGCTTCGAGAATATGTCATTAGCGAAGCCATGCATGCACTGGGCATCCCCACCACACGAAGCCTGGCTGTGGTTACGACGGGGAAAGCGGTTCAGCGTGAGGAACCACTTCCGGGAGCGGTACTCACACGTATTGCGGCTAGCCATATCCGGGTGGGCACATTCGAATATGCGGCGAGGTTGGAGAATCCAGAACCCTTGCGTGCCTTGGCCGAGCACACACGGCAGCGCCATTTTTCAGATCTGTCAGATTCGTTCACGCCTCACATTGACATGTTGAGGGCCATCATTGATCGGCAGGCGTCCCTCATCGCCAGGTGGCTGCAGGTAGGATTCGTTCATGGCGTGATGAACACGGACAATATGGCACTCTCGGGGGAGACCATTGATTATGGGCCGTGTGCATTTTTGGATGCCTACGATACCCATACGGTGTTCAGTTCGATTGATCATCAGGGACGTTATGCGTTTGGCAATCAGCCACAGATCGCCCAATGGAATCTGGCTCGACTCGCGGAAACATTGTTGCCTTTGTTGGATAACGACCCGGATGTGGCTCTTTCGTTGGCGAAGGATGCCATAGAAGAATTTCCTTCTCGTTTCCGCACACATTGGCTTGCGGGGATGCGGGCCAAGTTGGGGTTATTCGATGAACAAGACGATGATGAAAAACTCATCGGTGACCTCCTCAGTTTGATGCAGGAACATGAGGCTGATTTCACGAACACATTCCGGGCGCTGGATCCTGCGGCGTGTCTGGAGGAGCGTTTTTCGGGTTGGCATGAACGCTGGAAAGTCCGGCTTGCTCAACAGTCGCAGTCCACTGCAGAGGCAATGAAACGCATTCGGGCAAGCTCCCCAGCCGTGATTCCCCGCAATCACAAGGTGGAAGAAGCCCTTGAAGCAGCGGTGAATCGCGGCGATTTTGGTCCGATCAAAACCTTGCTCCAAATTCTTTCGGACCCCTATGCCGACAATCCAGAGGCTGAGGCTTACCGGGTGCCCTCCCCTTTGGGCAAGGGATACCAAACCTTCTGCGGCACATGAGAACTGAGCAGCTTTTTGATGCGGACACGATGCGGAGTTATGAAGGTGCCGGGCTGCTGGCAAGACGGTTGGTACGTGGACGACTGAGGGCGGAGCGGCGAAGTTTTACGCGGGGCATGAGTGTCGAGTTTGCCGAATACCGGCCATTTGTGAGCGGGGACGATTGGCGGGCCATCGATTGGCATGCTTATGCCCGGTGGCGACAATTGGTGCTGAAATTGTTTGTTGAAGAGGAGGACCTTCACGTTCACTTGCTCTTGGATTGCAGCCGATCCATGGACTGGGGTACGCCTTCCAAATTCGACCAAGCGCGACGCGTGCTTGCCGGGCTGGCTTACCTGGCCCTTGCGAACTTGGACCGGGCGGCGTTTGTGCCACTCGGTTCGGTGTCAGCAAAAAGTTTTCCGCCCTGCCGAGGCAGAAATCGTTTTCCCAATTTGCTGTCAGCTGTGGCCACCTGCCGGGCGGATGGAGGGGCGGTGGGATTGGATGACAGTGTCCGCAACTGGCTCCGGGGGCGGCCTCGGCGAGGTTTGGTGATTTTGATTGGTGATCTGTTTGGGGCTGGTGAGGGAGATGCGCGGCTGGCTATGGATCGGATCCGTCATGCTGGACATGAGGTCGGTGTGATTCAAACGCTCACATCTGACGAAATCCAGTCACCGACTCCTGGCGAGTATGAGTTTGAGGACTGCGAGACCGGTCTTCTTAGGCAAGTGGTGATTGACCCGGCGGCTGCCAGCCGTTTCGAAGATCGGGCGCGCACTTTTCTTGGGAATTTAGATTCTCATGCGCGGCGTCACGCGTTGTCATTCCTTCGCATCCAAAATGACACTCCCATTTCCGGAGTGCTCTCGTCCGTGTTGGCCTGGCGATGACTTTTCTTGCTCCCCTCTTCTGGGCTCTCTCGGCATTCGCCCTTCCAATCATTATTTTTTATTTGGTCCGTGAGCGGCCACGTCGGCAAATGGTCAGCAACCTTATCTTCTGGCCGCAGGATCAGACGGTGCTTGCCGAGAGTGCCCGATGGAGGAAATTGCGACGTTGGTTTTCTTTGCTTCTTCAGCTTATCTTTCTTTTGCTGCTGATCGCGGCTTTGACCCGTCCCATCTGGCCCTGGGGATCAGCACAAAAAAATTCCGTGGTGATTGTGATCGATGCCTCGGCCAGCATGCGAGCGGAACAGGGCAACACCTCAAGATTCGATGCGGCCGTGGCGGATGCAGATCGCTTTGCGAAATCACTCAGGAGTGGTGAAGAAGCGGCGGTTGTCTTGGCAGGCTCAGCGCCACAAGTTTTGACAGGCTGGACAGACAGCCGCCATCAACTCGCAGAGGCCTTTGCATTGGCTGAGCCGGACACTACGGCAAGCAGTCCAAGACAGGCACTGGTCCTTGCCAAAAGCTTGGCTAACTCCCGATTCGCCAGGGTCGTTTTTTTTAGTGATGGGGTTTGGGATGGCTCCGTGGATGACGAGTTGCTTGAGGGAGTTACCATTCATCGCATGGGCACTGCATCTCCCAATGCGGGTCTGAGCCGGCTTTCCGCCCGGCGGTCCCCTGCCCTTCCGGGGGAAGTTGTGGTGTTTGCGGAGGTTAGGGATTCTGGAAATGGGGGAAGCGGAAAAATTTCGCTGTTCAGCAATGACAAGTTATTGGATGCCCGTGAGGTCTCGCTCACACCCGGCGAGCCGTGGCAGAAGGAGTGGATTCTGCAGGAGTCAGGAGCTGTGAATCTTGTGGCAAAGTTTGAGGGTTATGAGGGAGATGTGCTCGCTTTTGATGATTCGTTTGAGATTGCGGTGGAGCCGCTTGCCCGTATTGAAGCCGTGTTGGTTTCCCCGCCGGACCCTTACCTTGAGGCGGCACTGGCGGCAGTTCCAGCGCTGGAAGTGCAGAGATTATGGCCACCTGACACCTTAAAATACGGCGATGCTTCCAAGCTTTGGATTTTTCAAGGGGCCATTCCCCCACCGGACTTTCAGGCTCTGGGGTTGGTGATTGTGCTTCCGGAACAGAGCGGATTTTTTGGTGAGCTGATTGGGGAAATGAGCGAGCCGTGGATCACCGAGGTTGACCAAAACCATGACCTCACACGCGCGGTCGCTCTTGATCGTGTGACCGTGGGACGAGCCATAGAGTTTCAGCCTGCGGTGGGAGCCAAGTCCTTTGTGAGTAGCGCTGGAAGGCCGTTGATTTTTGGCCATTGGCAGAGTGACTCACACTGGATGGTGGTGGCGCTGGATCCGGCACAGAGCGACCTCGTCATGCGGGCCGCGTTCCCGATTCTAGTATCCAACTTGGTTCAGACTTTGCGTCAGGGTTCTCAAGAATTTGTGACGGCGGAGGGGGCAAGCCCTGCTCTCACAGGTTTGAAATCCAACCTTCCCGAAACCAGCGAGGCCCACGACAATTTAACTTTCTCCTCACGCATACTCCCTACGCGTGCGCTTTGGTGGTGGTTGCTTGTGGTGGCGTTGGTTTGGATCTTTGCAGAGTGGTGGACGTATCATCGGAGGATCACGGAATGAGCAATCTCGAATTTGGAGTTCCCTGGGCTTTGTTTTTGCTCCCTGCGGCTTTTCTGCTTTGGGTCATTTCCCGACGCTCGGCCACGGGACTCCCACCGCAACGAAGCTTGGTGATTCTTCTTATAAGAGCCCTTATTTTTGTTTGTCTCATCTTGGCAATCTCAGACCCTCGCCTGTTTACACCTTCCTCCAGCAAACATGTGGTGTGGGCCGTTGATGTCAGCGAGAGTGTTGGCGATGCGGCCTTGGAAGCCGCTCGCACATTCTCGAACGAGAGTGGAGTCTCAACTGCAGACCAAAGCTGGGTGCTTTTTTCGGGGCGTCCAAGTGTGGGCGAGGAGCCCGGTGACCAGCCAATCGATTCAGAAACCAAAGCGGCCCTGCAAACTGACGCCACGGATATTGCGTCAGCGCTGCAATTTTCCACAGCCGTTTTCCCATCCGGAAAGAGCCGCATCGTGGCCTTATTTTCTGATGGTGTGGAAACCGAAGGAAGTGCCCTCAATCAGGTCGAGGCCTTGAAGCAATCCGGGGTGGTTGTGTTCACGGTTCCGATCCCACCAAACGATGAACCGGAAGTTCTCGTGCGTGAGATTGAAGCTCCACGGACTGTGCGCGGCAAAGAGCCTTTCGAACTGAAAACAGTGATTTTCAGCAACCGCGAGACGGAGGCTGAACTCGATGTTTTTCAGGAGGGCGTCCTCGCTGGCACCAGAAAGTTGTCCCTCAAAAAGGGGGATAATCCCGTCTCGATCACCCAGCGATTATCAAATCCTGGAGTCGCGAACTTGAGTGTTGCGATCAGAGCCGCTGAGGACACCCGTCAGGAAAATAACACTGCCTCGAGCGCGGTCATGGTTGAAGGAAATGGACGCGCGTTGATTGTCAGCGAAAAACCCTCACCCCTCCTTGCCGCTGCCTTGGAACCACAGGGCGTGACCACCGAGACACGCCCGCCGCAAGGGATTCCATCAAACGCTGCGGACCTGGTCGCTTTTGATACTGTGATCATGGATGAGGTCGCGGCAGAAAGTTTGTCCAATGCTCAGATGACCAGCCTCACCTCTTATGTGAAAGATTTTGGTGGGGGGGTGTTGATGTTGGGTGGAGGAAAGGCCTTTGGTCCCGGAGGATATAGCGGCACATCGTTGGAGGAGATTTTGCCTGTGCGCTCAGAGTTTCAAAAACAGGTGGAGGATCCCTCGCTGGCCATCGTGCCGGTTATCGACAGCAGCGGAAGCATGATTGGGGAAAAAATTGCCATGGCAGCCTCCGCAGCGCAGGCCGCTATCAATGTCCTCACCCCGCTCGATTATGCAGGCGTTGTGGCCTTCAGTGGAAGAGCCCGATGGGTTGCGGAATTGCAAAGCGTTTCGAACAAGGCCACCATTGCCTCCCACTTGGCCACCCTTGAGGCGGGCGGCGGAACCAATATTGCCACAGGTTTGGAATTAGCTTGGGAAGCCCTTCGCAAATCCCCGGCGAAGATCAAACACATCATCCTCCTGAGCGATGGTGTGTCGATCCCTGGGCCCTATGCCGAGATTGCGGCGAGACTGGTGGCTGATAAAATCACCCTCAGCACAGTGGGTGTGGGTTCCGATGCGGATGCCGTGTTGCTTGATCAGTTGGCGAGGTGGGGAAATGGACGATATTATCACACCGATTCCCCAGAAAATATTCCGCAAATATTTGCAAGGGAGACGATCCTGGCTGCTCGTCCGGCCATTCGGGAAGTGCCATTTTTGGCGGTTCCCAATCGCAGAGTTCCGTTTTTGGAGGGCATCGATTTTGCTGCTGCTCCTCCCCTGCTGGGGTATGTGAGCACGGTGCTACGACCGGGTGCTGACCTTTGGCTTTCCACCGAAACGGGGGAACCCCTCCTCGCCACGTGGCGGGTTGGCCTCGGCAAAACAGCTGCCTTCACTTCGGATGCCCGCGATGTTTGGGCGTCCGAATGGCTGGCTTGGGAGGGCTTCGGAAAGTTTTGGGCGCAAGTTCTTCGTGAGATCCAACGCGGAGCTGACCTGCGAAGTTTCCCCGTCGAGCTTACCAAAACACCGGGTGGGCTGGAGGTTAGCATCGAGGCTATTGATGTGTTTGGACGGGGCTTGGAAAACGTGGAGGGAGAACTTGCGGTTCATGGAGGCGATGGGGAAGCCAAAACCTTGGCGCTGGAACAGATTGGGCCGGGTCGGCTCGGCGGATTTGTCCAGACGCCGCATCAGGGGACATTACATCTCCAAGCCACGGTGAAATCAGGAGGCAGAACTCTGTCCAGTCAGTATGCCGGCGTGTCTTTTTCTTACCCTGATGAATTTCTTCTGCGCCCGATAAACACTTCCCTGCTTGCGGAACTGGCTGATGGCACGGGAGGGGTGGTTTCACCCGCCCCGGGGGACCTGCTTAATGTTCCCATCCCATCCCAGCTCGCTCGCATGGAACTTTGGCCATGGTTTGTTTTTGCAGCGATTATCCTCTTTATCGTGGATGTGGGGCTCCGACGGCTTCCACCAAAACGGTTATGATTTCCCCTTGTCAGAGTTGCCGCCATATTTCTTGATGCTGGGATGACGTCAAACCTTATCACGCCATTTGCACGAGCCGTTTTTTGGGACCGTGACGGCACCCTCATGGAGGAGGTGGATTATTGCGGTGACCCTGCCAAGGTCAAAGCGATCCCTGGCGCTGGCCATGCCATGAGCAGCCTCAAAATGGCTGGCTGGCTGAATGTCCTGATCACCAATCAGAGTGGCATTGGCAGAGGATATTTTTCCGCTGCCGATTATGAATCCGTGAACGCCGAACTTATCCGTCAACTTGGGTCCACCTGGGATGCCGCCTATTTTTGTCCAGATGCACCGCCAACCCCGTCTCTGCGCAGAAAGCCTGCCAATGGTATGCTTGAGGAGGCCTGTCGGGATCTTCAGATTGATGCGAAACGTTCTTGGTTGGTTGGGGATAAGGCCTCCGATATCGCGTGCGGGAAAACGTTCGGCTGCCGAACGGTTTTAGTGCTCACCGGATATGGAAAACAGCACGCCGAATGCGATGCAGATTTTACCGTGGCAGACGCCGCAGAGGCCGCGCGGGTGATTCTTAAATCAGGCGATTAAAGATTGCGTGATCAAAAACGCAGAAGCGGTGAGATGGGAGTCGGGGCCAGCAACTGACGGCCTTCCAGGAATTCCAGCTCAATAAGAAACTGCGCGACCACGACCTCGGCCCCGCAGGTTTTGATGAGCGAGATAGCGGCACCAGCGGTTCCCCCGGTGGCCAGGAGGTCATCAATCAGGGCAACCTTTTCGCCGGGCTCGAAAGCATCGGTGTGGACCTCAATCGCAGATTCCCCGTATTCCAATTTGTAGGAAATGGAGTGAGTCTTCCATGGCAGTTTGCCTTTTTTTCGGATCGGCACAAACCCCAGACCCAAGCGGTCAGCAACCGTGGCACCAAACAGAAATCCCCTCGCATCGATTCCTGCAATTTTTTGTGCGCCAGAGGCCTTGGTCTGCTCCACAAATTGATCAATCGCCCGCCGGAGCAATTTTCCATCGGAGAGGATTGGTGTGATGTCCTTAAACAGAACACCCACTTTGGGGAAATCCGGCACATCGCGGATCGCGTTTTTTAGAATGGGGTCTTCACTTGGCATAGGTCTGCTGGTCTGGGTTGAATTAATTTTCGGCGAGCCTTCGTCCCGCCGTTTATTTGTGTCATTTGGCTCAATCACCAAAAGAGATTTCCATGGTCTTTGCGACCCTCACCATCTCCCCATCGGCTGGGACCTTGCGAAGCTTGTGAACCGCATGCGAAATGGGCACATCGAGAACTTGATAGTTTTGGTAGCTGACCATGGATCCGTATTTCTCGGCTGCAATGAGTTCCACGGCTTTGACCCCAAAGCGTGTGCCGAGGAGCCTGTCCAGAGTCGTGGGGGCTCCTCCCCGTTGTAGGTGGCCGAGCACGCAGGTCCGAACTTCTTTGTCGGTGCGGGTGGCAACTTCTTTGGCAACCAAATCACCAATACCGCCCAACCGGTGT
>JBGTLQ010000217.1:0-3724 GCA_041744075.1 Terrimicrobiaceae bacterium
ATTTTCCCGGTTGAGGCCGTCAGAAACATCACAGCCAGGATGTCCTGCATGATGAGGATGCCAATGGCAATTCGCCCATGGAGTGACCCAAGCTCTCCGTTCTCCTCAAGGGATTTGACGGCAAAAACGGTGCTGGAAAAGCTCAAAGCAAAGGCCACCAACGCCGCCGTGGAAAAGGTCAGCGAGCTAAAAAGAGGCACCCCAACCGACGCAAGCCCGACAAACCCCAACGACAGAAAACCAACCGTAAGTGTAGCATGGATGCTCGTGCCAGCCCAGATCTCAGGCCGAAGCAGCGAACGAACTCGGAGCTTCAGCCCAATCGAAAAAAGCATCAGAGTCACCCCGAGGTCTGCAAGGAAATCGAGAACTGGCCCGCCCGATTTGCCAAGGGCGCTCAGGACAAATCCTGCCAGCAGAAAACCCACAAGCGGGGGAAGCCGAAGCTGCTGGGCAATAAGCCCAAACATAAAAGCAACGGCAAGCAACAATCCATCCATAAGCACGCACGCGGAAGCAAATCCAATGCCGGGTGATCCAAAATCTCAATAACCGCAAAATGAACTGTCCGCCCCCTGGGACCGCTGGCCCAGCGCCAGCGGGGCCGGCGTCTGCTTTTGATCTCCCACTTATCATCACTTCCCATCCATTGACATGAACCCCAAGGACGGTCAAAATATCAGCCATGTCGATTTTCCTCTGCAAACTCCTTCTCGCTGCAATCACAGGTGTGGTGATGACTTCGCTTTTTTGAGACCCTTTCGTTTTGGTCTCGACCCGGTGTGTCTTGTGGCCTGCGCGGCATATGGCCTGAATCGCTGGTTACTGAAGCCCAGCTTTGATTCCGCCTTCCTGCACGGCACGTTCAATGACATGTTGCTGATTCCTGCCGCGCTGCCGTGGGTGCTTTGGGTTCAATTCAAACTGGGATGGAGAACGGACGACCACTTTCCCACGTTGGGTGAGATCGCCGGACATCTGGTGGTCTGGACTGTGATCGCGGAAGGAATCATGCCACTTTTGAATCCAAGGTTCACCGCCGATTGGTGGGATGTTGTGGCCTACGCCGCAGGCGCCGTCGTGGCAGCCGTGCTGTGGAGAAACACGAAAGTCGTTCCGACTTCCGCTACGTAGAGGAACTCGGAACGAGTTTCTATGAAAGCAGATTATCGAAAGTCGTTCCGACTTCCGCTACGGTTCGATCAGAGCCTTATGCGCCAACCAGAAGCTTTCCCAAAACGTCTCCTTATGGAGATCAAGAGAGGGATAACCGGGCACAAGGCATCTGGAAAATACCCACGCTGAAGGATGCTCCACAAGCCCGGCACGGACTGGATTTGCCAAAATGTATTCCGCGATTTTGGCGAATGCGCTTCTTTCGCGCTCCGCTTCCCGCAAGACATGGTCATAGGCTTGTCTCTGAAGAGTGATGCCTTCAGGCAGGCTATCATTCCATAATTTTCGGAAAATTTTCGCCCAGTTTTTTTGGTCGGATGTTTCTGCAATCCCCATCACCAGGAAGTGGCCGTGGTCCGGCATCAGGCAATATACGGGGCAGATTGTTTTTGATCGGCACAAAGCGTGCAAAAGCGCTTCACGTAAGCGAGCATGGGCCAAGTCATCAAGCCACCCGGTTTTTCTACCCTCAATGGTCATCGTCCAATGGACACAAACCCCACCACGATAGGCCATCGGAGTTAAGCGAGGAAGACGCCCAAGATGCTTCATCCCCCGTAGAGGAACGTGGAACACGTTTCTCCGCAAGTCTATTTGCTCAGGACGAAAGTCGTTCCGACTTCCGCTACGTAGAGGAACTCGGAACGAGTTTCTTCCTCCCCGCTCGGAACGAGTTTCTTCCTCTCCCCTGTCTGTACCCCCGCTTGCTCCTTGCACGGTCGAGCGACCTGCCTACAATCCGCCAGGTGAGTTTTCATGTGGTGCTTGTTGAACCGGAAATTCCGCCGAACACGGGCAATATTGCCCGGCTGTGTTTGGCGGCGGGGGCTGTGCTGCACCTGATCGAGCCGCTGGGGTTTGCCATTGATGAACGAACGCTGCGACGGGCAGGCATGGATTATTGGGAAAGTTGTGATGTCAGAACATGGAAATCGTTTGCGGATTTTCAGAGGGATTCGGGGATTCACCGGATGTATTTTTTGACAACCAAGGCCGAGGCCCCGTATTGGGAGGCTGAGTTTCATGACGGCGATGCCTTGGTCTTCGGTCGTGAGTCGCGGGGACTTCCCGAGAGCCTCCTCCATGCCAACAAACCCTTCTGCCTGACAATTCCGATGGCCGAACAAGCACGGAGCTTGAACCTTGCGACGGCGACAGGCATCGTGCTCTACGAAGCGATCCGTCAAACTCAATGTTCTCAGTGAATTCTCAACCGTCCGCCTATAAGGCCCATGTGCTGCCGTTTTTCCTCTTCATAGGATTTTTGCTCGTGGTGCAGGTTGTGGGTATGGTCGGTGAAGGCACGGGAGTTCCCTGGCTCGCTGACCCCAAGTATTGGATTTATCCTTTGCAAACCGTCATTTGTGCCGGGGCGCTGGTTTATTTTTGGAAATGCTACGACTTCGGCAAAATCTCGTGGCTGGTGACCATCATCGCGGCTCTGCTTTCGCTGGGGATCTGGATCTCGCCGCAGTGGCTATTTGGGGCAGCCCCGCGAACGGAGGGATTTAATCCCTCGGAGGTTGGAGACGATCCCTGGCTGGTGGGTTTCACTTTGGCAGCCCGCTTTGCCAGACTCGTGATCATCGTCCCCCTCGTGGAAGAAATTTTCTGGCGGGGGTTCCTTCAGCGTTACCTCGTGAACGAAAAGTTCACATCGGTGAAATTTGGAACGTATTCGCACTTGTCATTTTTTGGCGTGGCGGGGGCCTTCATGCTGGTCCACTCCCCCAGCGATTGGCCTGCGGCATTTGCCACAGGAATCCTGTTTGGCTGGGTGGCCGTAAAAACCAAAAGCCTCCTGGCCTGTGTGGTTGCCCATGCGATCACCAACCTCGGGCTTGGCATTTATATCGTCATGACAAAACAGTGGGGGTTCTGGTGAAAATTGGTTTTGCTCAAATCAACACCACCGTGGGTGACTTGGCTGGGAATGCCGAAAAAATCTTTTCCGCCTACCGAAAACTTTCTCAACGCGGTGCGGAGATCGTGATCACGCCGGAGCTTGCCCTCACCGGATATCCCCCACAGGATTTGTTGTTTAAATCTCAGTTTGTGCCAAGAAACTTGGAGGCATTGAAAACAATCGCAGGCGAGGTCACTGACGCCGCGCTGGTGGTAGGTTTTGTCAGCTTGCACCCGGGACCGTCAGGGCGACCCTTTCGCAATTCGGCAGCCGTTATCGAAAAAGGCAGGCCGATCCGGGTGATCCACAAATCGCTTCTTCCGACCTATGATGTTTTTGATGAGGCGCGCTATTTTGAGCCTGCGACCGAGAACCTTCCTGTCGAGATCGGTGGACGGTTATATGGCATCACAATTTGCGAGGACATTTGGACACCCGAGCACCTGCCGCGTCCTCTTTACTCCCATGATCCCCTCACCCAGTTGGCGGCGCATCATCCTGCAGCAATCCTCAACCTGAGCGCCTCCCCCTTCCAACTAGGCAAACCCGTCCTTCGCCAAACCATGATTGCGGCCTTGTCAAAAAAGTTGGGAATACCTTTTGCTTATTGCAACGCCGTGGGGGGAAATGATCAGTTGGTAT
>JBGTLQ010000218.1:0-19564 GCA_041744075.1 Terrimicrobiaceae bacterium
GCTTCATGCTTGTTGTTTTCTACCCATGCCCTTGGCCAAGTCGAGTGGGAGGGGGATCTCGATAACAATTGGTTCACCGAGAATCTTGGAGACACCAACTGGATTGGGAATGTGCTACCCAGCCTCCCTGACGATGTCGTGATTGCTTTAGGAAATGTGGAACTCACATCTAATTCTGCGACGATCAATGCTCTGGATATCAGCGGAAACCTGCCCGCCAACACACCCTTTTTAAATATGTTTAGTGAAGCGTCATTGGTGGTCACCACCGACGCACTGGTCGGAGGTGCCGCGGGAATGACGGGACAGCTGGACGTGACAACATCAGCTTCCGGCAACCAAACCGTTTTTCAATCCTCCACTTTGACCGTTGGCCGAGGAGCCGGTTCAAATGGCACGGTGAATGTGAACGGTGCCGAGGTTTCCGTCTCCGGCGACCTCCATGTTGGGGATGATGGGGGCACGGGATCCTTTTTTGCTTCGACGGGAGGAAACGCGACCAGATCGGATGTCAGTGCAAACCGCGTCTATGTCGGAAGGGACGAAAGTTCCACAGGGATCTTCGCATTGGCCCACACGGACTTTCAGACCGGCGGAGCGGTGGTAGGCTTTGGATCAAACAGCTCCGGCACCATGAGCATGGATCATGTGGTTGCAACGACCGGAAATTTTAATGCGGGCTTCTCTGCGTTGTCCGTAGGATCCCTTTCGACCACGCAGACCGAGTGGACTCTCAACGGATTCCTCCGCATCGGCACCGACGGGAGCGGTGATGTGACTCTCGACATTGGCAGCCAGGTGGAGGTGAACACGACAGGCACCAGCCCCTCGGTGATGATCGGGCAAAATGCGGGCAGCGATGGTTATCTGGAAGTTTCGGCTTTTGGAGACGGGGGCTCAACACTCACCACAAACCAACAAATCACGGTTGGTTACTCGGGAAATGGGGAGCTCAATATTACGGGAAATGCGGTCGTCAAATCAGGACCGGGAACATCGCCAACCAATTCTGCCATGATTATCGCAAACCTCGAAGGGGAGGGAATTTTGAATATTTCCGAGCAGGGCCGTTACGAAGCGGCAACCGGAAGTGATGTCATCGTCGGTTTCGTCGGCAATGCAACGGCAACTATCGAATCTGATGGGGTTCTGAAGGCCAGAGACATGCAGGTTGCCCGTCAAGCGAGTTCGACGAGCAATGTGTATGTGGCCGGTGGAAATGGGAGGGGATTGATCGAACTTGAAAGAGCGCTTTACATCGGCGGCTCAGACACTGCTCAGGGTGGCCAGGCAACGGTTGAAGTGATCGAGGACTCACAGATTTTAGTCGGGGAAAAAATTCAGCTTTGGAAAAGTGATTCCACCCTTTCGCTGTTAAGCGACAACCCGGCTTTCTTCGGCGGCGCGGTGGGCGTTGGGATTGTCGATCAGGCGCTTCTGAGCAGCGGGGTTCTCAGCGTTTTCCAGGATGGAGTGCTCCAGGGGGCCGGAACTCTCGAGGGAAGTCTCACAGTTCACAGCGGGGGTGTCGTGGCACCTGGAAACTCAGCAGGCATCCTCACTGTGACCGAAACCACAAAACTCGAAGAAGGCTCGATTTTGGATATCGAAATTGGCGGCCAGCTTGTTGGGACGGAGTTTGATCAATTGGCAACCGATGTCTTCGAAAGCGACGGGGGAACCATTCGCATTACTCTGATAGGGCTTTTTGTTCCATCCGTGGGAAATACGTTTCAGATTGTTAACACAGGGATGCTTGATCTGACCGAGATCTTCTTTGACTTCACCAACGCTTCCCTGGATCCCGGCCTCTCATGGGATACCGACCTATTTGAAATCAACGGCAGCATTTCGGTTGTTCCCGAGCCGTCCGTTGCTTGTCTCCTTGGGCTTGGTGGGCTGCTTCTCCTTCGCCGTCAACGCCGGTAAGCAACCATACAGAAAACGAAAAACGTTCCGTTTTCCGCTACATGCGCAGTCAATGACCGAGCAAGCGAGCCGCCGCATCCGCTTGTTCGGCGGTATCGACTCCTAATGAGGAATGTTTGGTTTTCAGCACGCGGATCGTTGTGCCGTGTTCCAGGGCCCGGAGTTGCTCGAGTTTCTCTGACTTCTCGAGCGCCGTGGGTTTCCATGACACGAATTGTAGCAGGAATTTTTTGGTGTAGGCGTAAATCCCATGGTGGCGCAGGCCGGTGCTGCTCCCCTCCCCGTCCCGATCCACCGGAATGGGAGCCCTTGAGAAATACATCGCGTTGCCAGCCCGGTTGACAACGACCTTAACGATGTTTGGGTCAAGAAATTCAGCAGGTTCATGGATTGGACTGGCGGCGGTGGCCATCTCGAGTCGGCGATCACTCTCGAATTCATGAATGAGCCTATCAATCAGTTGAGGCTGTACAAAGGGTTCGTCGCCTTGGACATTGACCAGCACACGCTCTCGTTTGAGCAAGGCGGCAACCTCGGCGGCACGGTCCGTGCCGCTTGGGTGATCTGCTCTAGTGAGGGCAACTTCCGCCCCAAAATCAAAAGCCGCCTCGGCGATTCGCATGTCATCGGTGGCAATGATAATGCGTGAGGCTGACTTCGAGCGTGCGCAGTTCTCCCAAACAAGTTGGATGAGTGGTTTGCCGGCGATGATGGCGAGTGGTTTGCCGGGGAATCGGGTAGAGGCCCACCTGGCAGGAATCAGAATGGTCGCCATGAAGCTTTCAGTTTTTTGGCACCACGGCAGGCGGGACTTCCTCGGCAGTGTTGCCATCTAATCGAAAAATCGTCTCGCCTTCTTTCATAAGATCCAAGCGGTCACGCGCAATCGCCTCAATATAATCGGGGTCATTTTCGAGAAGGAACTTTTCCCGCTCGCGTTTCTTGCGGAGGAGTTGCTCCTCAGCGAGTTCGGAAGTTTTCAGTTCCAGGTCGGTGGCAAGGGCATTGCGCTTTTGGACTTCTGGATAGAACCAAAGGGCGAGCATCACCAAAAACCCAGCAATCACAAGAAGTGTCAGAATCCGGTTCACCACATTCCAAATTTCTGCGGAACCACCTTTTTTGCGACGACCATTTCGCGAGCTGGGATATCCGGAGCTGAGCGGTCGTGAGGGCATGGCTGAAACTTTCAGAATGAGGATCATTTGGCAAGAATCGAGAGGTGCGACTTGCCGGAAGCGCGGGGATCAGATACGAAATTCCAATGCCAGTCTTGGACAAACCCCTTGCCGAACTCAAATCCTACATGGGGATCAACCCCAAACCCGCCGACTTCGATGACTATTGGAGCCGGGCGATTGCGGAACTGGACAACACGCCCCCCGAGCCGGAACTGATTCCCGTCGATGCTATCGGTGCCCGCAATGCTGAGACATTTGATCTTTTTTTCACGGGTGTAGGGGGAGCGCGAATCTACGCAAAATATCTCCGCCCCCGCCAACCGGCAAAACCCGCTCCCGCCGTCCTCCATTTCCACGGATACTCGGGGTCCAGTGGCGATTGGAATGACAAGCTTTCCTTCGTCTCAGAGGGCCTCTCTGTGGCAGCCTTGGACTGCCGGGGTCAAGCCGGACAAAGCGAGGATGCAGGTTCTGTGAAGGGTAACACCCACCACGGGCACATCGTTCGTGGACTGAACGATTCGCCGGATAAATTACTCTTTCGTCAGATTTTTTTGGATACCGTCCAACTCGCACGTGTGGTTGCCAGCTTCCCGGAGTCCACAGACATCTACTGCATGGGGGGTTCCCAGGGAGGGGGCCTTTCGATTGCTTGCGCTGCTTTGGAGCCAAAAATCAGCCGTTGCGTTTCGGTGTTTCCATTTCTCTCCGATTACCAACGCGTCTGGGAAATGGATCTCGCGAAAGATGCCTATAGTGAATTGCGAACATTCTTGCGCAACATCGACCCACTCCAACTGCGTCGTGAAGAAATTTTTGAGACCCTCGGTTATATCGATGTGCACCACCTTGCTCCACGGATCAAAGCCAAAGTGCTCATGGCGCTCACGCTCATGGACAATGTCTGCCCGCCTTCAACCCAGTTTGCCGTCTATAACAATCTGAACACGGAAAAAGACGCTTCGATTTACCCTGACTTTGGTCATGAGGGCCTGCCCGGCTTCCAAGATCGGGCCTTCCGGTTTTTGGTGGAAGCGTGAGCCAATGCTGTGCCCGGCTCTCAGCCTGCAAACGTAGCGGACATTGGAACAATTTTCAATTCCAACCGAGGATCGAAAAACAATTTGTTCTCCGATACGGTGCGGACGGAAGCCTGCATAAGAAAAAAATTAACAATTCCCGGGTTGGTGAAGCGTAATTCTCTTGGCAGGATAGAGGAAGAGCGATGAAACCGGCATTACTGATGATTGGCTTGGGTTTGCTTCTTTGCGGGGAGGAGGCACGGAGCGAGCCTGAAAAGATGGGGGAAATCTTTCGAGATTCCGACCCTGAATCCCTGGAATTTTCGGAAAGTCTGGCTCAGGCCGAAGAGGAGCGCAAAATATCGGAAGAAGCCAAACGACATGAGGAGGAAGTGCGCTCAAAAACCATGTCATTTTTTCAGGCAATCGCCGAAGGCCAGACTCGGGCGGTTTGTCTGATGTTAAATGCGGGGTTTGACCCTGACAGTGACCTGCCATGGCCGGTGCCGCAGGAATTCGTGAAGCAATTTGACGACCACTTGGTCAGGTATTACGTCTCGAGCGAGCGGGGATTCACGGCGTTGATGTTGGCGACCTGTCTTGGCAATGAGGTTTTTGTGCGCATCCTGCTGGCGGCGGGTGCCACGCCGAACAAAATGACCAAGCGCCATAAGACTTTTGCACTCTGGCTGGCGGGCAAATACGGACACCTCGAAATCATGAGGCTGCTCATGCGGATTGGCCCGGAAGATCCGTCACGGTTTCTGAAGGTTGTTGTGGATTTGGATGCGCAGCGGGCGACCCTGTATCGTCATAATCAGCTTGTCATGGAAATGCCGATTTCCTCAGGCAAGCGATCCCACCCCACGCCAACCGGGCAGTATCTTGTCACCAACAAATACAAAATGTGGAAATCGACCCTCTACCACGCAAAAATGCCAAATTTTTTGAGGTTGTCTTGTGGGGATTTCGGTCTGCACGCCGGGCATTTGCCGGGATACCCGGCATCGCATGGTTGCATCCGGCTGCCATCGGAGATGGCAAAAGCGCTTTTTGAGATCGTTCCTGGGGGGACGCTGGTTGAAATCGTGGATTCAGGCAGCCCTGCCAGCTTTGTGGGGACGGATTAACCTTGGGGGATCAGGCATATTTGGCAGGCAGGGCCTTCCCGGCTTTTGCGCTGCGGGCGGCGAGATCCAGAATATGGATGGGGCGACGGGACCACTCGGCGGTGATGATGAGTTCGGCTTTGCCGGTGAGGTGGTCAGCCACGTTTTCATAGTAGCAAATACCTTCATCTTTGGGATGGCTCATCTTGGTGGTGATGCTATTGCCCTTGATGTGCTGATAGAGGGTGCTGTGGCCGCCGTCGATGACGAGGCTGCCTTTTGTGCCAGTGACCTCAACCCAGCCATCTTTGCCTTTCGAGTCGATGTGGGTGACACCCAAGGTTAACCATTGCGAACCTGCAAACCGGACAACAAGGAATCCCTCGTCTTCATTGGTGTCATTTTTCCAGTTGGTTTGCGGGCCCCAAAATCCTTCGTGGGCAAAACCGCTGACTTCTTTCACATCGGCATCAATGAGCTGAAGAGAATATTCCAGAAGGTGGACGCCCCAGTCGTATAGAATCCCCCCAGAAATCGAGCGGCTCGTGCGCCACCAATCACCTGGTTTCGAATATCCACCCATGTGGCATTCGATGCGAATGACCTCACCAATCGTTCCCCGCTTTTTGATGAGATCGACCGCATGACGGATACGACCATCCCAATGACGATTGTGGTACGTGGAGAGCATGACACCAGATTTTTTGGCGGCTTGGATCATGGCATCCACTTCCGAGGTGGTGATGGCGAGTGGCTTTTCGCAAACGACATGACGTCCCGCCTTGAGACACTCGATGGCCAGCGGCGCATGGGTGTTGTGGGGAGTGATGATCACCACGAGGTCCACGTCCGAGTTTTTGAGCATCTCGGTGACGGTGGAATAGGTTTCAATTCCAGGAAAATCTGCTGTTGCGACCGCAAGGCGGGAGGGATCCACCTCGGCCACAGCGGTGGGCACCATGCCCGTGGATTGCATTTGTTGGAGGTGCTGACGGCCCATATTGAAGGCCCCGCCATATCCGACCACGCCGACCTTGATGTCAGCCTTTTTTTTATGGGTTTTCATAAGTTCTAGAGGTTGCCGGCAGCCCAGAGAATGCCGCGTACGGTGAGTGTCATGGCTTCTGGGAATTTTTCAAATTCGATGGGGTCATGTCCCAGAGCGGAGTAAAAGACACGGCCTTTTCCCCACATGCGAACCCACGCTACGGGCATGGTGGTGTGGCGTCCTTCATAGACATATTCCGTTTCCGCCAACACGTGAACGGCAGGATCGACCATCATGTAATACTGTTCCGAATTGTAAGGGAAAGCGCCCGGCAATCCTTGCGTGATGGGGCTGGCAAAATCAGCAATGCGAACCGAGTAGTCACCGACATGGGGATGTCCGAGAAAATGGCCTCCCACCATCCATTCATAGTCGATGTTTCCACGAAAGGCATCGCCCATGCCTCCGTGAATTCCCGCCAAGTTCACCCCGCCCTTCACAGCGCCAAGCAGCCCCTCACTTTGCTCTTTGGTGAGTGTGCCCATCGTCCAGC
This sequence comes from Terrimicrobiaceae bacterium, assembly GCA_041744075.1. GTDB lineage: Bacteria > Verrucomicrobiota > Verrucomicrobiia > Chthoniobacterales > Terrimicrobiaceae > JAJTZA01. Next base: position 6,783 of record JBGTLQ010000218.1, read on the forward strand.
AGGGAAAAATCACGTCATAGGATTTTAAAGCTTCGCTATCCGCAAGCGGATGGAGGGAAGTGACGATCTCCGTTTCGAAGTTGTGCTTGCGGAGGGCGTCAGAAAATAACTGGACGATTTTGTCTGGTTGGTGGCCATCCCAACCGCCAGAGAGGAACAGGGCTTTTTTCATAGTTGATTGCTGAACCGTGACAATAAGCTGATTCCTAATTATTGTGGATGAACGTTTCATCCAAAAACATGGATTTTTTAACCAAACACTGGGCTCCCTATGTCCGTCGCTACCCCAGCCAATTTCCCCTTGTTTCTTCGGATTTTCTTGCCGAAAAATCGACTTGGGTTGAGAGCGGTTTCAGCACCTGCAATTTCTCGATCATCCTTCGCGGGGAGGGCCTCTTCGAAAGAGATGGCAAAACATGGCCCGTGCAGGCTCCATGTGTGATCACCCAATGGCCCGGGGAGTCCGCAAGGTATGGGCCTGAGAACGGTTCATGGACGGAGTGGTATTTGGTTTACCACCGTACCGCGTTCAAACACTTTCAAGAATGCGGGTTCATCGAAGCACAAAGACCTGTGTGGCCGATTGCGGATCCGGTCTCGCTTCACATTCATTTGGCAGAATTTTCTGTGTTGGCGCGAGCTGCGGATCCAGCCTGGGTTGTGGATCGCGTGGACCGACTTGCTGAACAGACAATCTTGGACACATGGCTTGCTCCGAGCGCTCCCTGGAAAACGGAATCCAGAATCAGTGTCATCTCGGCAGACCTCCGCGAAGCGCTTTCCACCAAATGGGATTTTGAACAACTGGCAGCAAAACACGGTTATTCCACAACTACCTTCCGCCGCCGCTGGATTGAAACCTTTGGAATGCCACCAGCAAAATATCTTTGTCAACTCCGTATGGCCGAGGCCTGTCGCCTGCTTGTGGAGACATCCCTGCGCATCAACGAAATTGCCGTACTCACCGGGTTTGATGATGAGTTCTATTTCTCACGCCGCTTCCATTTGGAACTCGGGCAAGCCCCACGCGACTATCGCAAGGCCTATCAGCTAAGAGGGTGAAATCCTAGCCCTACGCCGGCGCGGGCGCGGCCAAGCCGCCGGGAGGCAGGTCCTGTCCACGGATGGGTTCGTGCGGGGATGGTGTTCCTTCAGCTGGAGGCGGTGGGATTGGCGGAGGAGCTTTTTCTTTGCGAGGAGGATTCAACAACCGTCCATGTTGGAGGATTTCGTTGATTTGGGCCGCGTCGAGGGTTTCGAACTCGAGGAGGGCATGGGCAATGACCTCAATTTTGTCACGGTTTTCGAGGATGATTTTTTTGGCACGCTCGTACGCGTCATCGACGAGTTTGCGAACTTCGCGGTCGATTTCTTGGGCAGTGGACTCACTGTAATCGCGTCCCCGGGACATATCGCGGGCAAGGAAGACATGATCCTCATGTTCCCCGTATTCCACCATGCCCAGCTTTTCGCTCATGCCCCATTCGCAGACCATTTTGCGGGAGAGGTGGGTCATTTGCTTGATATCGCCGGCGGCGCCGTTTGAGACATCATTCGTGAAGAGTTCTTCAGCCACGCGTCCGGCTGCGGTAACCGCGAGATGATCCAATGCCTCCTTGCGTTGGGTGGAATATTTGTCACCTTCCGGCAGAAACATCGTCGAACCAAGGGAATTGGCGCGAGGAATGATGGTCACTTTGTGGAGAGGGTGCGTGTGTTCGAGAAGCACATTGACCAAGGCATGCCCGGCCTCGTGCCAGGCCGTTGAAACCTTTTCGCGGTCGCTCATGGCAAGGCTTCGGCGTTCGCGGCCCCAGCGCACTTTGTCGCGAGCCTCATCCAACTCCAGAGCGGTGATCGCTTTCAGCCCTTTGCGGGCGGCAAGGAGAGCAGCTTCGTTGATAACATTGGCAAGTTCCGCACCGGAAAATCCGGGGGTTCCACGGGCAACCACCGCCCAGTCCACATCCGCGCCAACTTTCACTTTTTTGGCGTGGACGTTGAGGATTTCTTCACGGCCGTTCACGTCGGGCAGACTGACGGTTACCTGCCTGTCGAAGCGACCGGGGCGAAGAAGGGCGGGATCGAGCACGTCTGGACGGTTGGTGGCTGCGATGATGATGACCCCATCCTGTGTGTCAAAACCATCCATCTCCACCAGAAGCTGATTGAGGGTCTGCTCACGCTCGTCATGACCTCCACCGAGACCATGGCCGCGGTGACGGCCCACGGCATCAATTTCGTCGATAAAAATCAAGCAGGGCGCATTCTTTTTGCCTTGTTCAAACATGTCGCGAACCCGGCTCGCACCGACACCGACAAACATCTCCACGAAGTCCGAGCCGCTGATTGAGAAAAACGGGACATCCGCTTCTCCGGCAATAGCGCGGGCGAGAAGGGTTTTGCCAGTTCCCGGGGAGCCCACCATAAGAACTCCTTTTGGGATTCGTCCTCCAAGTTTTTGGAAGCGTTTGGGGTCTTTTAAAAATTCCACGAGTTCGCCAACTTCTTCCTTGGCCTCTTCCACACCGGCCACATCTTTGAAGGTGATCCGATTTTTTTCTTTGGCCATCATTTTGGCTTTGCTTTTGCCAAAGGTCATCGCGCCTTTGCCCGCCATTTTGATCTGTGAGCGGAAGAAGAAATACAGAATCACAAGGAAAAGAATAATGGGCAGAAACCCTATGAGGGTGGAGGCCAGGAGGTTCGACTCCGGTTTGATGGAGGGAGTGATGCCTGCGGTCGTGAAGGCCTCTTCAAGCTGCCGTCCATTGAAGGGCATATAAACGGGAGTGCGGAATTGAGTGACAACTTCCTCGCCGGTCTCCTCGCTTTTCTTTTTGAAAGAACCTGTGACAAATTGGGTGTTGCGACCCTCCTCGACCACGATTTCCACGGGGTGGTTCTCGCCAGTTAGAATCTGGCCGTCTTTGAGCAGTTGTTCGAATTTTGAGAATGGCAATTCCTCGGTTTGTTGGAAGTTGCCGGTGCGGAAGAAAAAGGCTCCACCGATGAGAGCGAGCGCGATGGCAAAAAGCACGAGGCCGCGCCAGTTAATTTGGGGTTCATTGCCACCCGGAGGTTTCTCGGGAGAAGGCTTGGGATTTTCGTCTGACATGATGTAACCTCAAGGATTACCATAGACCCGTCACGAATGCAAACACGAGCCATCATCGTCTCCCTCCATGATGTGAGCCCATTAACCTGGGCGAGGAGCAGGCATATCCTTGAAGATTTGGCTGGGTTGGGGATCAAGGAGGTCTCGTTGTTGGTGATTCCGAATCATCATAGGAAGGCTCCTATGACAGAAAATGCCGATTTTCAGGAGTGGCTTCGAGTCCAAGCTGGAGCCGGGCATGAGATTGTGGCCCATGGGTATTTTCATCAGCGCTCGAAGAAAGCCAGCGAGCGAGCTTGGGAGAAATTTATCACCAGGTATTACACCGCTGGCGAGGGTGAGTTTTTTGATCTGACCAAGCTCGAGGCCGACCAACTTTTGGGCCGGGGGCTTGATGATTTTCGTCAAGGCAGTCTCACGCCCCGGGGTTTTATCGCTCCGGCATGGTTGTTGGGGGACGAGGCACTGGAGTCTGTCTGTAGAGCCGGGTTTGAATACACAACGTATTTGGATCGCATCCAGCCTTTGAATGGTGCTCCACTCGCCGTGTCGCAAAGTTTGGTTTGGAGCGTGAGGGCCGCATGGAGGAGGGTTATAAGTCTTGGGTGGAATCGGCTGCTTGCAAACCGTCTGAAAAACAATGCCGTGCTGCGGGTGGGGCTTCATCCCCCGGATTGGGATCACCCCGCCATCCGGCAGCAAATTCTTCAACTTATTCGGAGCGCACTTGCCGGGCGAACTGCCATGACCTATCAACGATGGCTTGGGGAATCCCGTTCATGAATCAAAAAACGTCACGCGCTGATCTTCACGTCCACACCCGGCACAGTTCTCGTGCCGCCGATTGGCTGCTCAGAAAGCTCGAATTTCCGGCGAGCATGTCCGACCCTGTCGAAACCCATCAGCTCCTTAAAAGCACGGGAATGGATTTTGTCACCTTCACCGACCATGACACCTTGGCGGGCTGTCTGGAGGCAAACCACCTGCCTGACCTGATCCATGGGGAGGAAGTCACCACGGTTTTTCCCGAGGATGAATGCAAAATCCATCTGTTGGTGTGGGGTCACACTCCATCCCAGCACAGGGAAATCCAAAAATACCGGGACAACATTTACGATCTCCAAAAATATCTGGCCTCCGAAAATCTGACCCATGCGGTGGCCCATCCTTTGCACAGCCCCAATGAAAAACTCACCGCACTCCACATGCAAAAGCTGGTGTTGTTGTTCAGCCATTTTGAAACCATCAATGGCCGTTATCACAGCCTGCTGGGAGAAATGGCAACTTTTGCTCTGGGATCGCTGACGCCCAGGAGCATCGAAGAATTTGTTGCAAGAACGGGGCTGACTCCGACACATGAGAACCCCTGGACCAAGATTTTTGTGGGGGGATCGGATGACCATGGGGGGACCACGCTGGCAAGGGCTTGGACTGAGACACCTCCGGCATCCGATGCCCATGAATTTCTCGCGCACGTCAGGGCGGGACGATGTCAGCCCTGCGGCATGGGTGGAGAGCCCCTCGCGGTTGCCCACGGCACCTACCAAACAGCTTACGATTTTATCAAACAGAAGTTCGCCCTACACCCCGGATCTCCGGGAGCGGGACTGATGGAGAAAGCCTTCTCGCGCTTCATGGAGGGGAAGGACCCCACCGAATTCACGCTCGGTGAAAAAATCGGCTTCTTGGCCCAAGGCATTGCGACTGGCAAAATTTTTGAGATGGCCATGGCAGGAAACACCACGCTTTGGAAGGAGCTCTCAGCCTACTTTTCCAAACCGGAAGTCCGGGCAGCCCTCGCGAAAGAGACAGCCGGTGTCGAAGAACCGGAGCGCCGGGCTTTCCTCATGGCAAACCTCATTGCCAACCAACTGGGCTACCGGCTTTTTAATCAATTCATCGGGCAAATTTCGACGGGGAAACTCATCGAGAGCATCCAGACCATCAGTCCCCTCGCGCCCTTGGTCGGGTTATTGAGTCCTTACATCCACTCGCTTCGACTGCCCCGCAGGGACCTGCTCCAAAATATCGTTAAAACGCTCTCTGGAGAAACTCCGGACCTTCTAAAAAACAACCGCCGGGCATGGTTCACGGACACTTTGGATGATGTCAACGGGGTTGCAACCACCATCAAAAAAATGGTGACCGCCGGAGTCAGTTCGGGACATGACATTCGGGTCTTCACAAGCCGTTCCTCGAATAAAGATCTCGGAATTCCCATCGAAAATTTTGCCCCGGTGGGAGAATTTGAACTCCCGGAATACGAACTCCAAAGCCTTAGCTTTCCTCCTGCGCTGTTAATTCTCGACCATCTTGTAAAAAACAATTACTCCGAAGTCATTATTAGCACCCCCGGCCCCATTGGCCTCGTGGCCCTCTACACGGCAAAGGCCCTCGGACTCAGATCGGTGGGGATTTACCACACCGATTTCCCCCAATACGTGCGAATTCTGACAGATGATTCCTTTATGGAGACCCTCACTTGGGACTACATGCACTGGTTTTATAGTCAGTTGGACCTTGTTTACGTGAACAGCGAGGATTACCAAAAATCTTGGATCAATCGGGGAATTTCTCCTGACAAAATCAAAATCCTTCCTCGTGGCCTTGACACCACACTCTACAACCCGAGTCGCCGGGACTCTGATTTTTGGGTTTCCCGCGGACTTCGTCCGGGTGAGCTTGGCATGCTTTATGTGGGACGCGTCTCCAAAGAAAAAAATTTGGACACGTTTGTTTCTGTCACCCGCAAGTTGGCGGAGAAACACATTCCAGCCCGCCCTCTGATCGTGGGCGACGGACCTTATCTCAAAGAAATGAAACGTCTTCTCCCGGACGCGATATGTACTGGGTATCTGACCGGCATTGACCTCGCCACCGCCTATGCCTCAGCAGACTTTTTCCTCTTTCCAAGCACCACGGACACCTTCGGCAATGTGATCCTGGAGGCTCAGGCCTGCGGGCTGCCATCCATTGTTTCCGATGTGGGAGGCCCGCGCGATCTCATCCGCGATGGCAAGGATGGGTATGTCACAAAAGCCCTGGATGTCGCAGCCCTGACCCAAGCCGTCGAAACACTGGCCACGGACCCGGATTTACGCCAGTCTATGAGCCTTGCCGCCCGCAAACGTGTGCAGAGCCGTGACTGGACAAAGGCCTTCCAAGCCTTCTGGGATGCTTCGCCGGAGTGAGTTCCGCAACCGTCAGAATGGCATGAGAATCCGGTGCCTAGAAATTTTTGATTCGTTTCCTGTCAATTCTTCGCCGACTAAGACCTATTGATGATAACCAAAGCACGGACAACGTAGCAAAAGCAAGACTCGCAGTGTTCATTTCCGGGACTGTTCCTGTGACCGTGACACCCGAAACCGAGGGATCTCCGCTGTCTCCTAACCGGAAGACATTGCTACCAAAACCATGAGGGTAAATTCGAAATGTCACAGGATCAAGGATATCAACCTGATTTACCGAAAAAACAATCTCCTGAGGGTTACTCGAATCGCCCGCATCCACAGCTTGTGTATCAATCACATCGTCCAGCTCAAATCCATCAACACTCGAAAAAAGTGAAATGAAGTTACCCGGATTGAGGGCGATGATGGAAAGCAGCAGAGAATCTACACTGAGAGCAAACCCGTTTTGTGGCTCTAGCGTGAATTCAATATATCGCTCCACTGTGATCGCCTCCGACAATGTAAGATGCCCAAGGGTGACTATTGCCCAGATGCCCGCAGGGTCGATGAATGAGAAAAGGGGTGAGTCTGAGGTATTTTTGATCTGCAATATGGGAATCTCATGGAGTAGGTTATCGAGATCTGTGGCTGGCAAGTTGTTAATTTCCTCATAGCTCGCGGGCAGACCAGAAAAGTTCCATTCCGCCAAAACACTTGCCTGCATACTGGCAACGCCAATCGTCATGCACAAACCGGCAAGTAGAAGGACTTTCATTTCTTTGCTTTAGCTCAGCCGCCCGGCTCTTGTAAATTATTTTCAAGATCCAAAAATGCTGATCACTTGACCCTCGGGATATGCCCGCTAAGGTATTAACGATGAACCCCCTCCTTAACAGGATGTTGCTGCCCTTTTTTCTATTAGGCGCTGTGACCGCTCACGCACAGGAGGTTTTGGCGTTGGGAAATGTTCAACCAGAAGCGGTCAAAACGGTTTTGGCCCGTGAGGCTGGAATCGTGGAGACTTTGGAGACAGAACTTGGAGCAAGAGTCGCCAAGGGGCAAATTCTGATGAAGCTCGATCATGAACGCCAACTGAATGCTTACCTTTCTGCAAAACTTCGTTCGGAAAACAGATCGGGCATCGAGATTGCAGAGGGAGAACTCCGCGACAAAAATGCCAGTTTAAACGATATCCTTGAGAGGCATCGGAGAAGGCAGGTCAACGAAAATCAAGTGGAGCAAGCGCAGGCCCAAGCCCAGATAGCCCGAGCGAAATTGACGCAGGCAAGGATGATGCTTGAGATGACAAAGCTGGAATTGGCCCTTGCAGAGAAGCTGCTTGAAAATCGTTTTGTGAGGAGCCCGATTGACGGCACGGTGCTAGAGATCACCAAGCCAGAGGGAACGAGAGCAGGAGCAGGAGACCCGGTCATGACCGTTGCAAATTTGGATGAGCTTTCGACAGAAATTCCCGTCACAAAAGATTCATTAGGAAGTCTTGCCGTGGGGTCAACCATGCCCATTCGGGTGGCGGGGTCTGAATCGGTTCGTCATGGCCGGATAGCGTCTATCACCCCGCTGGCAGGAGCCAAAAATGGCGAGCACACAATTCGGTTGGTGTTTGAGAACATGCGCCCCACCGCTCCGATTGCCGCACTGGCTCTCGAAACAATTCTTCCACCATCCGTTCGCCCAGCACCCCCCGAGCAGGAAAAAGAAGAAAAGCCCGCCGCCAAAAAGTAGCGGCGCGGCATTATTTCACATCTGCTGGCAAGTTAATATGGAGCTTTTTGAGTTCCTGCGCGTCGTCTTGATGACAAACCAGGATCGCATCTGCGGTTTCCACAACGATGAGATTCTCCACGCCGCAAAGCGCAATCAACCGCCCATTCGAGATGGCGACATTGTTTTTTGCTTTGAAGGTGGCCGTAGGTCCACGGAGGGTATTCCCCGATTCATCGTGGCCAAGGTGCTTGGGAAGGGCAGACCAAGACCCGACATCATCCCAATCAAACAGCGCTTTGACCGAAAGGACGGTCTCCGCATTTTCCAAGATCGCATAGTCCACAGAGATCTTTGGAAGTTGGGAAAATCGCGACGGCCAGTCGGGATCTGCGAATGATTTAATAAATCCTGCCAAGGGAGGTGAAAGTCGTTCGCATTCGTTGAGGAACGTCTCAGCTTGCCAAACAAAGATGCCCGCATTCCAAGCGTAATCCCCACTTCGGAGATAATGAATGGCGGTGGGAAGGTCCGGCTTCTCAACAAATCGAAGAACAGGAAAAACCCCGTCTGCGTCGGATTCGCCAAGGTGTAAATAACCAAACCCTGTGGCAGGCATCGTGGGCGGGATCCCAAAGGTCACAATCGCCGGATTTTTCGCAGCCACATCAAAGGCCTGCTCAAGTTGGGAACGAAAAGCTCCCTCATTGTGGATCATCGCATCCGCAGGCAGCAACGCACACAGAGCTTGGGGATCCCTGCTTCGTGCAATGGCTGAGGCCAAAGCACAGGCAGGGGCCGTGTCCCGCTTGGCTGGCTCGGCAATGACGTTTTCCGGGGGGAGGAAGGACAACTCTGCGGCCGCAGCCTCACGCTGGGCGTCATTGGTGAGCACAAAAATTCGCTCCCATGGAATCAGCCCCTCCAATCGCCGCACCGTGGTCTCCAGCATAGTCTTTTCGCCCAGCAGGCGAAGCAGATGTTTGGGAGTGGAGGAGCGGCTCATGGGCCAGAACCGCTCGCCACTTCCGCCAGCAAGCACAAACACATATCGAGAAGAGTCCATCAATGGACACTATCCCTCGCCGAGAACTCTAGCAAGCGATCCTCGGAGACCAGGGTTTTTAAATCCTGGCTTCGCTGCGGTGACTGGCAGCCACCAGATCAGCGTCCACCATGATTTGAACAAGCTCTTGGAATTTTACCTTGGGTTCCCAGTCGAGCTGGCGCTTGGCCTTCGAGGCATCCCCGACCAACAAATCGACCTCGGCGGGACGTTCGTAGCGGGCATCATACTTGACGTAGTGCTGCCAATCGAGGCCGACATGCCCGAAGGCCGCTTCGACAAACTCTTGCACGCTGTGGGTTTCGCCTGTGGCCACCACATAGTCGTCAGGCTGATCCTGCTGAACCATCAACCACATGGCCTCCACATATTCCGGGGCGTATCCCCAATCGCGTTTGGCATCAAGATTGCCAAGGAACAATTCTTTTTGGAGCCCGAGTTTGATGGCGGCGACGGCCCGTGTGATTTTTCGGGTGACGAATGTCTCCCCACGGCGAGGGCTTTCATGGTTGAAAAGAATCCCGTTCGTGGCATGGATGCCATAGCTTTCCCGGTAGTTCACAGTGGCCCAATAAGCAAAAACCTTGGCCACCCCATAAGGGCTTCGTGGCCAAAAGGGCGTCGTTTCTTTTTGAGGAACATCTTGGACTTTGCCGTACATCTCACTGCTGGAGGCTTGATAGAATCGTGACTGGACACCCGCTTCGCGCACGGCCTCCAGAATTCGGATGGTACCCACACCGGTCACATCAGCCGTGTATTCCGGAATATCAAAAGAAACCCGCACATGGCTCTGAGCCCCCAAGTGGTAAATCTCATCAGGTTTCAGATCATAGATCAGCTTCACAAGGTTCACCGAATCCGCGAGATCACCGTAGTGCAGAAACAGATTCACGCCATGCACATGCGGATCTTCATAGAGGTGATCAATCCGGGCTGTGTTGAATGTGCTTGCCCGCCGGATGATGCCATGAACTTGATAACCTTTTTTGAGGAGAAGATCGGCAAGATAGGAACCGTCCTGGCCGGTAATGCCTGTGATGAGTGCTTTTTTCATGATTTGGGTATAACTGATTTTTGGAGTTCGAGGAGTTTGGAGATGCCCTTTTTACCAAGGGCCAACATCTCTGCAAGGCCTGTGTCGCCAAAAACGGCTTCCTCGCCCGCAGCTTGTAGTTCCACAAATTCGCCGGCATCAGTCATCACCACATTCATGTCCACCTCGGCATCCCGGTCCTCCACGTAATCCAAATCCAAAAGGGGCTGCCCGTCCACAATGCCCACGCTCACAGCGGCAACGCGCCGTTTGATCGGCCACAAATTGAGTTTCCCCTCAGCGGCAAGTTTTTCGCAGGCCAACTCCACCGCCACACAAGCTCCCGTGATGGCGGCCGTTCGAGTCCCGCCATCCGCCTGAAGCACATCACAATCCACCCACATGGTCCGAGCCCCCAGACGCTCTAGGTCGATCACAGCTCGCAGAGACCTTCCAATCAGGCGCTGAATCTCGGTGCTTCGTCCATCCATCTTGCCCTTTGAGATGTCCCGTTGTTTGCGGGTCAGCGTTGAATAAGGAAGCATCGAATATTCAGCCGTCACCCATCCACCAACCACCTTTTGGTCTTTCATCCAACGCGGCACGGATTCATCCACGCTTGCCGCACAAATAACCTGGGTGTTCCCAAAACTCACAAGCACCGACCCCGCCGCATAAGGCGCAATGCCGGGAGTGAACGTGATTTTGCGTAATTCGTCAGCGGCTCGTCCTTCATTGCGTGGCATAGAACTGGGCACTATTTCGAATTGGAAAGCTTCCGACAAGAAAAGAACGTCAACCCCAGCACCTCATAAATGATCATGCGGGCAGATGTCCACACTCTGACTTTTGGATATGTGAGCAAAATTTCCTATCCCGGTGGCCTGATGCCTTTGCTTTTTGTCTCGCCCCGATTCGCTCGACTTCGCAAATTGCCCCCATGCCTACCGTTGATCTTTTTCCAGGACTTTTTGCCCAGTTTACGCGAACCGCGCATTTCGATGAGCAGACCATAGCTACGGTGGAAAAATTGGTCGTTAACAAAAACGAAAAACCCTTCATCAAATGCCTGGTGCGGCAAAAGGAAGTCCTGGCCAAACCCGAGGAAATCATTCGTCAGCTCTGGCTGCACCAACTGATCCACCGTTTTAAATACCCCGTGTCCCGAATTCAAGTGGAGTATCCAGTCACTTTTGGCCGTGATTCGTCAAAGCGTGCCGACATTGTGATTTTTGATGCCGACCGTCCGACGGTCCCCTACGTGATGATTGAGGTCAAGCAGGCCACGGCTAAAGGCGGCAAGGAACAGCTCAAAAGTTACACTCATGCCACAGGGGCCCCACTGGCCGTTTGGAGCGATGGCACCCAGGTCATTGTCTGGCACAGGAAAAACCCAAATTACTTTGAGGAGATTCCCGCGCTTCCCGGAGCGAATGAGACCATAGAAATGATTGCCGGTCAGCCGTGGACCATCGAGACACTTTTGGAGTTTGAGAAACAACGTGAGTGTGAAGGGTCCAAAGGACGCAGTCTTCGCCAACTCGTCGAGGACCTCGAGGACGAAGTCCTTGCCAATGCCGGAGTGGACGTTTTTGAGGAAGTCTTCAAACTCATTTTCACCAAACTTTACGATGAACTGCACACCTACACTTATGAGGGGCAGCATCTCCGCTTTCGCAACGTTAACACCGCCGCTCAAACCAAAAAAGCCATTCAAGACCTGTTCGATGAAGCCCGCCAGAAGTGGGAAGGAGTGTTTGATGATGACCGCATTCGCCTCACACCGGAACACTTGCAGGTCTGCGTCGGCTCACTGGAAAAGTGGAAGCTTTTTAATTCCAACCTCGACGTGGTGGATGAGGCCTTTGAATACCTCGTTAACAAATCATCCAAGGGCGAAAAGGGTCAATATTTCACACCACGTTGGGTTATTGATCTCTGCGTCAAGATGCTCAATCCCAAAGAGCATGAGACCATTATTGACACCGCCTGCGGTTCTGCGGGATTCACGGTTCATAGCATCTTTCACGTCTGGAAAGCGATTTTTGAGGACATGGGCAAACCTTCCTCACACCTCTTCACCATGGAAAAAAAGCCTGGCCGGTGCATCAAGTATGTTCAGGACAAGGTTTTTGCCATCGACTTTGACGAAAAGTCCGTTCGCGTTTCGCGCTGCTTGAATCTCATTGCCGGGGATGGTCAGACCAATGTTCTTCACCTCAACACCCTCGATTTTAAACGCTGGGACGAAACCACCAAGCAGTCTGACTGGATTGATATCTACCACGAAGGTTGGAAAAAACTCCGCAAGCTCATGGCGGATAAAAACGATTACCGTTCATTTGGCTTTGACGTATTAATGGCCAATCCTCCCTTTGCGGGAGATGTGAAGCAGACCGATATGCTGAGCCCCTACGAACTCGCCCACAAACGCGCCAAGGATGGCGGCCAAGGCAAGTTGGAGTCAGCCGTAGGCCGCGACCTGTTATTTATCGAAAGAAACCTTGATTTTCTCAGACCCGGCGGACGCATGGCTGTCGTCCTGCCTCAAGGCCGATTCAACAACAGCAGCGACCAGCGGGTCCGCGAATTCATCGCCGAGCGCTGCCGCATCCTTGCCGTTGTGGGAATTCATGGCAACACCTTCAAACCTCACACAGGCACAAA
>JBGTLQ010000219.1:0-4260 GCA_041744075.1 Terrimicrobiaceae bacterium
GGCACTCGGCGGATCTCCAATATCAACCAAAATCATCGTCCACAAGAATTTGTGGAATGTGAGCTTCTTAATTGTGACATTATCGCCACAGACCGGAAACCGATTCCGCAGTTGGAAGTTCGCGAAACAGAATTTTCACCATGAGGAGCATTAGAAACAGATCGTTTAGCCTAACAAGGACAGCTTAATCATCATGTTTTTTTGATTACCCGGTTGGTATAGCACGCTCGTGCAGCTACCGTCGCCACGTGTGCCGAAAAATCACTCTTCCTACCCTTCATAAGTCTTTGTCCCCTCAGAAAATACTCACTTCGTGTCGGGAACCTCGATCCTGATCAGGCGGTGTGGGTCGTGGGACTCGCTTTACGCGATTTGTTCGACCAAATCCTTGTGGCCGGCCAAGCGTGAGTGAGACTTTTTCCCAAGTTCGCCGCCTGCCTTTCTCAAGTTTCTTTGGCGCTCCCGAGGCCGAAATTTAGGGCAATGAACACGCGAATTCTGTCGGGAAACCTAAGGCCGGCCGGGAGCAATTTTTGGAATGAGGGATTGGCTCGTTTGGAAGTGCCTATCGTGCTGGGCCGTTGAACCAAGGATGCTTGGATATGAGCGATTTGATTACAATTTCGCTCCAGCTGTGAACATAACTTTTACCTTCTGATATGCCGTGGGCCTCTGTGGTAAATGGTGAGCAGCAAAAAGGCAAAGACGAGAAGGATTCCCATGGTCGGTTCTGGAACCGGCGTGGCGTGCCAGGCCAAAGCGTATTCTTCACTCGATCTGGGCGTCTCTCCCCAATCAAAAAGCAGACCATTGAAAAGCACTCGAATTCCATAAGAGCCACTCGCCAAATAGACCCGCAGAAACTCGGTATTATTGTAGATCGAAATGGATTGGGCAACCAAATGTGAAACTTCCCCTTCGATCATTTTCCAAATTTGCAATTGGAGATCGGCAAAAAAGAGATTCGAACCGATGTTATTCTCTTCATCGAAATCCCTTCCGGCAAACCAGTTTAATGCAATGGAAAGTTCAATCGGGGTGTCGAAGGGATTTTCAAATCGATAGTCATTGTGACCATTCAGCATCACACTGCCAAAGTCCCAACCGCTTGTTGAAAGGAGACCGCCGCCAAGACCGGGCAAATCGCGTGTGGGAGACAAGATAAAGACTTCCAGTGCGTTATTCAAATCAAGGCTCCCCGCTCCAGTTCTGGAATCCAGCCCCTGTTCCGTGGTGATCACCGTGTTGCCTTCAATGATTTGCACCGTTTGCTGGTTGTCCCAGCCAACCGTGGGGGCAGCCGAGGCCATTAGGATGGATTTCATGACCCGGCTGTCCATCGCCATCGGCGTATCATTCAAGTGATAGAAAATGTCGTTTTCTGCAACATTGCGCAGCAGCGCAATAGCTCCAGTGACCACGGGTGCAGAAAAGCTGGTTCCACTTTGGTTCAAGAAATACAGATCCGTTGGCGAGGGTGAGGAAAGCAGATCGACAATTTGAGGGTTTGTCGAAGCGCCGAGAGATCCTGATTCGCCCAGATACGCGGCGAGAAATAAATTTTCGCCCGGAGCCACAAGATGCACAGAATGGCGCACACCTTCGACAAGCGTGGCCAACTCAGGCTGGTCGGGGTTGGGTAAATAAAAATCGGTCAGTCCATGAGAACTAAACTCGGATGGGGTCGAAAAATCTGTTCCACCCACAGAACCGACAGTGAGCCCGTTAAAATTAGATCCTGGAGCGGAGACAGCGAGCAGACCGCCGTTGCCAGCGGAAGAGACAAACACGACTGTGGAGTTTTGCCTAGCCAGCCCGTCAAGGGCGAGGCTGACATTTGAGCTGGCTGCAGAATCTGCGCCGCCCCAACTGCTGTTGATGGCGTCGGGGCGCTGACCGTCGATCCCCTGGGAAAAATCCCGATAGACCGAAATAACCGATGCATCGGTGGTGGAAAAAGCGCCAATGTCCTCAGCCGAATAGGAGGTTGCGATGGCCCCCGACCAAATCGTGGCCAGTGGAGCCATGCCAAGACCAACAAAAGTAAATTGAGCGGGGTCGCTGTCTGCCACGTAGCCGGTGCCCGCCATCACATGGGCCACCATTGTCGCGTGGAAATCCACTTCATTAAGAGCTCCTGTGCCGGTGACCGACTGTGCCAGCGCAGTGCTGTGTCCGGTGGGTCGATTAAAAGCTTCGTGGCCTCCCCACACCAACCCGGCCTCCACGGTGGCGATCACCCGGCCCTGTCCATAAAATCCACCGGCGAAAAACGTATCCCATCCCACCACGGAATTCATAAAGACGTAATTTTCATCGGCGCTCGGGTCGGCCACGATACTAAGGCGCGCGTCCAGCGGCGTGCACTCAGCTCCCGAAGGCATCAACAGCGCGATCAAGCAACAGATGGCAACCAGCTTCATGCTTTTTATGGTGAAAATTCTGTTTCGCGGTCGTCCCACTGCGGGAGAGTGGCTTTGGTCATTTGGCAGAGTGATGCACGGCAGGGCAATCACGTCAATTTTTTTGCGTTCGCTTCATTGCGAAGGGTGGAATGCCGAGCTGGGGCTCGGCGTTCCCAGGAGGGGATCGCATCAATATCAGCGCCCCCATGTTCCTCGCGCCCCAAACAGGGCACACCGTGCGTTGGTTAACAAACATGACGACGGCGGCGCATCATCACCAGGAACAACCCGATACCAATCAGCACGCCAGTGCCGGGTTCAGGGATCACGCTGAATTCGCTGTTATGATTGAGCACGGCCCAGGTGGTTCTGGTGGATTCGTCGTAGCCATAGGCACCGAGGTATTGATCCAGTGCGGATGTGTATTGTGCGCGGAAAGCGGCGTAAGTTCCTGCAAAGCCCAACATGTCCCCGAAGGCAGTGTTGCCGGTGTTGCCTGCCACAGCGTTGACCCACAGGTCGTTCGTGGTGTCCAGCCAGCCAAGCACCGCAGCCCCGGCAGGCGTGACATTCATTTGGAGCTGGAGCACAAAAATATCGTCGCTGGTGCCGCTGAGGCGGAAGACTTCGCTTAGGCGAATTTCGTCGTTCAAAATAGCGGAAGCCTCGGTTCCGAAGCCCATGGTCACCGTGCGGGCTGCCGAAGTGGTGCCTTCAAGGATGGATACGGTCACTAGGTTCCCCCCCACGGTCCCCTTGATGCCTTGGTCGAGAGTTGCAAGGGATTGGTTGGCATTGAATTGACTTACCACTTCGGCACCCAATCCCATTTCAATCGAGTTGGTGAGGCTCACGCCTGGCCCGAGCTCCAACCGCGCCCCCTCCAACGCCACCAGCCCGGAGCCAAGCGCACCAGTCTGGGTCACACGAATGATGCCCGCTGTGATGCGAGTACCACCGGAGTAGTCGCTGATTCCCGAGAGGGTGAATTCTCCGCTGCCCTGCTTGACCAGTCCGCCGCTGCCGATGATAGATCCGGCAAACGTTGTGTTGTTTGCGTCCCCTGTGGTGAGGGTGAATCCTTGGAGGTTTATGTTGCCGCCCGTGGTACCACCGCCGGAGAGTCTGCCAATAGTCTCATTAGAGTTAAGTTGAAGGATTGCTCCAGCCGTGTTTGCCAGCGTCACAAGCCCCGTGTTGGCAATTGCGTTACCACCGCTCAGCGCAAGAGTTCCCGCAATGATCGTCGTGGTGCCTTGGTAGTCGTTGGTGCCGCTGAGAGTGACTGTGCCATTACCAAAAATCGAAAGAGAGCCGGTTCCGCTGATTCTGTTGGCCACGGTCAAGTCATCGGAGCGGTTAAAGAACAGAGACGAGTTATTGATCACCTCTCCAGAACCGAGCGTGCCCGTTGCTCCGCCGGTACCAACAAAAAGCTGGCCGCCATTGATGGTGGTGGTGCCAGAGTAGTCATTCGACCCGTCCAGCGTGAAACCAGCGGTTCCCTCTTTGGTCAGTCCGCCGCTGCCGCTAATCGATCCGGAAAAAGTTGTGCCGTTGGCGTCTGCCATTGTGAGGGTGAAGCTCTGCAGATTAACATTGCCGCCGGTGGTTCCACCCCCGGAGAGCCCGCCGAGGGTTTCGTTTGCGTCGAGACGCAGATTTGCCCCGACGACATTTACCAAGGTAACCAAACCCGTGTCAGCAATGGCGTTGCCGCCGCTTAACGCAAGTATTCCATTGGAGATAAACGTTTGGCCCGTGTAGGTGTTGGTGCCGCTGAGAGTGACTGTGCCATTACCAAAAATCGAAAGAGAGCCGGTTCCGCTGATTCTGCTGGCCACGGTCAAGTCAT
>JBGTLQ010000220.1:0-22551 GCA_041744075.1 Terrimicrobiaceae bacterium
GCGGGAGGACAAAGCTGTCCTCTTCACGAGCCTTGGGGAGCAACTCGCGAGCGATTTCACGCCGCCTGAGATTGCAGACATCAAATTTTCAGTCGCGGAGGCTGATGCGGAGTTTGAACGCGGAGAAGGGATTCCCGCTGAACGGTTTTACAAAGAAATGGGACTGTGAAGTTCCGTTTGGAATTCGCGCCCCGAGTCCGCCACGACTGGAAAATCACAGAATAGAAGAGATAATTCTGAAAGATTTCATTGGCTGAATTTCGAAATGGGGGAGACAGGGCAAAAAGAGCGCTCATGACAAAAATGATCAAATGCGCGGACCCCTGTGATATGATGAATGCCGACTTTGGCCCTTGCGGGGAGCGAGAGAGACTCTATAATGAGCGTATGAAGACTTTGACTGTCACGGAAGGACGCGGAAGGCTTGGCTATTGGCTAAAAATGGCCACGCTGGGCGAGGATGTTGGTTTTGTTTACGAGGGAAAGATTGTTGCGCTGCGTCCCGTGAATGTGACTTCCGACGACTACGCGCTGCAGGAATACGGCCTGACGCCCGCCGAAATGGAAGCAGCGGAGAAACGAATCTCCAAGGGGATCAAAGCGGCCGACAAACGCGGGGAACTGACACGTTTCACCGGAGGTCCAGGTGATTTCCATTAAGCTGTCCAAGCAATTCAAAAAGATCGTGCGGTCGGCAGGTCGTGAGCAGGAGGTTTCACAAACGCTCAAGTTGGTGCTCGAGGGATTTGGAAATCCACACGCCCACACCGGACTTTCCATCAGAAAACTTGGCAGGCACATATTCGAGTGCCGCACAGGTCTGGCGTGGCGGTTGATTTTTGTCGCGGAGAAGGGCGTGCTCTCCTTCGATTTTGCCGGGGACCACGACGAGATCCAAAATTACCTCCGAGGCAAACGATAAGTGACGCTAACAGTCAACCTCCCATGAACCAGTTCCTGATTACAGCGGCGGTGGAGAAGCTGTCTGCCTTGGAAACTGTTGATTACCTTCGACGTCGCGCCGAGCGAGCCAGCCTCAAGGAATTTGATCCGCTCCCGTCAATGGTGCCTGATTCGGAGCCCGATACCGGAGACGAGCAAACATCGAAATAAAAGCGGAAACCGAGCCGTCCCTCCTATAAAATGATCACATGCGTGGACTGACCCTATCCCCGGTTTGACCCTATCCCCTACGGTTCTCACGCAAAGACGCAGAGACGCAAAGAAATCGATGAGGAAGATCAGAGAATCCTCAAGATGAACTGACAGAAGGTAACAGAGGAAACAAAGAATCAGAAAATTGCAGATATCGCCTCCTCCTTCGTTCTCTCCGTTTCCTTCTGTAGAATTCCTGGTTCAAAACCCACACTCAAAAATATTTCCAGAAACTCGTTTGCAGTTTTCAGCCCCATCCTAAATTCAACAATCAAAATTTCCGCCCCCCTTCCAATCGGAAAAACCAAACCACGAATAACTCGAAAATCACGAATAAGAGAACACTGCGTTGTTCCGCCTCCCTTGCTTGTCAACGTGCATCCGTTGTGCAACAGTACCTATGTGAAAATCTCCGTCGTTTCCATCGACCCGGAAATCATGGGCGGAACACCCTGCTTTTCTGGCACTCGCGTTCCGATCAGGACGCTTCTGGATTACGTGGAGGCTGGGGATTCGATCGGTGAGTTTCTGGAGGACTTCCCCTCGGTTGGAAATGATAAAGTGATCGCCTTTTTGGAGGACTCCACAGCTCTGATCATTCAAGAAGCAGGATATGAGGGTGCTGCTTGACGAGTGCGTGCCCAAGCGCCTTGGGAAACATCTGGCTCCGCATGAGTGCCGGATTCCCGCGCAACTGGGTTGGGACGGAATCAAGAACGGGCACCTGCTGGCACTCGCGGAAAATGAGTTCGACGTGCTGCTCACCATGGACCGGAACCTTTCCTTCCAGCAATCCCTCCCAAAGTTCCGGATCGCGCTGGTCGTCCTACACGCCCGCTCCAACCGCCTCGGGGACTTGCTGCCCCTCGTGCCGGAGATTGTCTCCGCCATCTTCTCCGCCAAACCCGGTATGGCTTCCATCGTGGAAGGGTGAAGGCCTCACCCTCATGGGCAATTGGGTCATGGTACAAAAATCAACTGATCGAATGTGCGGACTGACCCGTGTGACCGTGTGAAGATTCCAGACTGACCCGTGTGAAGATTCGGTTTTCCATATTTTATCGTTGACGCTACTTGTTATCTCTGCCACTATTTTGAAGCCGCCTAACTCAAATTAAAAAAAGCCGATGAAGAACACACTCACCACAATCACGTTCAATGGAAAATGCCTAGAAATGCCATTCAAGGGAGGAGAAATAAAACTCTTCGTCGATGGCACAATCGATGCGAAGCACGAGACAGCGGACCACGTTATTGAACTCTTTTCTGCGTTGGAGCCGCCAGAGAATGTAAGCGTTTGGTGGAAGATATTTTTGGCGAATCGGGCCTACCAGAGGACGGTTGCAGACTTTGACAAGCTTGCCGCCCTATTCCGCTTTACGAACAATGAAAAATCTGTTTCTCGAAACAATCACATCGTCAAGTGGATCAAGGATTCCGAGATCTTTAAATCGCTGAGCTTCGTGGTTTTCTACGAAGCAAAAGCCCATCTTTGGGATGCCAGAGCGCAGCAACCACGGTCGGATCGCGATGCCAAGAAAATCTTGTCATTCATCAAAGAGCACCCCTTTCCCACAAGAAAAGAAATCGACCCACTGCTTCCAAAAAACCCCGAGCGCAGACAAAGGAGACTGGCGTCGTGATTGCACTCAAACCAAAAGACACGATAAAACGCGGGACGCCTTGCCAATCGGGTTTCACGGACCCATTCTCTGAACCTGCCACTATTGGCCGCAGGATCGCATCCGTGGCGTTGGCTGGAAAAAATCGCTATGAATGACATTATTGGAATCCTGATTATAGTTGCCATGGCTGGCATCTATATGGGCGTTCAACATAAAACAGGCTTTATTGATTCAATCCTAGGGGCATGGTGTCTTGTTGGAGGGTTTCTTGGTTTAGGCATGATGGCTGTCGATCTGTTTGTGGGTCTCATAATTTCAGTTAGTGCGTTTGGACCTCTTCTCCTGCGAAATCATTTTATGAATAAGTCAAAACGCCAACAATAGCGGGACACTCACACAGCAATGCGATTGAGTTTATAATTTTTTCAACTGTATCATCCAAACAAAATCTCGCCATGCATTCTGCATTTTACTTGCACATCATATTTACGGTCTTATTTATTTTATTGGTTTATTCCATATATGAACCAGAGCCCATGGAGTTTATCTTACTTGTTATTTTTACCCAGCCTATTTCCCTTATGGTTTCAGGTCTAATTATTTCGTTTTTTTCCAAACGAGACTAATATTAATAGCCAAAAGGGCAAGCATTGCTTGATTTGATACAACTGACCCGAATGGCTTTTGCTGAGCTATTTCCCTTAGCTTAATGTTTTTCTCCTCTG
Source organism: Terrimicrobiaceae bacterium (assembly GCA_041744075.1). Classification (GTDB taxonomy): domain Bacteria; phylum Verrucomicrobiota; class Verrucomicrobiia; order Chthoniobacterales; family Terrimicrobiaceae; genus JAJTZA01. Next base: position 3,506 of record JBGTLQ010000220.1, read on the forward strand.
CCCGCAATCAGCAAGCTTGGATCGTGGCGCACTGCGAAGACTCACTCTATGGAACGCCATCTCAATAACCTCCCACGGCTTCGCATCTGGCCGGAAGGAAAGAATTTCGGCCTCATAGCGGTACCCCTGATCTATGACCCGAGAGAGTAGCTTGTTTTTTCGCCTAGGAACGAAACCAATCATGCGCTTTTTCCAAAATACGGCTAGTGCATTGTGATCATAGATGTTGTGAGGCATCCTTTCAAGTGATAGGGTATCACCTTTTTTCATTTTGTGGATATAAGCAGGACCCTGGTAATATTGAAATCCAGCAATAAATGCTGTTTCAGGGACCTCATGTCTGTGGTTCTTTGCTCTTTTGTTATGGGCTCGCTGATATCGTCTATATACTCCATGGAAGTCACGTATCGCATTCTCCTCATTCTCAATTGAGACTGGAGTAAAATAGCTCCATTTAGACCGCAGCTTCTCGGCCTTATCGCGAGCTAGATTTGCTTCGTGGAGGTTAGAGTTCCGCTTTGGATCACCCAATCGTTCGCAAGCAGCAATTCGATCTATGATGTGTTGAGGCGGAGTTGCCATCGTGAACTAGGTTTGTATCTTTGATAATGTCCTTGCAAACAAATAACCGAAGTCACGGAATGAGTTGTTTGCGATATCAAATGATGCTTCGTCTGAATATCCAACCTCCAACCAAGAATTACCTTGAAAAGAAGACATAGAGCCTGCCAGTTCCTGAAGGATTGCGTCGATTGCATGTCTGACCGAAGTTGCAAAGGTTGTAGAATCTCGACGAAATCTTTGGATTGCAGATCTCTTTACTTCTTGCTGAGGGCAATATGCTGTTGTTGACGAGAGCGATTTGAGTGTTGAGTTTAAAAGCCGACGAGACATGCGCGAGGCAATATAATCTGAAACCACGCTGAGACTTGGTTGGTCAAGTGTTGCACGACTGGGAAAGTGATCGGTGATTGGCGAGGCGAATGCCATTCCGTCCGGCAAGGTGATTGTGACAGTAGGTGAAGTCATAAGGTGTTAGAGCTTACCCAATTTTGGCAGCCAGCCCCCTCAGACACAAGTGTAAGCTGCTTTTCTGAACGATGTTGCAAAGAAAGTCAAAATTGGAATCGGGATCAGTTTTCAAAAGCACAACCCATGGGGGTAAGCCACTTTTTAATCTCGAGAACAGCCCACGGGTTCAGCGTGTGGCTTTTGAGGTTTTTTCCCTGACTTCAACCAAGTTGTCGCCACACCCAATGCGGCTGATGATTTCCGGCCAAAGAGGCAGCAACCAGCCGATCAAGGCCCGGTTGGATGTGTTGCCGATCCGCAGCCAGACGATGGTCGGGGCGTTCCGGCTGGACGTCGAGCGTTCGGCAAAGTCCTGGTCCTTGGTGATGATGGCACACTGGTGGGCCAGTGCGTATTCCCAAATGTCGGAGTCCTCGGCCTCGCGCAAGCCAAGCTCCCGGACGGGCTGCGCATTGTGCCCAGCCTCGCGCAACGCATGGGCGAGGGCCGGGGGCAACTGCGCATCGACAAGGAACTTCACGCGGGCTGCAGAACGGCGTGGTTGGCCTGGGCCGACGCGTATTGCAGGCAGGCCCGGATGTCTCCGGCCTCAAGGTCGGGGTAGTCTTCGAGGATTTCTTTTTCGGGAACACCGGCAGCCAGCAGGTCGAGCACATCCAGCACGCGGATGCGCATTCCCCGGATGCACGGGCGGCCACCGCATTGCTTCGGGTTGAACGTGATTCGGTCCATGTAACTCATGCAGCCAATCTAAGCCTGGTGGCTACGGCTGGCGAGCACCTTTCTCGCGGGGATGGAGCTTCCCACGGCCAAGCGGCATCAGATTCGCAAATGATTTTTCAACCTGAGATGGCATATTGATCGAGCCATGATTCGACGGCAAGGCGGGTTTGGGGGGAGACTTTTGTGTTTTTGCGGCATTCCAGTTCCCCGATTTGCCAGTCGCCGTCTTCGCCTTTGACGATGGAAAGGGTTGCGCGTTCTGGGCGAAGGACGCGGTAGATGAAGGTTGTTCCATCCCGAATGCGTTCCGCATGGACAGCAACACAGTTTTTTTGTTCTCTTCCCTCTTCCACGAGCGCGGTTGTCGTCAGAATCGGTTCGATGTCGCACGTTCCGGGCAGTGGGGGAGCGGGAAGTTGCGGGTTGCCGCTTATGTAGTGTTGTCGCTTCAGAAATTCCAGAACGGCGTGCATATGCATGGAGTGCAGTTTCGCGAGGGATTGGATCTTCGGCTTTGAAGCCGCAGGGTCGATTGTATTCAAGAGTTGAAGGGTATGTCTCATCGACTCTGCGGCTCGTGCTTGATATTTTTCGGCGGGGGCTTCCGCTACCTCGTCCAGGAGTGCCGGTGTGCATGCCTCCAGAAGGTCGGGGTCAGTGACTAACGCCAGGACTCCGGCATTGAGCTTTTGCATGTGCGAAAGGACCCCCATCGAAGCGTCACTTAAAAAGGCCAGTCGAAGCGCTAGAAGAATTTCCACAGTGACACACTCATGTGAAATCTTTGCAAGGATCTTGACGGCGGCCTCCGTCACCGGAAATCCGAAAGCCCCGGCGATTTCTCGCTGCCGTCTCTTTGAGATTTCTACAACCTCCTCAACCGTCGAGATCTTTGTCCCGAGCGACTGAAAGTTTCCCAGTGAGAATGCGAGTGCCGGGTTCAGCCTTGCCAGCTCCACCGCACCTTTGGAGTGGCTAATGATCTTGAGGATCCCCCATTGGCGGCTCCGAAACTTTTCGACCGCTTTGGCGACATCCTTCGGCACGGAGAGCCGGAATCCGTCAAAGGCCTGTCGGCGCTGATCGGCAAGCAGCGGTCTCCTTGGGATATAGTCGAACGCAAGTTCCATGGATGGGTTCTCCTTCGCTTTTTTCGGGCGGTAAGGCTTCACGACACGAAAAGGGGGAACGAATGGCTCCCAGTCAGAACCCACCTCCTTGAACCGTGCTTTTAATGCAGGCCACGCTTCGAGGACCATGACGCTTGATCGGGAAAAGCCGTAAAGCTTGTTGTTCCTGAATCGGAATCCGGGAGTTTCTCTCACTGAAGGCTTGTGTTGCTTAAATTCTTGAACATTGCGCTCAAGTCTTCCCACGTTCTGAGCTGGAACAGTCTTCCTTGATTCTTGCGGGAAGATCCGTTAGTTGGCATTGGATCCCCGGAGGGTCTTGGCTTTCTTGAGAATCGCTTCCGCGTTCAGTGGAACGAATTGGCTTTCATCCGCCTCGGCTCCGGCTTTCAATTCGTCTCGCAGCCAGTTCCATTTCCGTTCCTCCTCCCGCTCGTAATCCCTCCTCACGAGGTCACGGATGTATTCGCTGGCTGAACCATAAAGCCCCTGGGCGCCAACCCGCTCGCGGATGAATTGTTGCAGGGCACCTGCAAATCGGACGTTGATTCCTTCAGCCATAGATTTTAGTCGTTAACAGCCTACTTGCTGTCCCACATATTGTCAATCTTGTGGGACTGCTCGTCGTGGGTGTGATTAGAAGTGGGTGAGGTGGATCGGGCGCTCCGCCGCACGATGACAAATCTTACGCGGCTTCGCCGCCACTTGTTTCCATCGCGCTCGGAGATCTCGATCCACCCCGCACGAACTCCTTCATCTCACCCACTTTTAATCACACCCGATCGCCGCGGGGGTCGAGCAGTTTTCGGGTTTGTCGAAACCCTGCGAATCCGGCTAGGGTTGTGAAACGCTGTCGCATTTATGGAAAAACCATCCACCCCGCCAATTCATGATGGCAAGGTGCCGGATCCTGGCTCCGGTCAGCCTTTCCGGGTGTTTTCCTTCCCCGGAGCGGGTTTTGATACCGTGCTCCAGATGGGGGTGGTTCATGCCCTTCTTGTGACGCGTCGGAAGGCTCCTGACATGGTTGCGGGGCTTTCGGTTGGGGCGATCACGGCTACTGTCCTTGGCGACGTGCTCACCACGGGATCGGGTTCTGGCAAGTCCGAGGAAGAGATTGAGGAGGCGCAAGTGGCACGATTCAGCGAGTTGCTTGAGGCGTTTCGCAATGCGCCGAACACGGTCCTGAAGGGTTTTTTTCCAGACCCTCTCGAAACCAATTCCTCTCATGCGCTCAAGCCTGTCGAACTGCCACGACACTTTCAAGAAGAACGGGAAGGCCGGAGGGAAGCCGTGGCCAGCCGAACGGGGCTAATTCGCCTTTTCGATCACATGCTGCGGGTGAGGGTCACGGTGAAATTGATCGCTCAGCTTTCAAGGGTCCTCTTGGGTTGGAACGCGGCAGCTGAGATGGCAGCGACCACGCGCTGGCGCAAACGCACATATTTGCTGGGGAAACTCTGGTGGCTGATTGCAAGAAACATTTTTACGCTGGCCATGCCGGTGAGCTTGATGGCTGGGATCCAATTGAAGGATCTCCTCGGAATCAAAGCTGGCAAAGCCGCTGGCGGTGTCGAGGCCGGGCACATTATTTTCCAACAGGGCGCATGGCTTCGGCAGGCGCGGGATCACGTGCTCTGGCTCTTTCTCGGCTTCCTGCCGCTGGCTTTAAGCTTGGCCTTTGTTCCGGCGCTGCTACTCGGAGTTCTGGCGATCTTTCTGTGGCCGGGCTGGCCGGAAATTCTTTGGCTGGAACTGGCAATCGTACTAGGTGGGTTTGGATTGTTGGCATGGGGTGCACTTTTTTTGCGCAAGAATGCCTTCGGCAACTTGCTGAAACACTTTCAGATTTTCAGCGATCTTGGCGACTCTCACGCCTTCAAGGAGGCATTGGTTCAAAACTTTGACCCGGGGTATTATGGCGAGTTCCGTTTTGATGAAAGTGTTCGCCGAGCGCTGAAAGGCGAAAGCTCTGGGCGAGGGGAAATTCAGAACAGAAAATCCTTGGCCAATTATAATCAGGGTCACAGCAAGAGGATTATCGTTGCTCCCATCGCGGCCAATCTTGGAACGGGCAAACTGGAATCCCTGCCTCCCACCACGTCGGTTGTGGACGCGCTGATGTGCGCGTGTGCATGGGCTCCATTCTTCAAGGTCCAGACCATCCCAACACAGAATGGCTGCGCAACATTTATCGACGGCAACAGCGTTTCCAAGGATCCCATCGTCCCGGTCTTTGAGGAGGCGTGCCGGCAAATCAGCAATCACCCCGAAAAACGCTGGAATTCCCTCCGCATCATCTCGGCACCTCTCCTTCCGGTTATGAGGGACGAGGCTTCGCTGACGTCCGAACCTCTCACTGGGCTTGTGGATGTGACGCTCCGGGCTCGTGACCTTCAGCGTTTTCAAGACATGCTCTTGGACAAAGGGCTCATCGATCGATTAAATCGGGCCCTGAATGGCAAGGCTGCCACGGTCTCTGACGAAACCGCTGCCAGCGAAACCTTTTTTCCCGCCAAGATCCGACTTGTCGCACCGGACCGGCCCCCTCGCCTGAGTCTGCGCTTGATGCAGGCGGGATCCGGCGCGAAGCAACGCGAACTGATCGATATGACTGTGGCCGATGGGTGCCGCGCGATGATTGAGCGTTTGGTGACCGATGCCTTGCCCGACACACGAACGCCGGAGGAGCGGCGTTTGCTCTTGGAGCCCGACGAGGAAATGCCTGACGAATGGCCCCACCGCGATGCAACCCGCGCGGACACTCTTCGAGCAGCTGTTGAGAAACTTCGTCAATCGGGGGAAACGCTCACACGCTCTGACGGGATCGAGTACGTCTCTTGTTGCAAGCTTCTTACCGCGTGGGGGGGATTAAATTCTCTCCCCGGCAGCGCTCCGCCGGACAAAACCCATCCTGTTCCCGGCCCGGGGGTTTCCGAGGTTTGCCAATTCTGCATGACTTGCCGGGCGACAACCGATGGCGAGAAGGAATTGCGGCAACACATTCGCCTTCCTCGGATTACCCCAAGTCCGTTTGTTTCGAGTCCGGCACCGACTGATACCCAGAAGGAACCGGCTGTCGTTTTTCTTTTCAGCGGCGGCGTGTTTCGCGGAGTTTTTCAGGTCGGGTTTGCAAACGCGGCCAGCGAACTCGGGATTCAGCCAGACGTGATTGCCGGGTCTTCCGTGGGCACGATTGTCGGCGCCCTCACAGGCCGGGTTTTCCAACGTCCTGCCGGGTTGGAATTGCTCGAACGTCAGCGCCAAATGCGGCGGCTGGCCGCAACCTTTCTGACCATCGATCGGTTTGTGCTCACCGATCGGTTTGCGGACTTCATCAGGCACTTTTCTATTCACGCAGCGGCTGCGGATTTTTCTCCTCATGATCTCAACCTGATCTTCAGGAGATATGAATTCGACTCTGCATCAGCTTTCAACAAACGCACACGCCGCGTTTTTTCGGGACTGGAGCGACTTCTTTATCTCAGTCCGTTTGAAGTGATGGAGCTGACCAGAACCCTCCGCGCCGGCAACTGGCAGGAGGCGGCTCATTTGGTCAAGGCCCTTGCCCAGGATGTGGTGGATCGTTACGGAGTTGGTCTCGAGATCCTTGGCCCGGAACCGCTCCAACAACTCATTGATGGATTTGTTTTTGACGGGAAACCGGTGGCGGATGTGCGCTTCGATCACTTTGGTTTTCCGCTCATCGGCACCACAACCAATCTTACCCTGGGTCAGTTGGAAATCCTTCGAAGCACGCATCCAGGCGATCCACGCTTCACCCAGAGCCTTCTGGCGGGAAGCGCCTTCCCGGCGTTGTTCCGTCCCCGTTGGTCGTGGGAGGTTTACCGTAAACCCGGCACCGTGGCGCAATACTCGGACGGAGGCATCATGGACAACCTGCCCCTTGGTGCCGTTGTCGAGTATTTGTGGGGCAAGGACGGGAATGCGGTTTACGCCCGTCGTCCCGAGATCCCTCACCTGATTCTGACTGCCACCCTCGAGGTGGACAAAGCCGATTGGTCAAACCGGGGGGACTTGGATGCGCTGAGCTGGACCGAGATTCGCTCGCGGGCCGCGCAGCTTAGGTATAATGGCAAAATCGGCAAGTTCCAGCAGGGCCAACGCGACATCCGCCGCATCATCGCCCAGCGGCATGCCGAGGGGGACCCGGACATTCGCTCCCACGATCTCCCACTGAATCTTGACGTCCTTGCCGTGAAACCGACCTGGACCTGCGGGGAGTTCGCCTTTCACCCAATGCTCGGATTCTGTCGTCAAAACCAGACGGCAAGCATCGCCCATGGTTGTGCTTCGACAATCTGTGCCGTGGCCGAACATTTCCAGCCCGAAAACCATGCTCACGCGGTTGACGGTGAGGCCTTGAGGAAATGGGCGATTGGTCGGGGAATGGCCTTGGACCAATTGCCAGAGCGCAAATCGCCGAACCCGGCTGGCGTGTTGGGAATGGCTCCGGCCCACCTTTCTCCCGAGGAACAGGCCGAAGGCCAGTGCTGGTTCCGACGCCCGGACCCGAAGACCGGCAAACGCCCCATCTGCCCGTTCCACTCCCGAAGTCCCGCCGCCTCTGCAGATCAGGATATCAGTCCAGAGTTGCAAAAAATCTACTTTGCGTGTGGAAATCCTAACACACACAAAGCCCGCAGCCGCTGAACTTTCCTCATGAAACACAGCTCATTTTTCCTCATCGTCTCACTGATCGCTGCCATATCCGGCACTGGCTGTAAGAACTACGCCACCGTCCGGGAGAAGCAGCCACGCTATCAAGCGACCTCACCCGCCAGCACAGCTCTGGTTAAGGCCCTCAAAAAACCCGACAAATCACCCGAGGCACAGATGGGGCGTTTCATCGACGCGGCGTCCATCGCCACGAAGGTGTTGGAAAAAAATCCGAACGACAAGCAAGCTCTCAAGGACTACAACTTTGCCGTCTCACGGCTCTTTGATGTTCTCCATAAATCCGGCCTGCAGCCATGGAAGGCCCCCATCGTATGCCCTGGTCAGGACGGAGACTGGAACTTCTCGATGTTGACCAACCGAAAGCGCGAACATGATCCGTCGCACTTCCGCATTCTTCCTGCCGATCGGTTTCAATTTCGCGGCACCCTCGTGAGAGAGCGGGCGGTGAAGGAAGGCCTTGGCGCTCCCATGGTCATAGCCAGTAAGGGCTTTGACCCGACCAAATTTGATCCCTTCATTCAGGGAAAAAATGTCTATTACGGGATCACCGAAATCCTTCACTTCGATGGAAAAAATTGCACAGCCGCCTTCGTCGATCCCCTATCGACCGAGGAGGTCAAATTTGCCGGCCACACGTTTCCTGTCGCGGCAGATTTTTCCGTTCCGATCTCTCTTGCCTTGGCAGAACTCCGGCCCCGCAACATCGAACTCAAGCGCATGTTCAATCCCGGCGCGTTTGCGGAAACCACTCGCATTGCACGGCTCCAGCCTTATGACCCCAAAAAAATTCCCGTCCTTTTAGTCCATGGTTTGGGAGATTCCCAAGCCACCTGGGCTCCCATGATCGAGCAATTGCGGGCCAACCCGGATTTTCGTAAAAATTATCAGATCTGGTTTTATAGCTATCCCACCGGATTCCCCTACCCCTTGATGGCCTCAGTGCTCAGGAAAAAAATGGACGAAATCAGCGCGTATTATCCTGACCACAAACCGATCGTCGTCGTCGGACACAGCATGGGCGGCATGATCTCCCGGGTGCTCATCACCGATAGCGGTGACACCATTTGGAGCACCTTTTTCAAAACACCTCCTGAAAAGACTCCCCTCACCCCCAAAGCTCGTGAGGTCATCACAGACGCCCTCATCTTCAAACATCGGAAAGAAGTCTCCCGAGTGATTTTTGTCTCCGCATGCCTTGGCGGGGCTGACATGGCCATTTCCTTCATCGGCAGACTGGGGTCGATGATCATGGACGGTCCTTCCCAGTTCACTCCCGTAGGGCACGAGATGGCGCAACTCATGGAGGCCAGGCCGGACGGGAAAAAGAAATTCCGCGGGCTACCCACCAGCATTGATGCCCTCGATCCCAACAATCGCTTTGTCACTGCAATCAACAAAATCCCCACCAAAAAAGGCATCCCCTACCATTCCATCATCGCCGACCGAGGCAAAGGAGGGAACCTGGACAAAACCCCACCGCAGAGCACCGATGGCATCGTGCCCTATTGGAGCAGCCATATCCCTGGTGCTGAAAGCGAACTTGTCGTTCCGAGTGGACACTGGTCAAATCAACACCCCGAGGCCATTGCCGAAGTGGATCGAATTCTGCGGCTCCATGCCAAAACCTCATCCCGATAGTTTGGCTCGCGTTGCTTTTTTTGGGTCCCACCCAATCAGTGTGTGACTGCTGGCTGTTGCTGCGTGAGGCAGTGGAAGGCACCGAGGCCCCAGATAAGCTCGCGGCAATCGATGGGGACAATTTTTCGGGTGGGAAAAAGTTCTTTGAGGACTGATTCGGCCCAAACGTCAGCGGCGTCTTTGTAGATCGGAAGCAAGACACTTGTGTTGGCAATGTAAAAATTGGCGTAGCTGGCCGGGAGGCGTTGCCCATTGCGCATGATTTTTGGTGGCATGGGGATGGTTCTGACATGCAGGGGGCTCCCGTCAGCAAGGGTCATTTCTCTAAGCCGCTCCAAGTTGATTTGGAGAGGCTCATAATTCGGGTCGTCTTCGTTTTCCTCGACGGCTGTGACCACGGTGTCAGCATTAACGAAGCGGGTGATGTCATCGACGTGTCCATCCGTGTCGTCTCCCTGAATCCCATCGCCCAGCCACAGCACTTTGGAAACTCCGAGGCAGGTGCGGAGAAGTTGCTCGATTTTCTCGCGCGTGAGCCCGGGATTACGATTGGGGTTCAGAAGGCAGGATTCGGTAGTAAGCACACAACCTGCTCCATTCACATCGATCGATCCCCCCTCAAAAATAAAGTCACGGTTGCTGAAAACCGGGGCTCCTGCGGCGGCGGCCATGAGTTGCGCCGCTTCATCATCTTCTTCAAACGGCGAAAGTTTGTAACCCCAGGCATTAAATCCGAAATCCAGTGCTGCGAGTTGGGGGGATTCTTTTTTCCGAACAAAAATCGCGCCATGATCCCGGCACCACGGCTCGTCGGTGGGAATGTGAAAAAACTGGAGATTTTCTTGTGGCAGAGCCTTGAGCAGTTCGCGCACGGTTTTTTCTTCGTCAGCATCGAGGACGTTGATCCGAAGGACTTCTGATTCCGCGATGGCAGCCGCCATGGCCACGAAGGTTGGAATCACACGGGGGTAAGTGCCGGGAAAGCTTTTGCTGGTGGGATGGGGCCAAGAAATCCAAGTGGCTTCATGGGGTTCCCACTCCGCCGGCATGGCATATCCTTTTTTCGCTGGGGACGTATGAGGCATGTCACTTCTCACATTTCCCCCATAACCAAAGAACTCAAGCGTAATTTTCCAAAGCTTTTGTCACACAAAAAATCCGGGATCCTTCCAGCTTTGAAAAACTTCGACGGATTCCGCAAAAGTGATACCCTTGAAATGTTTATGCCAACTGTTTTTATCAAGACCTATGGGTGTCAGATGAACGAGCGCGATTCCGATCAGGTGGTGCGTTCGTTGCAGGCACGTGGGTTTGAGATGGTCAGTGATGAGGGAGATGCCGATGTGATTTTGCTGAACACCTGCAGCGTGCGGGACATGGCAGAACAAAAAGCCATCGGCAAAATGGGCATGTTGGCCAAGCTGAGAAAACACCGCCCCCATCTGGTTTTTGGATATCTCGGCTGCATGGCGCAGAGCCGGGGCGCGGACTTGCTCGCCACATCGCCTCACGTGGACCTTGTGGCGGGAACACAGAAATTCCATCGCGTGGCCGACTATGTGGAGGAACTGCTTCGCGCCAAACTTGAGGCCCGCATGGATGATGAACGTCTTCCGATTGTGGACGTTGACGAAGAAGAGGGCTCGCAAAACACTATCCGCGAACACGTGGACCGTGGAGCCCGGTCCTCGGCGTTTGTCTCCATCATGCAAGGCTGCAACATGCGTTGTGCCTTCTGCATTGTGCCGCAAACACGTGGCAGCGAGAGGTCCCGACCCATGGCTGAGATTGTGGCTGAAGTACGGGGACTGGTTGCCAAAGGCGTGCGCGAAGTCACCCTGCTCGGGCAAATCGTGAATCTGTATGGCCGCCACGAGTTTCCTGCCGTGGATGGCAAAAGCCCATTCGTTCAATTGTTGGAAGCCGTCTGCTCCGTGGAGGGCATCGCCAGGGTGCGGTTCACGTCGCCTCATCCCATTGGTTTTCGTCAGGATCTTGTGGATGCCTTTCGCCGTCTGCCCAATCTCGTGGAACACGTCCACCTTCCGCTCCAAAGCGGCTCAGATCGCATTTTAAAGATTATGCGTCGCGGCTACACTGCCGACAAATTTCGCAAGCTTGTGCATGCCCTCCGTGAGGCCCGACCGGGCATCGCCATCACCACGGACATCATTGTGGGATTCCCCGGCGAGACCGAGGAGGACTTTGCCGAAACCGTCGCGCTGGCCGAAGAGACCGGCTTCGACAATGCTTTTGTTTTTCGTTATTCGAAGCGCCGGGACACCCCAGCCGCCACGATGGAGGACCAAATTCCTGAGGCAGTCAAAGAGCGCAGAAACAAAGATCTGCTCGCGGTGATTGACCGTCATTGTGCCGAAAAACTCACAACACTTGTCGGCGGCATCACAGAAATTTTGTGTGAGGGACCCAGCAAAAACAACCCGGATCGGCTAACCGGACGCACCCGCACCAACAAGATTGTGGTGTTCGAAGGAGAGCCTCGTCACGTCGGGGAAATTTTCCCGGTGCAGATCATTCGTGCATCAGGCAACACCCTCTACGGAGACCCGGCGATTCTGAATGTCTGACGCGTGGTTGGGGAGTGGGGGTTTACCAGGGCGTGACTCCCTGCCAAAAAAAGCCGTCAGCCCGCAGGCAATCCTGAGCGTGCCCGACTTCAATCTCCAACTCACGTTGGAGAGCGGGCAAGTCTTTCACACCGAGCAGGACGGGGATCTCTGGAAAATCCTTTGCGGAGCCGATCTGCTCACCGTCCAACAAATCGGTGATCAACTGGAAATATTCAGTGGCAGAGAGGCGGGGGTTGGATGTTATTTTGCTTTGGACCATCCGATGTCATCGATCTACGCCAGCTTCCCCGCAGATGCCTATTCGCAGGCTGCGCTTTCCCAATGCCGTGGGATGCGGATTCTGCGGCAACCGACATGGGAATGTTTGGCCACCTTTATCACATCCTCGATGAAGCAGGTGGCCCATATTCGTCAGATGTCGCTGGCGATCCGTTCCCGCTATGGGAGCCCGGTCCGGGGCTCCTCGATTCACGCCTATCCAGACCCCTCGCGTCTGGCATCTCTTGATGAAAATGCGCTCCGGGAATGCGGGCTTGGATTTCGGGCCAAAAATCTGCTGGGAACCGCGAGAGCTGTTGATGGTGGTGAGGTGGACCTTGAGGCGTGGAGGGCCCTGCCCACGGACGAACTTCGAGAAAAATTGTGCCTGCTGCCGGGTGTGGGGCGGAAGGTCGCAAATTGTGTCCTCCTCTTTGCCTACGAGCGTTTGGAGGCAATCCCCGTGGATGTTTGGATTGCCCGCATCGCAACGGCCATGCGGAAAAGAAAGACCTCCCCGCTCAAATTGGAGGAATATTCCACCCGCCGTTTTGGACCCTACGCCGGATACGTTCAGCAATACCTCTTCCATCATGCCCGATCCACAGGCAAACTTCCCGGCCAATGAATTCCTTGATCATTGATTGGCGGGAGACCACGCGGAAGAAGACCTTTCGCGCGGCGGTGCTTTCCGTCATTTTGCACCTCCTTCTGATCATTGGGATCGCCTTGGTTGTGGGGTTGCAACCCCCAACGATAATCATTCCCGAGGAAGAGGAGACCATCCAAGTGACTATGGTGGATCCTCCCCCCCCGGCTGTTGAAGAGCCGCAATATCTTTCCACAATGGAATCCCAGCGAAGCGCAACGCCGCCGGAGACACCAACCTTTGAATCTGACAAAGACACGCGGGCTGCGTCCGAAGCCCCTGCCACCGGTGACATCCCCCTTCCAACCCAGGACGGCGAGGAATCTCCGGCCACACAATTTGAGGATCGCGAATTCACGGCCGGCAAAGAACCACAGCCCGCTTCCCCGGCGGCGGAACCAACCCAACCGTCCGAACCCTCACCTCCAGCCCCTGAGGAAGCCCTTCCCAAACCCACGCCGCGTCAACCCGCGAGCGAGATCGCCCTGCTCCAGCCCATTCGCCCCCAAGCCACACCGCGGCCAACTCCCGAGGAGATCCAGCCCCCGAAACCGGAAACCCAGCCAGCCAGTCCCGCACTGCCCGGTTACCAACCTCAAACTCGGGTGACACGGCTGAAAGGAAATATCTCCAATCGTGGCCGGGCCGCCGCCGATGCCGTGGCAACTCCGCTCGGACGCTACAAAAAGCAGCTCTCGGATGCGATTGGCTCCCGTTGGTATTATTATGTGAATGATGCGATTTCATTGCTTAACACCGGAACCCTCGAACTCCGGTTTGTGGTCCTCCAGTCCGGCAAAGTGCAGCGGGTGGAGGTCCTCAGAAACAGCTCGAACGAAAGTTTTGCCTCCACCAGCGTCCGTGCCGTGATGGAAGCCGAGATTCCACCCATTCCTGAAGACATCCTGCCAATGCTCAAGGATGGAAAGATCGAAGTGGACTACACATTCACCATCCTCCCGAATTGACCGACGCCCACTCCCGCCCCATGCTTAACCAATCTCCAATTCTTTGATAACCCGACCACTCACATCATGACCGAACTTTTTTTAGCCAATGCACTGGCTCCCGCCATGGATTTTTTCATCAAAGGGGGAGTCTTCATGTTTTTCCTGCTTCTGCTCTCGGTGATCTCCCTCACGGTGATCATCCTCCGCGGCTCGGCCTTGCGAGAAAAAGCCGTGATCCCCGTCAGCCTGGTCAAAGAAATCCAGCGCCTCGAACCAGGAGATGACCTCGACAATCTTCAAAAGCTGATCAACGCCAAACCCTCCCCGCTGGGCCGCATCCTCGCGATGCTGCTGCGTCAGCTGTCATGGCCACGAACCGAAGCGGTGGAGGCCGTGCAAACCCAAGCACGTCAGGAAGTCGCCCGACTCGAAAGCGGGTTGGTGATCTTGGAAATCAGCACTGGCGTTGCGCCACTGCTTGGGCTGCTCGGAACGCTATCCGGTTTGGTGGGCATCTTTGCCAATCTCGGTGGTGGTGGAGATCCGGTCGCCATCGCCCGAGGAATTGCGGAAGCCCTGAATACCACCATTGTTGGTCTCGGCGTTGCGGCCCCAAGCCTCATCGCTCACAATTACTTTCAGCGAAAAATCGAAGTGATGTCCGTGGAAATGGAATCGCTGGTGGGTGATCTGGTTGCCAAGTGCTACCCCCAAGGAGCTGCCCCCACGATCCTCACCGTGGACAAAAAATAAGAGAGCGGTCCCATCATGAAATTCTTCACGCGAAAAAGACGGCAGCCATCGATCGTGCTTGTTTCGCTCATCGACATCCTCGCCATCCTGCTCATCTTTTTTATCGTCACCACCACGTTTCGCAAGACCCAGCCCCAACTCCAAATCAACCTGCCAGATTCGAAAACCGCGGACCTCGCCCCCGCCGAACAAACCGAGCCGCTGCTCCTGCAGGTCAAAGGCGAAGAAGAAATCATGTTGGACGGAGAAGCCATCGCACTCGACGAACTCTCCGCAAAACTCACAGCCGCCCGCGCAGAATTCCCAAACCGCCCCATCGCCATGCAGGCCGACCGGGATGCTCCCTTCGGCGTGGTCGTCAAAGTCCTCGATGCCCTCAAGGACGCCGGCATTCAAAACATCCCCGCCTTCACGCAACCACGCGAAGAAGAAGCGGCTCAGTAAGTCATAGCCCCCTTCTCAATACGTTTTGAATCGACGGCGATAAAGGGCGGCTGTTGTCCCAAAGTGCTTACGAAAGGCCCGACAAAAATTTTCGGTGTTTGCATAGCCAACCGAGCTGGCCACAGCTTTCACGGGCTCGTCCGTACTGACAAGCAGATGTTTGGCCATCCTCATTCGCTCATGGATAAGATGCTGATGCGGTGTCATTCCCACATGTTTGCGGAATTGGGCATGAAGATGGGAGGAACTCATACCGGCTTGCAATGCCAGGTCCTCAAGGACGATGGGTTTGGCGTGATTCCTCTCGATATAGGTCAAGACACTCGCGAGCCGGGGCGGGATGCCACGTGAGCCTGTTTGCTTTTGAAAATGATCAAGCCGAAATCGGAACTGACTCAAAATCAGATCCCCCAGCAGTCCGGGATCAAGGCCGGTGTGATGAAACGCAAAAAGCATCTCCTCACAAAACGCAAGAACACCACGCGGGTCTTCCCAGAAAAAATGACGCGGCCATTTGACCCGAGGCGAGACCCGGTTCAGAAGAAATCTTGCCGTCATGCAGGCATAATGCGCATCCCCCGGACTGCGGAAGACCGTCAGTTGGCCAGGTTGATGGACAAAAATGGTGCCCACACCGTGCAGCGTTTCCTCATCGGGGGCATAAACCGTCCCTTCAGTGATCATCTCAAAAAAGAGGCGGTTTGCTGCGATGCGTGCAGGCAACACCGCCCCGCCCGCAGGGCTCACATACGCTCCGACGCTTTCCAAGGCGGCCACTTTAGCACCGTGAATCATAGTTTTTGTCAATTGCTACCAGAAATGGGATTGCTACACTTGAACTTTCCAACGTTTCACCACGGTTTTTATCAAACCACCCTAGCTCAAACCTACTCCGAATCATGATCCCCGAAATCACCGTCCAACTCTACAGTGTCAGAGAACAAGCCGCCGCCGACTACGAAGGCACCATCCGCGCCATTGCCGCCATGGGATTTGGATGTGTCGAGCCCGCTGGCTTCCCAGGATCGACCCCACAGAAAGCCGCGGCCCTCTTTGCCGAACTTGGTTTAAAAGCTCCGAGTTGCCATTGTTCGCTCCCGCTCGGCGACAAAACAAATGAGGTGATCGAAACGGCCCTGCTGCTTGGTCACCGATATCTCATCACCGGTTGCCCCCCCGAATTTCAAAAAAACTTTGCCTCCATGGATGCCATCAAGGCCACCGCCGAGCTTTACTGTCAGGCCGCTGCCAATGCGGAGGCCCACGGCCTCCAAGTTGGTTATCACAATCACGACTGGGATCTCCTTGATGTGGACGGAAAACCCGGGTATCAGGTCTTTCTGGAAAATACCCCTGACACCGTTCTTTGGGAGGCGGATGTTTTCTGGGTCGCCAAAGCCGGACGTGACCCTGCAAAATTCATTCAAGAAATTGGCGTGCGCGGGAAAGCGCTGCATTTCAAAGATGGTGTTCTTCAAGCCACCGACACGTTCACCGAGGCAGAAACCGAGGATGGCAAAATCATGGTGAGCGACTCAGTCCCGTTCCTTCCAGCGGGCACCGGACAGGTCGACCTCGTAGCGGCATCAAAAGTCGCGGCCCATGCGGAACTTATCGCCGTCGAACTCGACAGCTATGGCGGGAATATGATGGAAGCCGTCCAGCAAAGTTATCAATACCTGACCTCCCAAGGCATCGCGCGCGGACTCAAATAATTTAAAAACTCGTCATGAAAAACAACAAAATCGGTGTCGGCATCATCGGCTGTGGAAATATTTCCCAAGCATACTTCAACGGTGCCAAAATCTTCGAAGTCCTTGAAATCGTTTCCTGCGCTGACGTGAACATGGAGGCCGCGAAGGCCAAGGCGGAAGAAAACCAATCCAAAGCGCAGAGTGTTTCCGAGCTGCTGGCCAATCCCGAGGTGGACCTCGTCATCAATCTCACCATCCCGGCCGTCCATGCCGAAGTCAGCCTCCAAGCCCTCCAAGCCGGCAAACACGTCCATTGCGAGAAACCGCTCGCGGTTGACTTGGCTGATGGAAAAGCCGTGCTCGATCTCGCTGACGAAAAAGGCCTGCTCGTCGGCTGCGCGCCGGACACCTTTCTGGGCGCAGGATTGCAAACCTGCCGCAAGGTTATTGATGACGGATGGATCGGAAAAGTCACTGGCGGCACCGCCTTTCTGATGTCCAAAGGACCGGAATCATGGCACCCCAACCCCACCTTCTTCTATCAATACGGCGCCGGTCCGATGTTTGACATGGGTCCTTATTACATCACAGCGCTGGTTCATTTGCTGGGGCCTGTCCGTCAGGTCAGCGCGATCACCTCACGCGCCCACACCGAGCGCATCGCCACCTGCAAAGAGCAGTTTGGAAAAATCCTGCCCGTCGAAGTTCCAACCCACTACTCGGGCTCGCTGGAGTTTCATTCCGGGGCAACCATCTCAATGACTATTTCTTTCGATGTGCATCGTCATGGTCACAGCCCGATCGAACTATACGGCACCGAGGGATCCCTCAAAGTCCCCGATCCCAACACCTTTGGTGGGCCGGTCGCCGTCTGGACCCCGGGTTCCACGGACTGGCATGACCTCGCCCTCAGCCACCGCTACGCCTCCAACATGCGCAGCATCGGCGCGGCCGATCTGGGGTACGCCATTCTGAGCGGCGGCAAACACAAACACCGCACCAGCGGCGAACTCGCCTACCATGCTCTGGAAGTGATGCACGCGTTCGAAAAATCGTCGGAAAGCGGGCAACATGTGCAAATTGACTCCAAACCACCTCAACCAGCACCCCTCCCGCTCGGACTGATCGAAGGCAGGCTGGTCTGACGCCCATCTCGGCAGAAGGACCGGAAAATCGACAGGATGACAGGATTTGCAGGATTCATAGGAATGGCTTGGAAAAGGGCCGTCCCCTTGATTCATGGGGTGATCAGAAGGCGATCGTTGATCTTCTTGGTGCAGAATCCCCAACGATGAACGACGCATCCACCGACTTAACAATGTTCAAGCAGAGATAAGGCCGCAGCCGAGCTACGCGCTACCTTCATTGACACGCCGAAACGAAATGGAAGCCCACGGTGTAAGAGTAATCTGTTGGCTCTTGCAGAAAGTCACATAATGAATAGGATTAGATATGATCGCAGAGAAATTTCCGGAACTTGATGCTCTCGAGCCTGATCAGCAACTTGAACTGGCATCGGAGCTCGCAAAGGTGGCTCTGAGGTCCCAGAATGCGCCTGTTCTATCGGCCACGACGCTCGAATTGATGGAAGAACGGCTAGATTACTTTCTCTCGCATCCCAAGACAGGAGTGAGATGGGAAGATTTGCGGACGCAAAAGCGTGCTTGAGAATGTTATCTGGACTTCCGGGGCCTCAGAGGATTTCCTCAAGGCCGACGCCCGGGTGGCTCCAACACAAGCAATTGACGCCCTCGTTGAGCTCATTCGTATTTTTCCCGATATTGGAAGCAGCGTCAGGGGTTCTAACCGTCTGCGCAGGGCACTTGTTGGGCGGGCAAGAGTTTACGGACTTTATTACGCCGCGAGCGAATCCAGGCTGATTATCGTCGCTCTATTGGACCTCCGGCAAGATCCCCATGTCATCGAGCAAATTCTGAGATCCCGAACACCATGAAATTGCGCAACGCCAGTGCATCAAGGCCCTGACATTGGAGTATGATGATCCGCTTTTTGGCCTCCGACCAAATCCTTTAACAACAATTAAATTGAAGATCATTTTTTCCGTATGAAAACCGATGACCTCCCCCCATTGAACTTAAATGCCATTGAGCCCATTGGATTCCAACCGCCGCCTTCGGCACAGAACGTCCGCACCCATCTTTCATCGCTTGTCGGCCTCTGCCTGTTGACGATCTATACCTGCACATTGGTTTTCTCCATGGCCCTGTTTTTCCTCCCAATCGAACTAAAAGATCCATCCAGATTGATGCTTTTTGCCTGCTTGGGCATTTCTTCACTCTTCTTTTTGTTACCAGTGCCGTCCCACGGGAGCACGATGGAGGGATCCGATCAAGCAATGAAGCTGGTCGGAAGGCGGATTTGAGAAAACCGTTTTAAGAATTTCTACCTTTCCATGGGAATCTTAGTGAAATGACCGAGATGCTGTCCCTCAGCTTAACGTTGGAATGCCGGGAAATACGCGG
>JBGTLQ010000221.1:0-56700 GCA_041744075.1 Terrimicrobiaceae bacterium
ACTTTCATGGCATCTCGAAGATGCCAGTTCGGCAGCTTCAACGCGCCACCGAAGCAGTCAGGCGAGCAAGAGCCCTACGGGCTCGCCCGCCTGCTTCGGATGGCTTGTTGAAAAGGTACCAGTCCCATAAGTTATAATTGATATTAATTTGGGCCAGGATAATTTGAGGAAGGGGGTGTCGTTTCAAAAGACCCGTAGAGAAGGCGTGGATTTTTCTATCGATTGGGGGCGCGGGACCAAACCCAAATATTTCGGCTCCCTCACCCCTCTTCCGCAAGAATGATCACACGGCTTATCAGCTCATGCGACATTCGAAATCCCGCCATCGATTCCAACTCCGCCAACAGTTGTTTCATCGGGCAGCCGAGGATGCCAGCATGTTTGGCCCGAAGCGCGACACCGAGCAATCCGACAACCTTCAACCCCTCAAGCGCGGCAACTTCACGGCCTGCTTTTTCGTCCATCAGCAAGAAATCCGCACCGAGCTCCACCGCCAACACGAGTGCCTCACTTTCGCCTCTGTCGAGCACACTGGAAAATCGCTCGACCTTGGTGATGTCTCGCACATCCACAACTTTTGCCCACAACGGAATGGACTCATGGAAAGCGGACAAATCCTCGAATACGGCAGGAGGAATCACCACTTCGCCAAAAAGTTCTTCCAGCAGCCCGACGCGGCCGACCGTGATCAATGCCGAGATCGGTGAGGTGTCGCAAACGACCAGCACGTCTAGGGCAAAGAGGAGAGAGTGGCGATGTCTTGTTCAAGGTCCGCGATGTCGTAATTTACGGTTACTCCCCGGCGCCCAACTTCGCGAAGAAACTCTGGGGAGGGCAGACCGGCCAACTTGGCACCCCGGCCAAGGGATACCTTGCGGTCGCGATACAAGGCCACAGCAAGCTCCAGCTTGGCCAAACTGCTCGTCATACCGGTCCCCCGAATTTCGGATTCTGGAAGCTCAACGATCATGCTCGAAGGCTACCATGTGGATTTCGAAACAGCAACCGCTTTGAGCGAATCCCATGGCAACCCCAACCTATTCTTGGATGATCATAGCTGCTGAGCCCTTAAGAAAGGCGATCACCTTTACATTTCCGACCGAAAGGAAGTCCTCCAGAAACTCACCAATCGAACTTACCGCGAGTAGGGCTCACCTCGCACCAAACACTTTCCGGGAGGGTTCCGCTCGTCGGAACGGCTGTCTAAATGGTGCTTACGAGGCTCTCCCCCCGTGCAGATCGGTCAGTTTTTCAGAAAAGCCCGGAGTGTAAATACGGTCATCGCATACCGATTTTCCTGCACTGTTGTCAGGCTGCACTGTAGGGTTCCCCAAGCCAAAATGCCCGAAAGCCGGAGACCCACGTTCCTTGCGGCTGGATTGACCACGTAGGCAAAGGCTGACAAGCCGTTTACCCTTGAAAAGGGGTCTCAATGGAGGCTAAAAAACCGCTAATGAGACGCCATGGACGAAGTCTGGCCTTCAATGCCGCATTTGTAGGAGTTAAACTGCACGCGGCATTTGTAGGTAAATTGCCGCACTCGGCTCAATAATACTGTACGACTAAAAGATATGACTACTCCACGCGCAAACTCCTACATCGGTGTTACGACTGATAAATTTAGAGAAACAGCTAACTTTTATATCCAGCATTTCGGATACTCGATCAACGCCGAGACAGGCGACTTTATTTGCATCCAATCCCCAAACCATAAAAGAACATTAGGATTCAGCGCCCCTTCAAAAGAAAAAGGACTAAACACGGCTTACAGTGGCGGAATTTACTTACCTTTCCTAGTAGACGATGCCCATTCTGTTCTCGAATCATTTAAACAGGCAGGTATTCCCATTACCAGAGACATCCAGACTCAGAGTTGGGGTGAAACGCAATTCGTAGTTACTGATCCTTCAGGCATTGAACTTTATATTTCCGAAGCACCAAAACTGGTCGAACAAGGCAGTTGACTTAATGGCACCATCGCCTCGGATAAAACATGAATCGCTTCATTCGCCTCATTCTTCCGCTGGCGGTTCTCTGCGGTCTTTATTGGATATTCTTCGGAAATACACTTATTGAGAAATGGCGCTTCTACCGCTTTGAACCAGCGCTATGGGCAAACTGCCCTCCAAAAGATCGCTACTACATGGCGAAATACATTGTGGAGCATCGTTTATTGGATGGACTCACATACCCGGAGGTGATCAATAAACTCGGCAAAGCGGACAAAGATTGGGGGTTTTTATTGCACTATAATCTTGGTCCAGAACGCGGCTTCATTTCTATAGATGGCGTGGTTTTTGACGTTTATTTTGGTGAGGATGGAAAAGTGAGCAAAATTACAATACGCCCTACATAAAATCCGAAACCGATGCAGCAATCCACGACTCTCCAGGGTCTTCAGTCATGCTTCCTGCGAAAGCACGAGCCACGCCAGAAGCAAGCGAGGATTCCCGATCGGGACGTTCGCCAGAAAGAAGATGATCGAGTGGCGTATATCGCCTGGCTCCGAGGTTATCGAGGAACGCGAATGCTTCTTCCCGTCATTCGAGATTTAAGAGTTCCTTCTCCCGCCGTCTCACATCAGAGTCGCACTTGACCTCCCCCCGTTTAAACGCACCCTTGGAAAGTGAGGGCAAAAGAAATCTCTTGATTCGCAAAGGCCTCTTGGGGTAATTCTGCCGCTGATGAATAAAGGTTTTTTCCCTTTGGCTGTCAGCGCGGTTTTATTGACGATGTCCGGCATCGCCGGGGCTCAGGATGGTCCCTCAGCGCCCCCGGAATCAGAAGCTGACAAGGCCCTGCTTCTCAATGTGGACAAGCTGCCCGGTTTCTCCGGAATGGCTTTTGGGGACGCGTTTCCCACATCTGGTGACAAGTTTGAGATCGAGCAGGATCGTGGAAATCTCAAAATCTATAAAGGAAAAGATGCCAAGCTCCTCTTTGGTCCGGCCCTCTTGGACACCCTTCTTTATTATGTGTGGGATGGAAAACTTTATGGGGTCGCCCTGCACACCGACGATGGCCAAGATTCCCTCGCTCTGAAGAGCATCCTCGTGAATGCCTTTGGAACCGGCCAGGCTTCCTCGGACGGTGCCCCGTCCACCATCTGGATTGGCAAAAAAAATGGGGTTCTCTTTGATTTGAACACAGCCTCAGGGGAGGGCGTTGCCTTTCTTTTTAATAACGCCCTCCATGATGAACAACTCAAACAACAATCTCAGGAATCCAAGGACGCCGCAGCAAAACTGATCAAAGGAGAATAACCATGAACCCCAAAGAAAACCTCATCACCCATCTCAAAACCCTCATGTTGGGAGGAACGGTCGCGTTGGCCATGACCCAAAACGCTCAGGCCGCCAAACTGACTCCGCTGGATGCGGCATCGGATATCGACACACGGGTTGCCAAAGTCCGGGAATCCCTTGGTCGTACCACACCCGACATCGTCGAGGGTCGTAAACCCGCACCCGGCCACGCTGACATGCTCTGGTGGCGCAACGCCTGGGGCAATGGCGGTTGGCACAACTGGCATAATGGTTGGCATAACTGGCACAACGGCGGCTGGGGCAACTGGCACAATTATTGAGCCAACACGTAGAGGAACATGGAACATGTTTCTTCTTCCAAAACCCGCAATCACCTCTGATCCGTGCTCTCCGCACAATCCGTGGATCCTTCACGCCTCCTAAGTAGAGGAACATCGAAGATGTTTCTTTTCCCGAAATCCGCAATCCGGAAATCAACGAGGTTCTCTTAATGGAATCAGGCACAACGGCATTGGAAACGCCTGATCCCCAACCCCCAGGCTTTTGCACCAAGGAAGAATGGTTGCGTTTGGCCGTCATTCAGCCCTCCCCCTTCTGCAATATTAATTGCGACTACTGCTATCTGCCCGGCAGATCGGAAACCCACCGGATGGATCACGAAACCCTGCGTTCAGTCGTCCGGGAAATATTTTCTTCCGGTCTGGTTTCCGAGTCCCTGACCTTCGTCTGGCACGCGGGCGAGCCGCTCGCTGTTCCCATTTCATGGTATGAATCAGCCCTGGACGTCATTGACTCCGAGGCCCCCTCCGGGCTGAAGGTGATTCATTCCTTCCAAAGCAATGGCACCCTCATCAATGAGCGCTGGTGCGAATTCATCAAATCCCGAAACATTTCCATGGGGCTAAGCATTGATGGGCCTGCCTGGGTGCACGATTCGCACCGTAAAACACGTCAGGGCAAAGGCACCCACGAACTTGCGATGCGCGGGGCCCGCACCTTGCAAAGTCACGGGATCTCGTTTCATGTCATCGCCGTTGTCACCGAGGCCTCCCTCGATCACGCTGACGAAATTTTCGACTTCTTTTTGGAAAATGGCATGGCGCGCTTTGGTTTTAACGTGGAAGAGCAGGAAGGCATCCACACCGAATCCAGCCTCCAAGAATCCCATGCCGGCCGTGTCGAAGCCTTTTTCCGCACGATGTTCGAACGTCAAAAAGCCGCCAATGGGGCCGTGCGAATCCGGGAATTTGATTTTGCCCTTCAGCGCATTGGCATGGGCCGTGATGCGGCCATCACAGAATTCCTCTACGAAAACGAACAGGTGCGGCCCTTCGGAATCCTTAGTGTGGACTGGCAGGGAAATTTTTCGACGTTCTCCCCAGAGATGCTTGGCGTCACAACTTCGGAATACGGCGACTTCACCTTTGGAAAGATCCCTGAAACTTCACTCCTCGATGGCCTCCAATCGGAGAAATTCCGTCATGCCAATGACGCCATCGCATCCGGCGTCGAGCGCTGCCGTCACGAATGTGGCTACTTCAAACTCTGCGGAGGAGGTGCCCCAGCCAACAAATACTTTGAAAACGGCTCCTTCAACTCCACAGAAACCGCTTACTGCCGCCACGTCATCCAACTCCCCATCAACCTCGTGCTGGAAAACCTCGAAGCCGACCTTCGTCATAGTGCTTAATTTGGACGATCAGGTTGTGATTAAAAGTGGGTGAGTTGATGAGTCCGCCGAAGGGTGGATCGCGATCTCCGAGCGCGATGGGAGGAAGTGGCGGCGGAGCCGCGTGGATTCCTCATCGTGCGGCGGAGCGCCCGATCCACCTTTCCCACTTTTAATCACACCCGTACGATCAGTAATCGCGACATCAGAGTTGAAGCACATCCAAATTCCATTACGTTATCAACCTATGAGCCTTGCAATCAATGATCTGAAGCAGTTGCCTGTTGGTGAGAGGATTCAACTTGTCGAGGATCTGTGGGATAGCATCGTGGAAGATTCCTCGGGCATCGGCCTGAGTCCCGAGCATATCGCCGAGCTGGATCGGAGGCTCGATGCTCTCGAAGCACAGCCTGCTGCGGGCACTCCATGGGAGATTGCCCGTGAGCGCATTTTGGCCAGCCTGTGAGGCTGGCCATCATTACAAGAGACTTACAAGAGACGAGGCTGAAGCTGATATCGCTGAAGCAGCCATTTGGTATGAGAGGCGCCGTGCGGGCCTTGGTTCGGAATTTGTCCGCAGCGTCGATACCTGCTTCACAATGATCTCAAAAATCCCAGAGATGTATCCCATTGTTCACCGCGCCGCTTGAATGGCGCTTCTACGAAGATTTCCGTATCTTGTGATTTATGTGGTTCTCCCCGGTGTCATTTCTATTGTTGCAGTTGTTCATGGCAGCCGCCATCCGAGGAGATGGAAATCAAGAATTTAAGGTTAAGCACAGAAGAGCGTATTCGCTTTTGAGACTCGGTCCTCACTTGCATCATCAGCACCTAACCGCTTTAGCGCCTATCTTGGTAAAATCGTTCAAGCAATGAAAGTTATCGCCTGCATTTCATTAATGTTCCTTGTGGCCTGCAACCCACCAATGCTCATCACCCCGGAGGGACGCTTTTGATGATGCTTTCAAGAAGCTGGCAGCGGCCTCGACTGATGAAGAGCGATTCTACCCTTTGACTACGGCAGCGAATCTGCTCAAGAAAGGCGAAAAGCAGGTGGTTCTTGAATATTTTGATTTATGCCGATCCTTTTGGAAGATAGACCGTGGACGTCTCGATCTCTGGGCCAAGGAGGTCGAGGCTGGCAAAACCCCCGATTTTGGAGCTAACCTTTTCTATTGATAAAGTGGGACCAAACCGTGAACCTAACCCAAATTTCAGTGGCAAAAGCGCGAGGCCCAAGTGGACCAACCCGGGAGAAACATAATGCAATTTGGTGTTTGTGGTGACATAAGTTTGGCGACCCTTGCGGCCCAGTCCTCCTTCGACTACGTGGAATGTAGTGTTCCGGCTTCGCTCAGGCCCATGGAACCTGAGGATGCTTTTCGTGCCTCTCTCGATGCGGTGCAAAAGGCAGCGATTCCATGTCCGGTTCTGAATCTCTTTGTGCCGGGTGATTTAAAAATCGTCGGCCCCGACGTGGACACAAATGCGCTGGAGGCGTATGTTCGTACAACCATGGTTCGGGCTGAAGCTGTTGGGGTTGAAGTCATCGTTTTTGGCTCGGGAGGCGCCCGGCGCATCCCGGAAGGATTCGACACCGATCTTGCACATGCCCAGCTTCTCGCCTTTTGCCGGATGGTTGCGCCGCTGGCTCTCGATCATGGCGTCACCGTTGTTGTTGAGCCGTTAAATTCCGCTGAGTGCAATGTCCTCAACACCGTGAAGGAATGCGCAGAGCTTGTCCAAGAGGTAGCGCATCCGGGCCTCCGTCTGCTGATTGATGCCTTTCATTTGATGCGCGACGGCGATTCCTATGAGGACATTGTCGGGTTTGGGGATCTTCTAGCTCACGCTCACATTGCCACCGTGCCAACCCGCCTTGCTCCGGGCGCAGAGGTTTGTGATTTTTCCAGGTTCTTTCAGGCCTTGGCCGATGCGGGCTACAAGGGGAGACTCTCCATCGAAGGAAAAATCACCAACCCGGAGACTGAACTGCCGGCGGCCCTTGCGGCGATGCGTGAATTGTCCGAGCGCTGCAAAAAAGGCAGCTCGAACAATCCACCTCCTCCAAATAATAACACATGACCACACCACCTCCGTTGCCCCAAACAAACGCCCCGGGTACTTTTAAACCCATCAATCGGGCCGTATTCAAGGAGAGCCTTGCGATCAGGCTGGGTGAGGTCACCCTTGATTACGCCCTTATTGAGAAAAGCCACCAGAAGGCGGAAGGTTGGATCAACCAGCATCCTGGGATCGAGATTGTCCAGATTCAGACCTTTCATTCATCGTTGCACGGAATCACCGTGGTTTGGTATCGATGAAGAATGGAGTGGGAATATGGCCTAAGGATCCGATGGTGGTGATGTGAGAACCTGAAGAGTCTAACTTCTGGAACAGTCGAACATATGCCTATCGCTCACTCTTGTTGCAAATGATAAAACATCTGCTCCCGCTTCTGCCCGGATCGATCATGGCGTTTATGGTATCCGGCGTAGCAATCTGGCTTCCTGCCTATTCTGATTTGTCCCTTCCAAATGCGCTGATCGGTTATCCCTTGTGGGTAATTCTATTGAGCGCCTTCTTTACCAAATTGTTCTCGAAACATGGAGCGGTTATTATTTCGCTTTCCATTGGCGCAGCACCCCTGGTTGCCTATTTTCTGCGGATGATGGTTGATACCGCAAAGGATCCCACGTCCCATAACCTTTGGCCTATCGCGCTATTTATTATTGGGGTTGTCTGTTTCCCAGCAGCAGCATTGGGTTCGTCATTGGCTTGGTTCTTGGATATCGTTCGGAAGAAATATCTCGATGAAAAACCCCATTCCTAATTAAATGTACATCTTTAAAAAAGTTCGGATAACAAAGTGATGTCAATAAGGTGAACACCTTAGTAAGCCAATATTTCCGTAGTATCGAGATATGCGGACTCTAAAGTAAAATGACTGCGCGTGCTAAAAAATAATTGCAAATTAATTCGCCCGATCTCTAAAAACTGGCTTATGGTCTATGCCGATGATGCACAAATTTCTCAGCGCCAACAGGGAAGAGCTTATCGCGCGATGCGAAGGCAAGTCTGCTGAGCGGTCGAAAACCGAAGCAAGTGGGGTGAGGTCCAAGCATGGCATTCCGCTATTTCTTAATCAGCTGATCAAGACCCTATGTGTCGAACAGACTTCTGAGCCTCAGCTGAGTCGCAGGGTTTCCGGGCCGGCTGGTGGGGGGGCACCTTTTATGTCAGAGCTGGGAGAGACAGCGGCTCGTCATGGTCGGGAGCTTCTGGATCTTGGCTTCACGGTTGAGCAGGTGGTGCATGACTACGGGGACCTTTGTCAGGCTATTACCGACCTGGCCTATGAAACGGATGTTTCTATCGAGATCGATGAGTTTCGTGCGCTCAATCGTTGCTTGGACAATGGCATTGCGGTTGCTGTTACTGAATTCAACTATCGCAGGGATTTTCAAGTGGCTGACCGTCAGACGGAAGCCCTCAATGAACGCCTTGGCATTTTTGCCCATGAGCTGCGGAACTACCTGAACGTGGCCACCTTGGCGCTCCATGCGCTCAAGACCGGGAATATGAGTGTCAGTGGGGCTACGGGTGGCGTGATTGACCGCAGCCTCGTTGGAATGTCCAACCTGATCAATCGATCATTGAGTGAAGTGCGAATGAGCGCTGGCTTGCCACTTCAATATCAGCTCTTCTCGCTCTCTGATTTTATTGGTGAAGCCACCCTTTCAGCTAATCTGGAAGCAGAGGTGCGGAATTGTACCTTGTCGGTCTCGGCCGTGGATCCTGAAATTGCGGTGGATGGAGATCGCGATTTGTTACTCTCTGCATTGGGCAATCTGCTGCAAAATGCTTTTAAATTCACGCGTCCAGAGTCCGAAGTGACATTGAGCGCCTACGCGCAGGCGGACCGGATCCTCCTTGATATCGAGGACAGGGGCCAAGGCCTTGCGCCCTGCACCGAAGAAAGCATTTTCGAGCCGTTCTGCCAGAGCGGGGAAGATCGCAGCGGCCTTGGCTTGGGGCTCTCCATTGCCAAACGAAGCGTGGAAGCAAATAATGGTCTTCTCAGCGTTCGCAGTCGGCCGGGGTTTGGCTGTGTCTTCACAATTGATCTGCCTCGTCATTTGTTTCCTTCGGCTCAGAAACTTTAACTTGCGGCAGTCCCAAAGTGATCGAAGCCGGATTGGCGAAATGGAAAGCTTTCACCATTTCCGGTTAGGTTTCCAATTGCGGTGAGGTGAAGTTTTGGAAAAGCGCGGTGCCATGCAGAATCCAGTTCGGTTGCGGACGCTTTTGGCGCAGCAATCAGCAACTCGTAGTCTTCACCATCCGAGACAGCTGACTCAAATGTTGAGCCTTTGGAGCGAGGGATGGCTTCTGGATGAATTTGAAACCCAGTGCCTGAGGCAGCTGCAAGACGTGGGAGATCTTTTGCAAGGCCATCGCTCAGGTCCATCATCGCCCTTGCATAGCCGTTTTCCGCAAGCCAGAGGCCTTCAGCCAGACGGGGCTCAAACGCCCAGTGTTTTCGGCGGATTGAACCACCAAGGCGGCCGGTGACGTAGAGCACATCCCCGGCCCGACCTCCTGAGCGCCCAACCATTTGTTGCGCCTTCACTTTACCTGTGAGCGATACCGAAATGGCGCGAATGGGAGCTGATGAAATTTCCCCGCCCACAATGGAGACCAGATATTTTTGGCCAGCTGCCATTAAGCCGCGATAAACGCTTTTCCAATAAGCAAGCGGCACATCTGGTGGAGAAAAGATCGTGATCAAAGCATGGGAGGGAGTGCCCCCCATGGCGGCGATATCACTCAAGGCCCGGCAGATGGCTTTTCTTCCCACCTTGGCCCCTTGTAAGTCCGTGGAAAAATGCACATTCTCCACCACGCAATCCGTTTTCAGCAAAAGAAGATCGGGGGATCCAGGAACACGCACTGCGGCACAGTCATCGCCAGGGCCCAGCACCACATCTTCTCCAAGCGAGTGCCCGCCCAGCAACTCCTCAAGCAAGTCCTCCTCGCTGAGGTTAAAAAGTTTCATGACGGGAGTTGTGGCCAGAGCAGTGAGAGCACCAGAGAGAGGCCGTTGAAGAGGGCGTGCATCAAAACGGGAGCCCAGATCGAACCGGTGATTTCGTACACCAGGGTGAGTGCGAGCGCGAGGAGGAAGAGACCGGCGAAGGCGGGCAAGTGGACATGGATGGCAGCGAAAAGCAGGGAGGCCGCCAATCCAGCCCAGAGGGGACCCACAAATTGCTTGGCCACCCCGTACAAATATCCACGAAAAATAAACTCCTCCGCCAATGGCGCAAAAACCACGGCCATTCCCGCCACGAGGGCTCTCGGCATAAGATCCGGGGACTTCATCCAGAACTCCAGGAGCGGCTGGTTCTGGTCCTCCGGCACCACCATCAGAGACACCAACCACTGCACGCAAAACACAATGGGAAGCACCGCAAGGAATGCCAGCATCACCCAGGTGAAATCCTCACGCCACTTCATCCATCGCAACCCGAAGGCCTGCGTCAGCGAGATCCCTCGCACCACAAGAAGCGTGATCAACATTCCGACAATGCCAGCGTAGATGACCCCACTGGCCAGAATTCCTGAGACAGTGATCGACAGCGAGGCTCCTGCCGATTGGGCAATGATCATGACAAACCAAATGGAAAGCACCCCCGCCACCCCCGCATCCGGGCGTCCGAAAATTCCTGAAGGACCGGCAAACACCATTTTTTGGCGCCAAAGTTTCACGTAAAAAATCACGCCAAACCCTGCGAGCAAAAGAAGGGCGATGTTCAGCGGCAGCAAAGTCATCGCGATCATCTCTCCCGGCACCCTGAGCTGGAAAACTTTTTACCCATTAGGTCGAGGAGTATGGAATATGATTCTTCATTGAGAGCCCTCAATCCCAAGAAATTTGTTCCAAATTCCTCCACACCGCTCTCCAAGCCAGCTCGCAAAGTGTCCAAGAGCAGCAGATGCTAGGGAGTGAAAATGGCGGGTAGTAGGTAAACCCGGCCTGGGAGAAGTTTCGGCATGCCATCCATCAAATTGACCTTGATTTCAGGTGTGCGGGCTTCGCCAAACAGCGAAAAGATATCTGAAAAGGAAACTGAGCGCTTGTAACGCACCACTTGCGCATCCTCGACCCCGGCGAGTTGCATGGCCTTTGCATAGGCATCTTCCACATAGCCCAACTGATCCACCAGCCCGGCAGCATGCGCGTCTGTGCCGCTCAAAATTCTACCATCGGCCGCCCCATTCCTGAGTTGCATCTCATCAATCTTTCTGGCCTTGGCCACGATACCTACAAAACGCCCATAGCTTTGCATAACCAAGCCCTGAACATATTCGCTTTCCTCCTGTGTCAGCTCCCGGGCTCCATTCAGCATGTCTTTGAACTTCCCGCTTTTAAAAACCACGGATTCCAAGCCGATCTTTCCAAAAAGGTCGCGGTAGTTGAGCGTGGAAATAATCACGCCAATCGAGCCGGTGAATGTGGTGTCATTGCACATGATATAGCTCGCTCCGCAGGCTGCATAATAAGCTCCGGAGGCACCGATGCTGTTGAAGTAAACGATGATGGGTTTGTGTTTTGCGAAGTTTTGAATCGCATTAAAAAGGACATCTGATGCGGTGATCTCTCCTCCGGGACTATCTGTGGCGACCACCACCGCTTTGACTGTTCGATCTGTCCTCGCCTGTTCAAGCGCAAGTTTGAAATCGCTCACAAGATCACTGCCCAAGGGGCCGGGCTGGCCAACCGCAATGATCCCTTCCAGGGGGATCACAACAATCCGTGATTGGGAAGAGGCCCCATCGGCCACAAGGACTTCCTCAAAACCCCGATCCTTCAAAAGCCGGGAAGCCGCAACATTCGGGGCACCCTGAACCCCAAGAAGGGCCAACAACACAAGATTCCCGAATAGACTCGCGCACACCGCGACGAATAAGAAAATGATAACGCACCCGGATTTTTTCATAGATTAACCATGACACTGCCCCAGTCCGTCCAAGTCCTCAAGCGGTGATTTTATCAACCTTGCCGGGTTTGCGAAAAAGAAGCGGGTGTGGATGAAGGCCTGTGTGGGTGTGATTGGAAGTGGGTGAGGTGGATCGTGCACTCCGCTGCACGATGACAAATCTTACGCGGCTCCGCCGCCACTTGGTCCCATCGCGCTCGGAGATCACGATCCACCCCGCACGAACTCCTTCATCTCACTGGCTTTTAATCACACCCGGTCGGTATGGTGAGGGGCAGTTCCATTCGGAAATTAAAAAGTGGGCGGGCAGGGGACTGCCGCACGCTACCCCAGGAACAAGCCCTGCCGACCGATCAGTCCAACAGGCCGCCGTCGCCGAAGAAGCGTTTCAGTTCGGCTTGAGCGCTTTCGGGGGAATCCGAGGCATGGACAACGTTAACCATCATATCCACACCGAAATCCCCGCGGATGGTGCCTTTGGCAGCCTTGGTGGAGTCTGTTGGGCCGAGGAGTTCCCTGACGCCGGAGATCACATCTTCCCCACGGATGGCGAGGGCCAGGACCGGGCCGCTGGACATAAAATTTTCGACTTCTGGGAAAAATGGTTTGTCGGCGATGTGGGCATAGTGCTCGCGGAGGATGCCGGGTTCGAGCTGGAGAGCTTTGGCACCGCGGATCGAGTAGCCAGCTTTTTCGAGGCGTCCGATCACTTCTCCAACAAGTTTTTTGGAGACGCAATCGGGTTTTAGAAGAATCAGAGTCGTTTCAGGCATAATGAGAGCCCTTCTGTTTACCTTGGGAATGATCCTGCTGCAAAGGGAATTTGCGGGAAAAACGAAGGTGGGGGTTCAGTCGATTTTGGTGGGAGCCTGTGGCGGGGTGGGGGAGGACACAATTTTGGTGAAGGCCTCGCAAATCCCGCCGCGATCCACGGCCAGGGAGCGGGCTTCCAAGCTGCCGCGCAGGATGGCACCTTTGTGGATACGAACCGTTCCGGTGCAAAAAATTTGGCCGGTGAGACAGCCATTGACTTCCAAACTTTTGGTTTTGAGAGGATATACGAGTTCGATTGTGGCCTTGTGCCCAACAAGCGTGGTTTCTGCCGTGGCTTTGAAAGAGAGCTTGCCCGAGCCGAGCAGCTCCAAATGGTGCTCGCAGAGGAGGGTTCCGGTGACTTGGCCCTCAATTCTCGCGTCTGTGCAAATGATCAAGGAGTTGTTCAGGTGAGCGCCTTTTCGGACTCGAAGTTTTCCCCTGATGTCCACCGGTCGGGAGGCGTTGGCTGAGAAATCCATGTCGCACAATTCGATGCCGGCATTGCAGGTCGGGCACAGCGTGGAGCGAGCGGAGCGTGACACTTCATGGTCGGCTCCGCATCGATAACAGTGAACTTCCCTTTGTGGCTTCTTGGGACGGGCGCTCGCGATCTGTCGGCGCATTCCAATTTCGAAGTGTTCGCTGCAAGACCGACAAAATGTGGACACCGCGCTCGGCGGCTCTTTTTGAGTTGCTCCGCAGTGCGGGCAAGTCACATCAACCTTGGCAACGGACAGGCTCATTGGGGAAAACTCTCAAGGCCAGCGGAGCCCCGGTTTGCCCGCGGGACGGACAAACCGAGGAAACTGGCGGATGGTTTCGCCATGTTGGCAGAACCGAAATTCCGGGCGCTTATTTGACAATGATATCCTTGTAGGTCTTGCCTGTGGGGATCATTGGCAACACGTGCTCGGTGTAAGGGGTTTGCACGTCGAGCACATAAACTTCCTTGGAATCGAGCATGCGCTTGAGGGCGGCTGGCAAATCTTTTTTGTGGATAACACGTTCGCAGGTCACGCCGAAGCCTTTGCAAATTTGCACATAGTCCGGGTAGATGCGCTTGAGGTCTTTCGGGTCACCCAAGAAGGTGTGGCCGCGGTTGCCGCCATGGAAGCGGTCTTCCCATTGCACCACCATGCCAAGATGTTGGTTGTTGAGAATGATCGCTTTGGCCGCAATACCTTCAATGTGGGCTGTGGCAAGTTCCTGCACATTCATGAGAAACGAACCGTCTCCATCGATGTCCACCACTTGCTTGTCAGGGCACGCAATCTTCGCACCCATCGCGGCGGGGTAACCGAAGCCCATTGAGCCAAGGCCGGCCGAAGTGATGAGCCGTCGAGGTTCGCTGAACTTGTAATATTGGGCAGCCCACATCTGATGTTGCCCCACGCCAGTGGTGATGATGGCATCGCCATTGGTCATCTTGTGAAGAAGCTCAATGACGTGTTGGGGCTGAATGGCATCCTCGGTGTCTTTGTAGGAGAGAGGGAAATCTTTTTTCCAACTGGCAATTTTTGAATACCACTCTGGATAACGGGAATAACCCTTGGACACTTTTTTGTGGCCCATTTTTTCGAGTATGCCATTCAAGCGGCCAAGCGCGTATTTCACATCGGTGAGGATCGGCAGGCGCACGTGCTTGTTTTTGTTCAACTCGGAATTGTCGATGTCCATGTGGACAATCGTTCCGTGTTCACAGAATTTTTCGACTTTTCCGGTCACGCGATCATCAAATCGCACGCCAATCGCGAGCAGCAAATCGGCCTCATTGGCAGCATTGTTTGCGAAAACCGTGCCGTGCATTCCAAGCCAGTGGAGCGAGAGGGGGTGATTTTGAGGAAAGCCCCCGATGCCCATCAGGGTGGTGGTCACAGGAATCTGCGTGCGTTCGGCAAACTCGGTGAGTTCCTTTGAGGCATTGGCAGTGATCACACCGCCGCCACAATAGATGACAGGATTTTTGGCTTCCGCGATCAGGCCAAGCATTTCTTGAAGTGCCAAATCATCCGCCCGTTTGTTGGGGTTGTAGCCACGCAGGGTGATGCTTTGCGGGAAGATCGGCTGGGTCGTGGCGTTCTGAATATTTTTGGGAATATCAATAAGCACCGGCCCGGGTCGTCCGCTTTCGGCGATATAAAACGCTTCTTTAACGATGCGGGGAATTTCTTTGATGTCCCACACAAGGTAGCTGTGTTTGACCACGGGGAGGGTCATTCCAAAAACGTCGGTTTCTTGGAAAGCCCCACGTCCGATCATGTCCTGAGGCACTTGGCCGGTGATGGCCACCATGGGTGTGCTATCCATCCATGCATCCGCAATTCCGGTGAGGAGGTTGGTGGCTCCGGGACCAGAAGTTGCCATACACACGCCGGCGCGGCCTGTGGCACGGGCATAACCTTCCGCCGCAAACACACCGCCTTGTTCATGACGTGGCAGAACCACGCGCATCTTTTTGGACTTGGTGAGCGCTTGATGAATGGGCATCGAGGCCCCACCCGGGTAAGCAAAAATGACGTCCACCCCCTCGCGCTCGAGACATTCGACGAGGATTTCTGCACCATTCATAACTCGCCCACGCTCATTGGCGGGCTTCTTGACGGTACGGGATGGCAGTTTCTTGGTTTTCATAAAGAACCAACGAGATTACCACGGAGCAGGGTGATCCTGCAATACTTCCGTAAGAATTTCCTCACGCAAAAACTTCATCGGGTGTGAACAACGGTTTTAGACCGCGTAACGCAGGATTGCTGCCACTGGCGTGCCATCGGGCAGATCTTCTTTTCGCACGGCCAGAACCGTGGCTCCGGTGAGCAAGGCGCGGCGGGCAATCTCATCCACAATGCCATAATTGTCGGCCGTCTCGGCGTCATCAAAAGTCACTGCCCCCGAGTCCTCATCAATGACTCCCGGGACAACGATGTCCATATCCACAAGGATGGTGTCGATGGCGCCCATTGTGGCGGCCTTCGCGGCTTGGGCCATGTCGGTGGTGGCCCGTCCGCTGGAATTGCGGGTGTCAAAAAGTTCCCGGGCAGCCGCCACTTTTTCCGCATTCAAGCGGTCCAAGAGAATGCGTGCTTCAGCCGAAATTTCGGTGTCACTCATTTTTTCAGGAGTGTGATCGATTCCAAATGGCACAAGGTGAGGGTAGCTGTTTACGGACCGATAGAGACCGCCAAGGGTGATGTCAGCTGCCAGAAAAAGGGGCACGTTTTGTCCGGCCAACTCTTTGCGCAGGGCACGATCGATGAGACGGCAAAACTGTGAGCGCAGCCCGCGTTGGGCTGCCGAGGAATCGGTTCGCCGACTTTCCGTTTTGACCCCAAGTGAGGAGACTCCCAGGGCTTCGGTCGCATTTTCAGGGAGGTCTGAAATCGACACCGTGTTCACAGGCAGGTCAGGCGAGATTTCCAGCAGGCGGACATTTCCCTCCGCAAGTGCCAGCACATAGGCGGTGTTTGCAAACGAAACAGCCCGCAGCAGGGGCTTCAAGTAAAATCGGTCTGCCACCTCGGTCAATGGCGTGAGGGTGTTTGGAACGCGGTAGGTTCTCACACCAGACGCCGTGGCAAAAATGGCAAGACCATGCGCCTGAAAACGCCAGAATGTGTCGTCAGCTCCAATGTCGTCCAAGTGGGCCTCGATGGCGGCAATTTCCCGCTTGTCATGCCCCGCCGTCTCAAGCTGGGTGATGGCTTCTTTCGCCAGATTTTTCAGCGAAATCCTGGAGCCAGCGATCTCAATGGAAACTGGTGTGGTTGGCAAAAAAATGGTCACCGAACCGGGCGTGCGTTCTTGGGCAAGGGCAAGGAGTTCTGAAGAGCTGGGAATATCAACGTAAAGCATGGGAGTGGTTGGGGTTGGTGCTTCAGACCACGATGGGGTTTAGAAGCATGTTACATTTCCATCTTGTAACGGAAAGGCCCGAAATGCAAGAAGGGGCAATAGCTTTTAAAGGCCGTGATTGTTCACAAATCTGTTTGACTTGGAGCAGCGTGCAGGGTTGTGATGTGGTAATCCCAGTTCCACGATTATGACCTCCTCCACTTTCGCACTTTCTCTCGGCAATCTTCCTCTGCTTAGCTCTGCCAAGTCCCGCTCTGTTTCCCCGGAAAATGTCTATGGCGAAAAAGGCCGTGGCGGCATGGCACAAGTTTCTGAAACCCCGCAGCCCGAGGTGGTGAAAATTGGTCAGGAGTGGGAGACCAACGCGTGTTCCCGGGATCTGGGGCAAGGCTGGAAGGTTCGTCCCTGCATCCAAATTTCTCAAGGCACAACGGCCACCATCATGGATGTGGAAGGGCCGGGATTAATCCAACAAATTTGGATGACACCCACCGGACATTGGCGGCATGGAATCCTGCGTTTTTATTGGGACGACTGTGAACACCCGGCCGTGGAGTGTCCTGTCGGCGATTTTTTTGCCTGTGGCTGGGGCAAATACGCACAGGTTTCCTCCTTGGCGGTGTGTGTGAATCCGGGCAGTGCTTTTAATTGCTACTGGCCCATGCCGTTTCGGAAGCGGTGTCGGGTGACCTTTGAAAACCTGGCTTTCGAGGACATGAAGTTGTTTTATCAGATCAACTACTCCTTGGAAGAAGTCCCTGAAGAAGCGGCCTATTTTCATGCTCAGTTCCGCCGGGTGAATCCGGTGCCTTACAAGGAAGTGTTCACAATTCTTGATGGCGTGGAGGGACGTGGTCACTACGCCGGGACTTACATGGCATGGGGGGTCAACAACAATGGCTGGTGGGGAGAGGGAGAGATCAAATTTTTTATGGATGGGGACAAGG
The DNA here is from genome assembly GCA_041744075.1 of Terrimicrobiaceae bacterium. Classification (GTDB taxonomy): domain Bacteria; phylum Verrucomicrobiota; class Verrucomicrobiia; order Chthoniobacterales; family Terrimicrobiaceae; genus JAJTZA01. The sequence continues at coordinate 17,552 of JBGTLQ010000221.1, forward strand.
AATTTCCCACGATTTGTGGAACAGGAACCGAGGATTATTTTTGTGGCTCCTACAACTTCGAAAACAAGGAGACAAAACAGTATCAGGAATTCACAACCCCCTATGCCGGGATGCCCCAAGTGATCCGTCCCAATGGTCTGTATGACTCACAACAACGCTTCGGGCTTTATCGCTGGCACATCATGGATCCTGTGCGATTCGAGGAGGATCTGCGTGTCACAATTCAAGCCCTTGGTTGGCGGAGCAAGGGACGTTACTTGCCCCTCCAAGATGACCTTGCCTCAGTGGCGTATTGGTATCAAACCGGCCCGGCCCGACCCTTTCCGGAACTGCCCTCCCGCGACTCCTTGGAAATTATTTGAATGGTCGGGCGGATTGGTAAAGATCTACCGTCCGCTGTCATCCTTGACATTGAGCACCTCAAGGTAGTGCAAGCTCCCTAAAAATGGCTTGAGTGCAGGAATTTGCCCTTCCGCGGGGAGTCTTGCGTTTCGCCCAATCTCGAGACGTTGAGTGGGGGCCATAGGGACTGTCGGAGCTTCTTGGGAAACCGAGGGACTTTTATTTAACTGCAAACTGAGGGTTTTTTCTGCGGGCGAATACGTGACCTGGACGTGATGATCAAGGCTCTCGGTCAACTCCGCTTCCAATCGCAGTGGTGGATTATTTTCGTTCCAAAAATACGCTGACACATCCCCATCAATGAGCGCCACAACGAGGCCTGACGCCGCGTCACCATCCTGAAAAAGCATCCGATTCTCGCTGCGGGCTTCCTTGGGGACAGAGAAACCCAAGCGCCAAGTCCTGCCCTCAGGAGACCATTTCGGCAACAAAGACGCATCGGGTTCCACGATGGTGCTTTCATTCCATGCCAATGAGGAGGTCTCCGGGATCCAATTTGGCGCATTGTTCCAAAGAGGCGTTTTTGCAATCACTTTCCCATCTGATGAATACCATGCGGTTACCTTGCCAAAGTGGTCCCGGAGCAGTGGACCCATCCCATCAAGACGCCAACGGTGAGCCTCCACCCCGCCATTTCCAGTGGTGATTTTGGTGGGTTGGCGAATCAAATCCACAAGCTTGTCTGGAGTGATCGGAGCCCCAGGATCAAAGCTTCTCCGCTCCAGAACAAAATTCCATTGAAAGGATTTCCCAGGAGGAAGGGTGGTCCATGGGCTGATCCACTCCATCTCTGCGTAGGGGAGTTTTTTGGGACTGTCCCCCACCCAAATCGTGATGTTGCTGTCCTCATCGGGATATTGGTCAGCCGGATCATACGGAACCCGAGCGACCACCATCTGCCCAAGGTCAGGGCGAACCAAGGCAACCCACCCGGCGTTTGAGCGCGTTCCAATTTTGAAAGACCCAGATCCCGGCCACGCACCGAGATCGATGGCAATGGCTTCTTTGCCGAAACGTAAGAAGGGCTCGCCAAGGGACGTTCCCCAATAGCTGACTACTCGTCCATGGACCCATTGATTATTTTCGAGCCCTCGTGACGCCGTGGTGACAATCCACCCCTGAGTCGGTAATGAAGCAATGGACCAAAGGGCCAAGGTCCGCTCCACCGTTGAGCGATTGGTGAGGAGGCACGCGACTTGCAACTCCTCCCCAGATAGCACAAAAGAACCTTCCAACTCCAAGTCTTCCGACCGAGTGCGAAACGCATTTTCGCCAATCCACTCCCCAGGCTCATCAAAGGCATGGATGAGTTGCTGGCCGTCCCGCTTTTCGTAGGCAATCAAACGAACTCCCGACTGCGTTTGGTGCGGATCTTCCCATAAGAGAGCCGGACCGTTCTTGCTTCCAAAATCAAGGACTCTCGGTTGCGGGAAAATCGAAACTCGTGCCTCGGTCGTCGCGTTCTGTAAGGTGCGGGATCCCTCGGGAAGCTCCTCTGAAAATATCGTTGTCATGGTCAGACCAAGGATCAGCACCGGGACAAAACACAACGTCGTTTCATGACTCATGAAGAAGTTTGGGAATGTTCACGGTTTGTTCTTGTAGGGGAGTTTTGTCTAGTCAAAGAATCGGGGGGTTACAACGGCTTAAAACGTCGAAAGAATTGGGCCTGATGTAAAGAGAAAACCGATGTTTTGCACTTAAACCGATGCCCTATCCAGTCAAGAGATTGTGAGGGGGGAGGGGAGTGGTCGCGATGAGTCTGAATACATGGACCGCACGGAAAATTTCCAATAAGGTGCGAGGTCAGGATGCCGAAACCCGCACTCCAAACCTCGGAACCACTTTTTTATCCCGTTTTTCGTAAGCGCTGGGTTTTTTGTTTGGCGGCTGTGGTCATTTGTTTTTTGGCCTGGCTGCGTGGGCCTTCGGATTTGGAATGGAAATTCCAAGCGGTCGCTGTGGACCGGCCTCCCTCGGTGAGCGGGAGTGGTCAGGCCGTTGGAGAGGCGCGTGCCCTGAAGCGATTTCTGCCAAATCACGATGACAGTTCTGTGCATGCCAGTGCCACCGTTACTTTGCCGGATCAATCCCTCATGGCGTTTTGGTTTGGTGGCAGCAAGGAGGGCAACCGGGATGTCACCATTCGAAGCAGCCGATTTGATCCCGAGTCCGGGACGTGGTCGCCGGACCGAACCGTGATCACCACGACTCAAACCCAGCAGGGCGAAAAGCGGTATATCAAGAGTCTGGGAAATCCGGTGGCGTTATTGGATGGGAACCAAAAGCTGTGGGTGTTTTATGTGAGCGTTTCGCTGGGGGGGTGGGCTGGTTCGTCCGCGAATTTTGTGACATCAACCGACTTCGGAAAGACATGGTCCGAGCCGCAAAAAATTGTTTCCTCTCCCTTTTTTAATCTGTGCACTCAACTAAAATCTCCACCGTTTTTTTATGCGGACGGCAGCATTGGTTTGCCGGTTCATCACGAAATGGGATTGAAGTTTTGCTCAATTCTTCGCCTTGATTTGGAAGGCAGGGTTCTTGCCAAACAGCGACTCACACATGGGTGGTCCACCTTGCAACCCCTGTCGCTGATTCTGGATGATTCCAGCGCCTTGGTGCTGATGCGTTATGCCTCAAACGCCCCCCCGTTGACAGCTCCGATGACCGTGACCGCCAATGCCGGGCTGGATTGGAGTCCACAAACTCCATCCCCGATTCCCAACCCCAACTCAGCCCTCGCGGGGCTGACTCTGAGGGATGGCACGCTCTTGGTCGCCTGCAATGATCAGACGTCCGGGCGTTCCCGGTTGTCGCTTCTGATGTCCCAAGATCATGGCGGGAGCTGGACCCCGATTTATCAGGTGGAAGGCGACCCCGCGTTTGATGAGGGGCCTATGGACACTGACCAGTTCCGAAACTGGATGGGCGGACTTCTCCGGGAATCCTTGTCTGAACCGCTGGCTGAAACAGAGAACCTTGTTCAACGGGCGGTGGGGAGCTGGAACAATCCGTCTTCCCACACGCCGAGGTTTGAGTATCCCTCTCTGACACAGTCCGATGGCGAGTTTCATCTGCTCTACACATGGAATCGCGTGATGATTCGCCATTTTCAATTCAACGAAAGCTGGTTGAGAGAACAGATTCAGAAATCCTCGCCATGAGTGATTGGGTTTCTCATAGTTATGGGCTTTTGGGATGTTGCTTGCTGGTTTTGGCGGTGGCGTCTTTCTGGCTCCGGCGGATCGTGAGTTCAAAGCCTGCGCGTTTTGGGATGCTGGCTGGGATTTTTGTTCTGAGCTGGATTCCGCTACCGAGAACCTCGTTGGTGGTATTTCTGAGAGGAGTTGTGGGCGACATTGCCATCCCGACTTTTCTGCTGTGCGGGTTGGTGGTTCTTGGCTGCCTCCTCGCAGCGTCAAACAAAGATTCACCTTCCAGCAAAAAACCAAGTACGTTCTTTTTTGTCCCCAACGATTCTCTGCGCGGGTTTTTCGTGCTGGTCGTGATCGTCGGACTTATTTTTTATCCGATGACCATGGGTTTCTCTCTAATGGATCCCTATGCATGGGGCTACACCCCTCATGTCATGTTGCTGGGGTGCTTGGGCCTGATCTTGATTCTGGAATTTATGGGTCAGAGGTTCCCAGCAACCCTTATTCTTGTGTCGGTCGCAGGTTATGCTGCCGGGCTGATGGAATCGTCGAACTTGTGGGACTATTTGATGGATCCCATTTTGTTTGGGATTGGCTTGGCAATGCTTTCTTATTATCTGGTGAGCAGGGTCCGTTCATCTAGGCGGGCGTCGGCTCCTCCATGACTCGATGCTTGCGATGAAATCCGAAGGTTGGCATGATTGGTCTCATGTTCGACGTGGGACAAAAAGTGGCCTGTATCAATGACGATTTTTCGGCAACGGTTCGTCATATCTACAAACAATTGCCTGTTAAGGATGAAATTTACACGGTGCGCGATGTTCGGATCGGGCGGGCCCAAGTGACCAGTGGCGGTGGCGGCGATGTGTCCTTTTTGGTGTTATTGCAGGAGTTGAAGAACCCGGATGACCCTTATATGGCGGATGGGGCCGCCGACGAAATGGGCTTCCGCAGTGACCGGTTTGCTCCTTTGGAGGAGCTCGAGAATTCCGAATACGCGACCGAAGAAGAACCCTATGTCTTCACCCAACCCTCCCACTAGCAGGCGGCTGCTGGCCATCGATCAGGGCACCACAAGCTCACGGGCGATCTTGTTTGATGAACGTTGCCGTCCCCTCAAGACCGCTCAACGGGAAATTCGGCAATCGTTCCCAAAGCCAGGATTTGTCGAACATGATGCCTTGGAGATTTGGGATTCCGTTTTGTCCACGAGCCGGGAAGTCTTGGAGGGCACAGACCCAACCACAATCGCAAGCATTGGAATCACGAATCAGCGAGAAACCATCTTGGTATGGGACCGAAAAACCGGGCAACCGCTGGCTCCCGCCATTGTCTGGCAGGACCGTCGGACCACGGAGGAAATGGGTTTGCTTGAAGAATATGCCCAACTCATTCATGAAAAGACCGGCCTGCTCCCGGATCCCTATTTTTCTGCCAGTAAGCTCAAGTGGCTGCTGCGGGAGACGCCGGGGGCCATGCAGCGGGCAAAGGCAGGAGAATTGGCTGCGGGGACCATCGACTCTTGGCTGATCTACAAACTCACAAATGGCCGTGAGCATCTGACCGATGTGACAAACGCCTCCCGTACGATGTTGATGGATATCCACACGGGGGAGTGGAATGAGGGCCTTCTAGCGCTGTTTGAGATTCCCTCCAAGTTGCTGCCCCGCATTGTTGCGAGCAGTGGTTGTTTGGGGGAGGCTGACGCATCGCATTTCGGCGCTGCGGTCCCGATTGGCAGCGCCATTGGTGATCAACAGGCCGCCTTGTTTGGTCAGCTCTGTGCTGCCCCAGGACTAGTCAAATGCACTTACGGCACGGGGTGTTTTCTTCTCGCCTTCACTGGCAACGAGGCCGTGACCAGTCATCAAAAATTGCTGACCACCATCGCTTGGCAAATTGAGAATCAGCCAAGAACCTATGCCTTGGAGGGAAGCGTCTTTGTTGGGGGAGCCGCAATTCAGTGGCTACGCGATGGTCTGGGATTGATCAAATCGGCAGCAGAAATTAACGAGTTGGCAGCGAAAGTCCCGGACTCGGGGGGCGTTGTCGTGGTGCCTGCGATGGCTGGTATGGGAGCCCCCTGCTGGGATCCATCGGCGCGAGGAACCATCTTGGGAATCACCCGGGGAACCACCGCAGCACACATCGCGCGGGCCACGCTGGATGGTATCGCCTGGCAGGTGGCTGACTTGGTTCAAGCCATGGGAAAAGACGCTGGTCACAAAATTTCAACCCTCCGCGTGGATGGGGGAGCTGCCGCGAGTGACCTCCTCATGCAGACCCAGGCCGATGTTAGTGGGATCCATGTCGAACGGCCTGAAAACGTGGAATCCACGGCTCTTGGGGCCGCGATGCTCGCTGGCTTAGCCGTGGGGGTTTGGACCAATTTGGAAGAATTGGCACCCCTACGAACGATCAACAAAACTTTTCGCCCCGAACTATCACCCCCAGAACGAAAGGCCCGGCAGAAGCTATGGCGAAAAGCTGTCAAGCGTGCCCAGCACTGGGCCTAACCCCCATCAAAATCCATGAACAGAAACCACATGCTTGAAACCGTTAAGGCCACACCGGAATGGGACGTGATCATTGTCGGCGGAGGAGCGTCAGGGCTGGGGGTGGCCGTGGATGCCGCCACACGCGGTTGGAAAACGCTGCTTTTGGAGGCCCATGATTTTGCAAAGGGCACGTCCAGTCGCAGCACAAAACTGGTGCATGGCGGCGTGCGATATTTGGAGCAGGGCGATATTCCGCTTGTGCTGGAAGCCCTCAAAGAGAGGGGGTTGCTTCACCGCAATGCTCCCCACCTTGTCCACCACCTCTCCTTCATCGTTCCACGCTACAAATGGTGGGAAGGACCATTTTTTGGCATCGGCATGAAAGTGTATGATGCCCTGGCTGGTCGCTTGAACCTTGCGCCATCCAAAATACTCTCACGGGAAGAAACCATCCGAAAAATTCCCAACATTGAAACCGAAAGCCTTCTGGGAGGAGTCGAATATTTTGATGGTCAGTTCGATGACGCCCGCTTGGCCATCACATTGGCCCAATCCGCCTCTGACCATGGAGCCACCCTCCTGAATTATGTGCGGGTGACCGGGTTGAGCAAATCCGGTGGAATGGTGGATGGAGTTTGCTGCCAGGACGAAGAGACTGGCCACACGATGACACTCAAAGCCAAAGTCGTCATCAACGCCTGTGGCATTTTTAGTGATGAAATTCGTCTGATGGATGAACCCCATGGCCCACGCGTTGTGCAACCAAGTCAGGGAGTCCACCTCGTTTTCGGACGCGAATTTCTGCAAGGTGACTCGGCCATTATGGTTCCTCATACCGATGATGGGCGGGTGCTGTTTGTGATTCCCTGGCACGGGAAGGTGTTGGTGGGCACGACAGACACGGCCATGGAAACCCCGGAGTTGGAGCCACGCGCGCTGGCCGACGAAATTCAATTTATCCTTCGAAATGCCGCGCGTTATTTGGTGCGTGATCCCAAAATGGAAGACGTGCTGGCTGTGTTTGCGGGTCAGCGACCACTCGTGCGTCGTCCCGGCAAGGATGGTGGGGCCACGAAATCCATCTCGCGGAATCATGAGGTGCTTGTGACAAACTCGGGTCTTGTCACAATTGTGGGAGGCAAATGGACGACCTATCGAAAAATGGCGGAGGACACCTTGGATCATGCCACCTTGGTGGGAGGTCTTGATTTTAAACCCTGTGTGACGGCGGACCTGCAACTCCACGGCTGGCGCAGCCCCAACGCCGGACCGCTGGCTACAGAACTGGCCGCATACGGTGCTGAGTCCCCCCGGGTGTTGAAGCTCTGTGAAGAGGATACCTCCCTTGGCGAACCGCTTCATCCGGCATTGCCTTATCTCAAAGCCTCGGTGGTCTGGGGGACACGTCATGAAATGGCGCGTTCCGTCGAGGACGTGCTGGCACGCCGAACACGGGCTCTCCTTCTGAATGCCCGTGCTGCCATCGAGGCCGCCCCGTGCGTGGCTTCTCTGATGGCCCGCGAACTCGGTCAAACCCCCACTTGGGAAAAAAGCGAAGTGGCGTCATTCACCGCTCTTGCTGAGGGTTACCTGCCATCGTAAATCTGGAGTATGAAAAATCGGCATTTCGGGAGTTCGGGCATTGAGGTTTCAGAAATCGGCTTGGGCTGTTGGCAACTGGGAGGTAAGGATTGGGGAGCTGTGGATGAAACGGTGGCAATGGCGATTCTTCATGCCGCAGCAGATGCCGGTGTGACCTTTCTCGACACGGCTGATGTTTATGGTGGCGGTCACAGCGAAAACCTCGTGGGTCGTTTCTTGAATGAACGCAAAACGCCTTTCTTCGTGGCAACCAAATTGGGGAGAGGCGGGGGAATGTATCCTGATGGCTACACAAGAGATGCCGTGCGCTCTGCCGTGGAAGCATCGCTCCACCGGTTGGGGGTCGATGTCCTCGATCTGATTCAACTTCACTGCGTGCCCACAGATGTTCTTCGGGAAGGGAGCGTCTTTGGTTGGCTTGACGAACTCAAACAAGACGGAAAAATCCGGCTTTTTGGTGCGAGCGTCGAATCCATGGAGGAAGCCGCGATCTGCCTCGGGCATGGTGCCGCTTCTCTACAAATTATCTTTAACATTTTTCGTCAGAAACCCGTCGAAGAAATCCTCGGTTTGGCTTCTGCTCAAGGAGCGGGAATCATCGTGCGATTGCCATTTTCCAGCGGGTTGCTGAGCGGCGCCGTAACCGCTGGACGAACCTTTTCCGAAAACGACCACCGTCATTACAATCGCAATGGCGAATTTTTTAATGTGGGTGAGACGTTTGCCGGGTTGCCTTTGGAGACCGGGCTTGAACTGATGGATGACGTCGAAGCCTTGATGCCGCGGGGTATGACACTGCCAGATTTCGCACTTCGCTGGATTCTGGACCATCCCGCCGTGTCCACCGTCATTCCCGGTGCGACCAAGGTTGAGCAGGCGGCAGGAAACGCTCGTGCATCGTCCATGGATCCCCTCCCGCTCGATGTTCACACCAAGCTGCGGGAACTTTACTATACCAAAGTTCTTCTTCAATTGCGGGGCCCCAATTAAAAAAACCGGGGAGTCGCTTAAGTTGCTCCCAGACCCTGCACACGTTTCATGGTGACTGTTCAATACACGAAGGGGGTCCATCTCCCCGCAGTGGACCTTTGGCTGGATCCCCGGGGACGCAAGCCGCTCGCCTTTGTGTCACATGCCCACAGCGATCACACCGGACGCCATCAGCAGATTTATTGCTCGGTGCTCACCGCACGCCTCACCGCAGTCAGAGAACGCATCGACCCTGGCCGGTTTCTCACAGCGGATTTCGGCCAAAAAATGGATTTTGAAGGGTGGTCGGGAACGCTCATTCCCGCAGGCCATGTGCTTGGCTCTGCACAATTGTTTTTTGAAAGCGATGAAGGGAGCCTCCTCTACACCGGTGACTTTAAGCGTCATCAGGGTCTTTCCTCGGAAGCTGCGGGATCTTGCCACGCCGAGACACTCATCATGGAAACCACATATGGCCTTCCAAAATACCAATTCCCTCCCGTGGAAGAATCCCGCCAAAAGTTGCTCACCTTTTGCCAAGATACCTTAAGCGATAGCCAAGTTCCCGTGCTGCTTGGCTATTCCTTGGGTAAGGCTCAAGAGATTCTTGCCGCAATCGCTGGCGGCGGGTTTCCAATCATGACCCACCCCTCCATCTCAAAAATGGTTGCCATTTATGCAGAGGCGGGTGTCCCCATGCCTCCCTGTGTCCGCTGGGATCCTGAACACATGAATGGCCATGTGGTCGTCTGCCCCCCCAGTGCCTCCAAAGCCCTTGGCACACTAAAGAACTACCGGATTGCAACTGTGACCGGATGGGCTCTCGATGCAGGCACGCGCTTTCGCATGGGAGTCGATGCCACCATTCCTCTCTCCGATCATGCCGACTATGATGGACTCCTGGCCCATGTCCGAGCCGTCTCCCCCAAACGCGTGCTCACCCTCCACGGCTTCGCCCAAGAGTTCGCAAGGGACCTTCGCCGACTCGGCATCGAAGCCTGGGCCCTCACCGGCCCCAACCAACTGGAACTGCAACTCTAAACGCCTTTCGGGGTCAGTCCTTTTTTCTTGCTTTTTATGCGCAGATCCAAAAAGCAAAAAAAAGGACTGGCCCCAAGCCGTAGTTTTCTCCTTTGACACTGTGACTGCGTTTCCCTCTTCTCATGTCCAATGAAGTATGTGTTCCTTTCGATGATGATCGCCCTGCTAGCTGGGTGTGTGAATCCGATTAATCCGCTTGGCAAGTTTGATCCCACTCCCAAGCTGTCAGGGGCGATACCAGCGCCGAAGATGGCAGAAAAATTTGCCTGGGGGATTTCCACGGCGAGTTATCAATATGAGGATCCGGCTGTGGAACCTGGGACACCGGCTTATTTTTCCACGGACTGGGATATCCTGATTTCGCAGGGGAAGGCGCCGCCGAAAGGAAATGCCCTCTACACGTGGACTCACTTTGAGAAAGATTTGGAGGCTCTCAAAAAAATTCGGCCGACCCATTATCGCTTTAGTATCGAGTGGGCGAGGGTGGAGCCACGGCCCGGTGTTTATAACGAAGAGGCCATTCGCGGTTATGTGCGCATGGCGCGAGAGCTCAAGAACCTCGGCATTGAGCCGGTGATATGCTTGTGGCACTTCACGTTTCCTGACTGGCTCTATGACAAAAAAGATCCCGGTGCCTCCAATTGGCTGCATCCCACGGTGAGCACGCGGTGGAATGCCTATGTGGAAAAAATGGTCAGAGCGACGGCTCCCTACACCAAGTTCTACGCACCACAAAATGAGCCAAACGGTCAGATCACCACGGCGTATATTGTCGGTCAGTGGCCACCTGCGATGTCGCTGGCTTTTGGTCATTACTGGCAGGCGATTGATGCCAGCACAGGCATGTTCCGAGATGCCGCGTCGCGCATCAAGGCCATCAAACCCTCCGCCAAAGTCATCAGCGTGGAAGCCCTGCCATGGTGGGAGCGCGCCCCGCTTGACCCCGGTGGTCTGATTTATAACACCATGATCCACGGGAACACCGACCATCTTGATCGGATCTACGATGTTTGTGATATTCTCGGCATAAATTATTATTACTCTCAGGCACCCGGTCCAATCTCCCTGCTCGCAGGCCCGTCGAGGCGGGGAAAAAATTTCACAATGATGGGGTGGCGAATTGATCCCGACGGGCTTTACAAAGAGATCAAACGCGTGGCGACCCGGTATGGCAAACCGATGATGATCACCGAGAATGGGATCGCAACGCCTGATGATGCCAAGCGCGAATGGTATATTCAGAATCACCTCGCTGCGATAGCCCGGGCCATTCGTGATGGATATGACGTGCGCGGTTACTTTGCATGGTCCTTGGCCGACAATTACGAGTGGCATTATGGATACACCGCCACCTTTGGACTCGCCACCATGAACCCCACCACAAAAACGCGTGTCCTGAAGCCCTCGGCCACCCGATTTGCAAAAACGATCAGGTCTCATCCCACTGTCGGCTCGGTGCGATCCATTCCACCTCAGAAAGGCTTTTGAAAAATGACCGATGCCTTGGTTTCGCATCATGCGTTTCTGTGCCCCTTGTGCGGTGCCAACATCCATGACAAGGAGTTAAAACCCGGGGAGGAATTGCACTGTGGACGCTGCGGTGAAACTCTCCGACGGCTGCATCACGGAGATCCTTCCCACCTTCTCTGGGCCTTGGCCACGACAGGTCTGATTCTTTGGATCCTTGCGAATGTTTATCCGATCTTGACATTCGATGTCGCTGGAAACACGCAATCCAATCTGATTCTCACAGGGGTCCTTGGTCTCATCAATCAGGGATACTGGCCCGTGGCTCTTTTGGTTTTTATCTGCTCCATCGCGGCACCCGCAGTTCACCTTGGATGCCTTTGGTATGTGGCCGGGGCCTGCTGTACCGGGCGTCGTTTCCCGATGGTTCAGCGGGTTGCCCATGCGGCCAAAGAAATCGCCCCATGGAGCCTTGTGCCGGTCTTTATGATTGCCTGTTTTGTCGCCGTGGTGAAGCTCGACATGCTGGGCACGGTCTATTGGGACAGTGGGATTCTTTGGATCTCGCTGCTTTCCATCTGCTCCCTGGCCATTGCCCAACTCGTGGACCGTCAGTGGATCGCCAAACGGATGAAGGAGCTGACATGACGGATGCGACCCGCCTCGAATTATCCCGTGCCTTGGTCGTCGCCGGGCTCATCCTCTACGTTCCAGCCAACACGTTGCCGGTGATGATCATGACCGTAGCCGGCGATGTGGCTCCGCTCACGGTCATGGGAGGCGTTCAGGAACTCTATGACTCCGGCCTTGCCCCCGTGGCTGCCGTGGTTTTTGTGGCCAGTATCATGATTCCCTTCCTCAAACTCATCAGCCTTTCCTGGTTGATGCTCATGCATGGGTCTGGCGATCTGCTCCGTGAGCGAACCACCCTGCTTCGTGTGCTTCATCAAATTGGCACCTGGTCGATGGTTGATATTTTTCTGCTTGGGGTTTTGGTGGCGGTTGGTCAGCTCGGGATCCTGGCGAGCGTGGAGGCACAAGCCGGCGGACTTTTCTTTGCCGCTGTGTTGCTTTGTTCGCTGTTCGCCGCCGATCTTTACCAACCACGAATGATCTGGCAACCTGCCATGCCATGACCACCCATCCCCCCGAGCCTTCCGATGAGGACCATGGCAAGGTGGTTCCCGCTCCGCGCGTTCACAGGATCTGGGCATGGATCTTTCCAGCCTTGGCCGCCGCTGCGGGAATGTGGCTTCTGTGGTCAAACTGGACATCCAAAGGTCCGGAAATCCAGATCCATTTCTCAGAGGCTCCCGGGATTCAGAGTGGCAAAACCATGCTTATTTATCGCGGTGTGACGTCGGGTCAGGTCACCGGGGTCTCGCTGAACAAAGATTTGGATGGCGTTCTCGTGAGTGTTCGATTGAAGGCTTTTGCGGCGCATCTGGCGAGTGAAGGCACCGACTTCTGGATCGATCAGCCGGTGATATCCTTGCAGGAAACCACGGGCTTGGATTCGATCATTCAAGGCAACTCGATTCATGCGAGGATGGGAACCGGCCCGCCCACCACAAGCTTCAAAGGTTTGAGTCGTGCGCCGCTGGCTCCCTTGGACTCCCCATCTTTGGAGATCAGTCTCCGGGCACCAAACATTCCCTTCCTTGGACGGGATGCCCCGGTTTATCACAGGGGAGTGCCAGTCGGGCTCGTGCGGGACAAGCAGATCGACAAATCGGGCGAGCCATCTCTTCAGGTCATGATCCATAAGGAACATGCCTCCCTGGTTCTCGACACTTCGCGGTTTTGGATGGTACCGGCCACCTCCCTGCAATTGAGCTCTCGGGGGGCAAGTCTGGAGATTGCAGGATTGGCGGCACTGATCCAAGGCGGCATCGCCTTTGATTCTTTTGTTCCGGATGGGAGGCCGGTCGAGGATCATGACAAATTTGAGTTGGCTCCGCACGAATTTGCAGCCCGGGCGGATGGACCGCGTATTCAGATCACTTTCGAAAATGCCCAGAGCCTGCTCGCGGGGGAAACAAAGATCACTTATTTGGGCCAACCGGTCGGCTACATTGAGAGCGTGCGCGTGGACCCCGACCTCAAACGGGTTGAGGTCACCGCCCGCTTGGAATCTCCCTTCACGTCCCTCCTGACCACGGATTCGAAATTCACACTCATCCGGCCAAGCGTGTCTCTCAAAGGTGTCAGCGGACTGGAAACCTTGATCTCCGGAGCCATCATTGCGCTTGTATCGGAAGGGCAGGGGGAACCGGCGTTGCAGTTTGTTGGGAATATCGGGACGGGAGAGATGCCTCATGACGGGGGACCCATCATTTATGTGCACGCTCAAGATTTACCGAATCTTGATGCCGGATCGCCTGTGTATCACCGGGGGTTGGTGGCCGGTGAAGTTCTCGAAAAACGGATGGGTGAAGGAAACATCCCTAGCCTCAAAATTCTCATTCGTGAAGCCTTCCGAGCCTCCTTGCGAACGAACACCCGGTTTTGGAGGGTGCCTGCCACTTCGGTTAGTGCTGGTCCAGGAATCCTGGAGGCCAGGATTGAGGGACTGACTGCACTGATCGACGGAGGGATTGCTTTTGAGGTGTTTGGGGAACCCGGAAATTCGGTTTCCGACACGGATTCCTTTGAACTCTTTGACACCGAAACTGCTGCGCAGGCTATTTCACAGCCGATCCGCATCGCTTTTGCAAACGGACGGGGTCTGCTTGAAGGCAGGACCGCCTTGCGCTACTTGGGAATTCCCATCGGACTGGTGGAATCGATTCGCACGTCCAAGGGACGAGTCGAAGTCACCGCCCGCGTGGACTCCGGTTACGAATTTCTCCGTCGCAAAGGTTCAATCTTCGCCATTGTTCAGCCTCAGGTGTCACTTCAGGGCCTCACCGGCCTTGAGACAATCCTGAGTGGGGTTTACATCGAGTGTATCCCTGGCACCGGCAGTTTTACAGATGGGATCTTCCTCGGCAAGTCATCATCCGAACCGGAATTGCTTGAACGCCAAGGGCTCGAAATCCTCATCTCCTCCAAAGAAACCACCATCCGTCCCGGAGCCCCGGTGATCTATCGCGATATGGTTGTTGGAGAAATCACGGATAAGTCGCTATCCGCTGATGGCAATAATATCGAACTCACGGCTGTGATTGACGCCAAATATCAATCCTTGGTACGGACAAACACACACTTTTGGGATGCCGGTGGGGTGGAAGCCTCAATCGGCTTTTTCAAGCTAAAGGTCAAATCTCAAACTCTGCTTGCTCCTGATGGAAAAGTCGCCTTCGCGAATCCGACAAAGCCCGGCAATCCCATCAAAGCCGGGCATGTTTTCCCTCTCTCCTCCAAGCCGCTCAAGTAGGAGCAATCCTTTCGCGCCCTAACCCGGACAAATCACAAGGGAGCACCCCTTCTTGCTAACCATTTGACCCCCAGCAAGTCCGAGCTCCATCACCGTATCACCCCGGATACGCCTCAGTCGCTCGGACTCACTGGGAGTCAAAGCGTTACAAAATCTGTGGCACTCCCTTGTGATTTGTCCGGGCTAACCGATCTGAAATTGCGAAGATCGTCCCAAACTCTGCGCTCGCCAAATCACGGGGAACATGGAGGATGCCTTTCTATGTCCACAGAGAAATCTCTTCCGGCATTCCGAAAACTGACGTATGGGGCCGGGGAACTTGGCCCTGCCATGGCTGGGAGTACGATGATCTTTTTTCAGATGATCTTCCTGACCAGTGTGGCGGGGCTGGAGGCCGGTTTGGCAGGCAGTGTGCTTTTGGTGGGAAAAATCTGGGACGCGGTGAACGATCCGGTGATTGGCTGGTTGTCCGACCACACCAAGTCGCGGTTTGGGCGGCGAATTCCGTGGATGGTTCTTTCGTCGATACCTTTTGCGCTGTTCTTTTTTCTCAATTGGTGGGTTCCAGATTTTGTGGGGGGCGGTTCGCAGTGGGCGCTGTTTGCCTATTATTCCGTCGTGGCGTTGCTCTATAACACCTTCTATACGGGAATGGCACTCACCCACTCCTCACTGACGCCAGAGTTATCGCACAACTATGATGAGCGTTCGCGGATCACCGGATTCCGGATGGCTTTTTCGCTGGGTGGCAGTGTCGGCGGACTTGTGGTGGCGCTTGTCGTTTTTGAGTCCATGAAGGCAGCCCCTGACAATGTCAAATATGCGGTCATGGCCCTGACGGTTGCCATTATTGGCCTGCTCTCCATGGCGTTCTGCGTGGCTGGCATTGGTAAGATTGCGATTCAGAAAGAGCGGGATCGCCTAAAGGTTGAAGTCCCGCAACCCAAGCTGCCGCTTTCCAAACAGTTCCAGATTGTGTTTGCAAACCGTCCTTTTCTGATTGTTTGCGGGATTTATTTGTTCTCTTGGCTGGCCATGCAATTCACGGCCACGATCCTGCCTTATTATGTCGGAAGTTGGTTGGGGCTACCCGCATCGCAGTTTCCAATCATTGCTCTAACTGTCCAAGTCACGGCCTTGGGTCTCATTCCCTTTTGGGGCTGGGTGAGCGTGCGGCTTGGCAAGAAGCCAGTGTATTTTTATGGCATGATCTTTTGGCTCATCGCACAGGGAGGACTGCTTTTTCTGCAGCCGGGCCAGGGGGTTTGGATTTATGTTTTGGCGGTTTTAGCCGGTGTGGGAATTTCTGTCTGTTATCTCATTCCGAACGCCATGCTTCCCGACGTGATTGAATTGGACGAATTGACGACTGGTGAGCGCAGGGAAGGGGTCTTTTATGGTTTTTTTGTTTTTCTTCAAAAAATTGCACTGGCCTTGGGGACCTTTTTTGTGGGGCAGGCCCTCTCTTACGCAGGTTACATCTCAAGCGTTTCTGGAGAGGCCATTCCGCAGCAGCCTGAGTCCGCGCTGACGGCCATCCGGATCGCGATTGGCCCGATGCCGGCAATTTCACTGCTTTTAGGGATTGTTCTGGCTGCCCTTTATCCTATTAACAAAAAGCGCCATGAAGAAATCCTCCGCGAGTTGGAAATGAAGAGAGCGGCTGCTTCCGAAAGTCAGGATTAGGAAAGGGAAATTCTGTGCCCATGGATCATACCAAAAAACATTTGGATATCCCTAAACATCTACAAGCCATACAGCGGAATTTCACTCACGGGAGTTCCCGTCGCTTGATTTGGCTGGGTTTTTGCGTGATTACCCTCTTCTCGATCACATTTGCATCATACCATCAGTTTGGCAGGCGTGACCATAACCTGCCAAGTGGCTGCGATGAGTTTGGTTATCTGAATATGGCAAAAGCTATATCCGAGGGAAAAATGTTTGGCGATCATGCGCGCAGACCATTTATAAATGAGCTTCTGGCCGATCTGCGCGTTGAATATTCAAATGCTGACGATTATCGCTGGATGGTGGCCCCGCATGCCTATCACGTCAGCCCGTATCGAGATAAGATTATCAATCAATATCCCCCGGGTGTTGGTCTGCTGCTGGCACCCGTTCCGTTGGAAAATCGTCGCTCAGCCTATCCGATGATCTGTGTTCTTATATGCTGTGTTGCCATTCTTTTGGCGGGCTGCCTTGATGCCGGACGTTTCAGCTTTTTGGTTGTCGCAGTTCTGCCTCTGGTTGCCGCCGGTATGTATTTTGATCCCATGCGGTTTGAATTGGAGCGAGTGGCTTCACTTGCTCCGACCTATGGGCTTCTCATAGGATCGGGATGGTTGCTCCCCCGCAGACCGCTTTGGAGCCTTGCTTTCATCTCAGCATCCACAATTTTCCGCCTCCCTAACTCTCTTTTATTCGCTCCCATGGGCTTGGCAGGGCTTCTTCTGAGCGAGCCGCGAGTTAATTCAATTTCTTGCTTTGCCCGACGTGCCATCGGGATTGGAGTCGCAGCCTTTCTCGGGGGCTTTGGATTTTATCTTCTATACGCCTACCTTCTTCTCGGCAACCCATTTGCTGTGACATATTCCAGACTGGACCAAGAATTTGCGTCATTTCCCGGAATTTCCAAGAACCTGTATTTTTATTTTGTCGATAAAAACCAATGGTTGTTTCCTCATCTTGGGGCCCTTGCGTTTTTGGGCTTGGTTTGTGCCTTCCGAAAAAAATACTCCTGGCTCGTATTCGGAGTGGCTCTTTGCATTTTTAACTACGCATTCTATATATTTCATAAAGTTCAAATCGACTATTATCCCTATGCCACTGTTTTCCTTTGCGTAGGTCTCGCCTTGGGTGTTGCCGATATTGAACGCCTAAGTCCTAGGCTGAGGGCTGTTGTTATTAGTGGCGGTGTTGCCGTGGGTTTTGCGATGGCCTTATCAGGCCTTCCGGGTCCTGGCACCGCCTTGCCTCTCTATGCAGAAAAAGCGGCTCCCTACCATCACGCATTTTCCGGTTACGATGTTGTGTGGGCTGAGGCTCACTCTGGCACCGTGGAATACACCACGGGAAGAGCTGGATTTCGTTATAACTGGGGATCTGATGTTGTTCGAAAACACGTGATGCTTTGGATGCTGCGGCGTGGTTACTCGCAGGCGGTCTGGATTGATGATGATGATATGAAACCTTTCTCAGAGATCAAACAGTTCCTCAACAGTTCCAAAATACAATACACAAAAAAATACAGCGAAGGTCTTGGAGCTTATTTGGAAATATCCCAGGTTTTGGTCGATACCGTTTCCCCCGTGCGATGAATTCGCAGAACCAGAAAATTGTTTTAAGCCACGCAATTATTTACGGGCTTGCAATTGTTTTTATGGTTTTTGCGTTTCTCAACCACAATCTGCCGATCTTTGGGTTTCGGTGGCTGCCGGATTTTGGTGCCGAGTTTGAGCATAAGATGTCCAAAGAGTTTATGAGCCGAACAGGTTATCTTATCGGAAGCCAAAGCGGATATGACGGGCAATTTTACGCGCAACTGGCCATCGACCCATTGCTTCTGAACCAGGAGACTCCCAATGCGATGGATAATTTCGAATTCCGAGCCCGGCGCCCATTGTTTCTTATGACTGCTTACGTGGCTGGGGCTGGAAATCCCCGGGCTGTGTTGCAGGCTTATTCGGTTCAAAACATTGTGTTTTGGCTCATTTTGGCCGGTGTGTTGCTTTATTGGTTGCCACCAGCTTCATGGCAAAACACGTTCCGCTATGTTGCGATTCTCTATTCCGTCGGTTTGGTTGGAAGCATCCAGAAAGCCTTGCTGGATGGACCGGCACTGACGCTGATTGCCATTGGTGTGCTTCTTGCTGAGCGCAGGAGGCCGTGGCTGAGTGCGATCACACTGGGTTTGGCCGGACTTGGTAAGGAGACCAGCATCTTCGCGGCCTCCCTTTTTGGATTCCCCAAACTGACCCAGCCAAAGGAGGTGCTCCTCCTGGCGCTGAAACTGATCCTTGTGATCCTACCCCTTGGGGTTTGGGTTTTTTATCTGTCCACTATCGAACATTCGGCGCGAACCAGCTCTTTTGGAAATCGGTCTAATTTTGGCTGGCCCCTTATGGGTTGGTGGACTGCGGTCCAAGCCCTACACGCCAACATTCGCGCAGGTCAGCCTATTGTCTACTTGCTCTCCACAACCATTTTTCTCATTTCTCTTCCTGTGCAAGTTCTTGGACTGTTGACACTGCGCAGGACCTCGAACCTGTGGTGGCGGGTAGGTGCGGTGTTTGCTGGTTTCAGCTTTTTTATCGGCTACGCCACGTGGGAGGGGGTTGTGGGTTCCGCGGCTCGGCTCTGCATGCCTGTGACGATAGCCATTAATCTTCTGGCGCCCCACACATCGCGCTGGCTAGTTGTTTTGATCATTGGAAACATGCTGTCCTTATTGGGACTCCATGCGATGATTGTTCATCCCCCGCCCCAGCAATTCCTGACCATGCCTTTGCGTCATGGAATATCCACTGGATACAACGTGGAATGGAAAAATGGTTGGTATCTGCTGGAAACGGACAAACAAATCTACTGGCGGTGGAGTTCGGGGCGCGCAACTCTGGACATTTGGCCCGTTAGACCACTGTTGTCACAAGCGGTGATGCGGTTCAAAGTACGGGCTGTGAAGCCCATGGACATCACGATCTCCACGCGTGACGGACCACTTCTTAGTGTAACTGTGGGTGATTACCTGAGTGAAGAAATTGAGGTGGTTGTGCCTCTCTCACCGGGAGCCAACCCCTTATATTTTCAATCCAACTCGTCCGGCATGGACGTGGCAGGTGATGAGCGACAGCTCAGCTTTAGGTTGATTAATCCCACCATACGAATCAAGTAGTGAAAGTAACGAGTGTCGGGCACTTGTGCTGTAAGATGGACAATCGGCGCGGGACATGATTTTTTGGGAGATGGACGGATTTTCTCAGAATTACGAACGCTATGTGATGCCCACGTATGGGCGGTTTGATTTGGATTTGGTGCGGGGAAGCGGCACACATGTTTGGGACGTTCAGGGTCGTGACTATTTAGATTTTGGTGGCGGGATTGCGGTGTGTTCCCTGGGTCATGCCCATTCTTCGGTCACCGAGGCGGTGAGTCGTCAGGCGGGAACTCTGGTTCACACCTCAAATCTTTACCGGACTGGACCCCAGGCAGAGCTGGCGGAGCGGTTGGTTGAAATCACTGGTCCAGGCAAGGTCTTTTTTTGTAACAGCGGGGCTGAGGCGAATGAGGGACTAATCAAATTGACGCGGAAGTTTGGATCAGCGACCGGGCGATATGGGATCATCACGTTTAAGAACTCTTTTCATGGGCGAACCATGGCGGGGATCTCCGCAACCGGTCAGGAGAAAGTCAAAATCGGGTTTGCCCCATTGTTGGAGGGGTTCTCTCACGCGCAGTTGGGAAACATGCAATCCGTCCGGGACGCAATGACCTCCACAACGGCTGCTGTGCTTTTGGAGCCGATTCAGGGGGAGGGGGGCATACATATCGGTTCGGCTTCGTTCTTGCAGGAACTGCGGGCCTTCTGTGATGAGAATGATTTGTTGTTGTTGTTTGATGAGGTGCAGTGCGGGTTGGGCCGGACAGGCGAGTTGTGCGGGTGGAAATCCATCGCCCCGGACGTCACACCTGATGGTGTCAGCTGGGCCAAAGGCATTGCGAATGGATTTCCTTTGGGAGCGTTTTGGGCGGCTGCGAAGCCTCTGGGTGATGGGGGCCTTCTCTGCGATTTGCTAGGGCCTGGGACCCATGGCACCACCTATGGCGGGAATCCTGTTTGCTGCGCCGCGGGTTTGGCCGTGCTTGATGTGATAAAGGCCGAGAATCTGCTCGAAAACGTTCTGACTATGGGGGAAAAATTGGCCGAGTCCCTTCGCGAGGTGGCGGAGAGTGCTGGCTGGCACCATGCTGCTGTGCGGGGCTTGGGGCTGATCATTGGTCTGGAGTTGCCGGAAGGTTTTTCAGCGAGGGATCTTGTGCTTGCCTTGCAGGATGAGGGGCTTCTCGTCATTCCTGCGGGAGAACGTGTGGTCCGGTTTCTGCCGCCACTGAATGTGAGTGCTGATGAAATTGATGCGGCCGTCGGGATTGTTCGGCGTACGGTGCAGCGCGTTTATTCTTCGACAGCGGAGGTGGAGGATGCCTAAAATTTGAGTTCCAGCAATTTCCGGTGTGAAAAATCTACTATCCATGGAATCCCTCTCCCGAGAGGAGATTCTCAATATTGTCAAATTGGCCTCCCAGATGAAGTCCAACCGGCGAAGTGACCCGGCTGGCGTTCTGGCCGGTCAGTGTTGGGCGCTGATGTTTTCAAAGTCCTCAACCCGCACTCGCGTGAGTTTTGAGGTGGGCATTCGCGAGTTGGGTGGGAATGTGATGTTTTTGGCGGCAGATGATATCCAGTTGGGGAGGGGGGAGCCGATCAAGGACACCGCACGAGTGATGGGACGGATGCTTCATGGCGCGGTGATTCGGACCTTTGCGCAATCCGATGTCGAGGACTTTGCGGCGTTTAGCGGGATCTCGACGATTAATGCCCTCACCGATGAGGAACATCCGTGTCAAATTCTCTCCGATCTTTTTACATTGGTTGAGTCAGGCCTCTCCTTGGACACGCTAAAAATTGCGTTCATCGGGGATGGGGACTGCAACGTGGCACGTTCTTGGGTTTGGGCGGCGGCGCGCTGTGGGTTCGAGTTGCGGATTGCAGCTCCAAAAAAGTTTTTTCCGCCTGAGGATCTTCTTGCTCGCGCGGGCGGCAATGTGAAGCTTTATGTGGATGCCATGGAAGCGATCGAAGGGGTCGATGCGCTTTACACTGATGTTTGGGTGAGTATGGGCAAGGAGGAAGAAGCCGCCTTCCGGATGGCCCAGTTCCGGGGTTTCCAGATTGACGATTCCTTGGTGGCTCGGGCCCCCAAAGCCTTGGTTCTCCATTGCCTGCCCGCCTATCGCGGCAAAGAAATCTCCGAGGACGTCTTTGAGGCCCATGCCGACACAATCTTCCGTCAGGCCGAAAACCGACTCCATGCCCAGAAGGCGGTGTTAAGTCTTTTGCAGGAACGCTAGCGGTAAAGGCCGGCCAAGGTCGCCGAACGATGCGCGATTTTTTCACGCAGGGAGGCGGGTGCCAACACCTCGGCGCTATCTCCCCAACCAAAAATCCATTTCTCAAGATCCGGCGCCAAGCCAACCTGCATTGTGAGTATCGCGCCTCCATCAGGAGTCGCCGCAAGCTTTTGTGATTTATGCCACTTGCGCTCAGAAACCAAACGGGCCGCGAAAGGGTTGAATCGGATTTTGACTTGAATGGGGTCCTTAGCCTCAAAAGCTGAAAAGCTGTCCTCAAGCATTTGAGGGACAGAAAAACCTTCGGGCTTTCGGAAGGTGCGCTTCAGATTTTTGACTTTCCGGATGCGAGTGAGGGCAAAAGTTCGCTTGGCCGCCCGCACTTGGTCATTGGCAATGAGATACCACTGATCAGCGATGCAGGAAAGGTGGAGGGGTTCCACCCGCCGTCTGCCGGGTTTGGTGGCTTGCAGCCCAAGGTAGTCAAATTCCAACACCTGAGATTTCAGGACGGCTTCCGCCAACTTTTCATAGACCTTAAGTTCGGAGACCGAAACGCCCGTCGGACGAAAAGACACCGCATCGGAAAGTTCGTGCAAAGAAATGCTCGTTTCACTGTCCAGGCTTGAGGCCAGCTTTTCGAACGCACTTCGCAGAGGCGCCTCAAAGGACGTGCCGCGATATTGCTCAACCGCCTTCTGCGCCACCAAAAGGGCCACCAACTCGCCCTGGCTCACCGTCATCATCGGAAAACGATTCACCGGCTTGGTGTAATGAAAACCATGACGCCCCATGTTGTAGTCAATGGGCAACAGAAGCTGATCACGCATAAAATCGATGTCCCGCTGCACAGTCTTGTAAGAAACCTCAAAAACACCCGCCAAGACGGAGCAATTCGGAAACTCGCCTGCAGCCAGCAACTCATGGATTTTCATCATGCGCGCAATGGGAGGCCGGGAATGTCGGCCAGGATGGGGCAGTGCCGCACGGGTTGGTCGACCAGGACGGGATTTTGAAAAAAATTTCACTTTTTTAGGCATAGGACAGGTATTGTCCTACTGCTTCCTCCAAAGTCAATCCCGATATGAAAACTCTACAAAACATGATCTGGAACCGGGGCCGCCAAAACAAACGTGTCATTCACGAACAACTCGAGCTCCGCCTACCGGGTTCACGCGTCACCCGCGATGAAGTCGGATTTCTCGATGAGATCCGCCGGTTAAGGCAGCAACTCTCCACGGGGGGGAATTGAGGTCGGAGGGGGGGCGGGTGTGATTAAAAGTGGGTGAGGTGGAGGAGTTTGTTCGGGGTGGATCGCGATCTCCGAGCGCGATGGGAACAAGTGGCGGCGTAGCCGCGTAGGTTTCTCATCGTGCGGCGGAACGCCCGATCCACCTCACCCACTTTTAATCACACCCGGGCAAGCTCTGCCAAGTCTTGTTCGTTGACACAGCATGGTTATTTTGATACTAAACGCTCATGATCGCTCATGAGTGCTGCCAGAGGAACCTTGGTATTTTGGAAGGCAAGGGGCATGCTGCTTGTCGTCCAAAATCCACAAAGCTTTCCGTGTTATGAAACGCCTCGATCAAAAAATTGCCAATATCCAAGCTGGCTCGACCTCTCCCAAAGACTTCATTATAGCTGACGCCAAAGATGCGGACATGGCTTTCGGGGTGACCGCTCCTGGCCCGCAGGCTGGCTCCTGTCGGCATGGATACAATGAATCCGAGGGCTGTTGGAAGACGTTGGGCCAATACTTGGATCAGATCCGCGCTGTGATTGCCCAGGACGTTGTTGATATCGTGCTCCTGTCTGCGTCGAATTTGGAGAGGCTGGCCATGCAAGAAAGGTTGTTTGTGAACTCCGAGATCACGCCGGCTGCCCGGGCGAATGACACTTCCGATGTTTGGGCTGTCCGCGGGGGGAAATATCCAACCGATCACCCCTCACGCTCGTTTCGGACGGCAAACATTTGTCACATCAAGTATGGCAAAATCACCGAGGATTGTTCGCAACCATTTCCGGGTGCTGATCTTGGGCTCTACTCGATCACCTTCACAAACAATATCGACTGGGATTACAAGGCCCTGAGCGATTTTCATGACTTCCGCATAGAAGCCGAGCACAAACATTTCCGGTATTTTTTGGAGATTTTTAATCCGAATGTGAACCCGGGCATTCCCGACAAGAAGGTCGCCGGCTTTTTAAACGATCACATTATCCGAACCCTTGCCGGAGTGACTCAGGTTGGAAGACCCGTGTTTTTGAAAATTCCCTACAATGGTCCCGGACCTCTGGAGGAGTTGGTGGCCTATGATCCCAAGCTGATTGTTGGAATTCTTGGGGGGAGTTCCGGCACAACGCGTGATGCCTTCCAACTGATTCATGACGCCCAAAAGCACGGTGCTCGTGTGGCACTCTTTGGCAGGAAGATCAATCTCTCTGAGCACCCCCTCGCCTTTATCGAGCTTCTGCGCCGAATTGTGGATGGAGAAATCCCGCCGGTTGAGGCGGTCAAAGTTTATCACAACGTGCTGCAGAGAAGTGGAATTAAACCGCAGCGATCTCTCCAACAGGACCTCCTGCTCACGGCAAATAAGATGAGCTACAAGTAGGTTTTCCGTCGATCCTTGTTTGCGGTAGGAACTGACAGCAGGCACCAACTGTCGGGTTTGATTAAAAGTGGGTGAGGTTGATTGTCTGTGTGTTCGAAGCTTCCGTCTGGAAAACAAAAAGTGGGCGGGCAAGGGACTGCCTCGCCCTACCAGAAGGCAAAACAAGCTGGCGCAAGCGCGAAGCGCCCCTTTGGATGGTAGGGCTGGCAGTCTCCTCCTTCGCCAAGGCTTCGGCGGGACAAGCCTTGCCTGCCCACTTGTCGCGTTTGAGTCTTCCATTGAATTGAAGTTTTTCGAAAATGAGGATTAAGACATGAATTGGGGGGCTTTGGAGACATTTCCAATCAAAACCATTGCCAATGTTCTTCGGGAATATTAGAATCGCTAATGTAATGAAATCTCCCATTAAAATCGCAGTCACCGGCGCGGCCGGACAAATTGGATACGCACTTTTGCCCCGGATCGCCTCAGGCGCGATTTTTGGTCCTGACCAGCCTGTGGAGCTTCAGTTGATTGAGATTTCTCCTGGGATGAAGGCACTGGAGGGCGTGGTGATGGAACTGCACGATTGCGCTTTTCCTCTGTTGAGATCTGTGAAACTCACCGACGACCTTGCTGTCGGATTTGGCGGAGTGAACTGGGCGATTTTGGTTGGCAGTGTGCCTCGCAAGGATGGCATGGAGCGGAAAGACCTTCTTGGCATCAATGGCAAAATTTTTGTGGCGCAAGGCAAGGCCATTTCGGAAAATGCCGCCTCGGATATCCGCACCTTGGTTGTGGGCAATCCCTGCAACACAAACTGTCTCATCGCAAAAAGCAATGCGCCCGATGTCCCTGCGGATCGTTGGTTTGCCATGACGCGTCTCGACGAAAACCGGGCAAAAACCCAACTCGCCCTGAAAGCCGGGTCTCATTGGAGCGAGGTCACCAACCTCGCCATTTGGGGCAACCACTCCAGCACCATGTTTCCTGACTTTTTTAACGCAAAGATTGCAGGAAAATCCGTCACCGATGTGATCACCGATCAATCGTGGTTGGAGGGCGACTTCCTGAAAACCGTGCAGCACCGCGGGGCAGCTATCATCAAAGCACGAGGGTTATCCTCCGCCAAAAGCGCAGCTCACGCGGCTGTGGAAACCATTCGTTCGATTGTGACTCCCACACCCGAGGGGGATTGGAACAGTGTCGCTCTGCTTTCTGACGGATCTTATGGAGTGGAGAAAGGGATAATCAGCTCCTTCCCCACACGCTCGAATGGCAAAACCGTTGAGATTGTCCAAGGGGTGCCGATTCACGCCTTTGCCCAAACCAAAATTGACGCCACCGTGGCGGAACTCGTTGAAGAACGGTCCATGGTGAGTGATTTGCTTGGGTGATCGGAGCAGGTGATAAACGTGGGTAGGGTTGAGGAGTTCGCTTGGTGGTGGATCGTGATCTCCGAGCGCGATGGGAGCAAGTGGCGGCGAAGCCGCGTAGAATTCCTCATCGTGCGGCGGAGCGCCCGATCCATCTTGCCCACTTTAAATTGCGCCTCTTGGCGAGTGACATGATTCTTACCGCTTGCCCTTTTGCAGAAGCTGGAGCAGTCATTTAAGGAATGAGATCCTTTCTGTCTGTCCTCCTTGTGGTGCTTTTGGTGTCAGGGGTTTCCTCCCTCCGCGCTCAGGAATCCACTCCGACGCCCGACCCCACACCAACTCCTGAGGCCACACCCTTGGCCACGCCGGCCCCCGTGCCTGTTCCACCGCCATCTCGTCGAGAGATTGTGGACAGTTTGAGTGATGAGGATGTGGAAAAGGCGATTCAAACTATTCAAAAATCTTTTCTTGATGGCGCTGTGGCAGGTGATCCCGGGCTCAGGCGTGCAGCGTTGGAGGGGCTTCTTGTTCGTCTTCACCCAGGGCTCCTTGTTTCGCAAAGCGGAACTCAGGAGGAAGGGACTGCCTCCTTTCCCTATCTCTCGGAGATCTTGGATGCTCACATCGGTTATGTGAGGCCGGGAACCTTGGATAAAACGGCGTTGGACCAGTTTGATGCGTCCTTAAAGAGTTTTGCAGAGAAAACCGTGGATGCCCTGATCCTTGATCTTCGCGGGGTGAGGGGGGCTGGCGACTTTGAAACCGCAGCTGAGTTTGCACGAAGGTTGGCTCCCCGAGGGAAGCTGCTTTTCACCCTGCAAAAACCCAGCGCCAAGCAGGAGCTCATTTTTACCTCCAACCAGGATCCGGTTTTTACAGGCTTGGTGGTGGTTCTCACGGACTCCCGGACTTCTGGAGCGGCTGAGGCGCTTGCCGCCACCTTGCGTGTTAACACAGGTGCCATGATCATTGGCGCTGACACGGCGGGTGCGGCGGTGGAACTGGAGTCTTTGGAGTTGGGGAAAGGGGTGACGCTGCGGGTGGCGGTCTCCCAAGTGCTGCTTCCCGAAGCGGGTGCTCTTTTTCCGGGCGGGCTAAAGCCTGACATTGCCATTTCGATGCCTGCCGAGATTCAGGAACAAATTTTTCGTGAAAGCACCGAAAAAGGGGTCAGCCAATTTGTTTTTGAAACCGAGCGGCGTCGTATGAATGAGGCTTCCCTGGTCGCAAACACCAACCCAGAAATCGAAAGTGCCCAGGCCATCCAACGCGGACGAACCAGTGCCCCACCAAAGGACACCATGCTTCAGCGCGCCGTGGATCTTGTCACTGCGATTCAGTTCTACTCCAAAAAACCTGCCTCTCCGAGGTAGTAAGATCAACCTAAACGCCGAATCTTTTCGGCTGCGTCCGGGTTGGTGATGAGTTCCATCGCTTTGGCGTGACCGAGGATTTGATCTGGAGATTTGGCACCGGGGATCGCGACCGTGATCCCGGGCAGCAACAGCGTCCATCCGAGAGCAACCGCCACAGGCTCGATCTCCAATTCTTTGGCCAAGGCTCGAATCTGGTCTGCCAGAAGGAGATTATGTTCAAGATTTTCGCGAAAGTGGGGACGTTGATGACGGTAATCATCGTTCGGGGGTAGTTTGTTGTTATCGTATTTTCCGCTTAGAACTCCTTTGCCAATCGGCGAGTAGGCCATGATGCCCACACCTCGTTCCAAGCAGAATTGCCGACGCCCGTCATCAATCGAGCGGTCCGCCAGACTGCACGGCAGTTGATTGCAGATCACATCGCCACAGCTCAAAGCGGACGCAAGCAGATCATTGGGAAAATTGCTGACACCAAAATGTTGGATCTTTCCTGCGGATTTTAAGCTGTCCACGGCAGCCATGGTTTCCTCAATGGGGGTATTGGCATCAGGCCAATGGGCCAGCAGGACGTCGATTTTCTCAACGCCTAGACGGACTAATGCCGCATCCACCCGTTCCAGCAAATGATCGCGGCTCAAGTCGCAGGTGCGCCCATCAGCCCGTTCGCCCTCAAACAGTGGACCGGTCTTTGTGACAATCGTCAAATTTTCGGCACATCCCAGCTCCCGAATCGCCAGACCAAGGTGGGTTTCTGCGAGTCCCCTTCCATAGCCCTCAGCGGTGTCGATGAGGGAAATCCCATGCTCCAGAGCAGCCGCTACCATCCGTGTCGCAGATTGCGGATTCACAGGATCGATAGAAAGCTCCCCATATCGGCAACCGGGCCAGGACATTGTTCCAAGCCCCACAGCAGAGACATTCGGGCCATGTGAACCAAGTTGGCGAGTGATCATCCCCTGAGCAAAGCGCTTTTGGCCGGGGAGAAAAGCCCAAAGAATAGGTTGTCTTCCGAATCATCTGGGGTAACCTTTTCTATTATGAACCTTCCTCTCGCTCTTAGCATGCCGGGCTGGCCGGAATCACTTTTTATTCTTGTCCTCGTTCTGCTCCTTTTTGGAGCAAAAA
This sequence comes from Terrimicrobiaceae bacterium, assembly GCA_041744075.1. Classification (GTDB taxonomy): domain Bacteria; phylum Verrucomicrobiota; class Verrucomicrobiia; order Chthoniobacterales; family Terrimicrobiaceae; genus JAJTZA01. The sequence goes on from JBGTLQ010000221.1 coordinate 45,667, forward strand.
AACTCCCTGAACTGGCACGCGGGCTGGGTCAGAGCCTGAATGAATTCAAGAAGGCCCGCGACGAGTTTGAATCCGAAATTCACAAGTCGGCTGCGGAAGTCGAAGTGAAGCCCGCACCTGACAAGCAGGAACACAAAGTTTCCTGATCTCGGCTGATTTGGGAATGCTCAGGCATCTTACTGCATTCCTTATCTGTTTTGCTGCGGGAGCCGTTTGCGCGTCAGAACCGCAACCAATCGTTGTGGCCTGCTACAACGTCTTGAACTATCTCACTATGGATCGACGGGTGGATGGTGAGACCGTGCTGGGTGCCCCCAAGCCAGAGAGTGAGATCAATGCGGTGATTGAGACCATCAAATCCGCCAATCCCGACGTGCTGGGATTGGTCGAAATCGGCGATCAGTCGATGCTTGCTGATCTTCAAAAGCGGCTCAAAACTGCAGGTCTGGATTATCCGCATGCCGAGTGGGTGAAAGGTGCCGATGAACACCGTCACCTCAGCCTTCTGAGCAAATTTCCCATTATTTCTAGGGACTCACGGGATGATGTGCCTTTTGAATTGGATGGGAAGTTGCAACGAATCAACCGTGGCATTCTGGATGTCACCCTTCAGGTTAATCCCGACTACAAACTTCGGCTGGTGGGAGCCCACCTCAAATCGCGGCGGGAGGTGCCGGAATTTGACCAAGCCCAATTCCGGGCCAAAGAGGCATGGCATCTACGTCAACACATCAACCAGATCCTAGAAAAAGCTCCTGACACAAATCTCCTGCTTTTTGGGGATCTGAATGACACAAAGAATGAATACCCTGTCCGGGAATTAATCGGCACCAAGGGAACTCCCAATTACCTGATGGACCTTTGGTTGACTGATAGCCGCAAGGAAAGGTGGACCTATTTTTGGAAAACTGCGGACACCTACTCGCGCATTGATTACATCATGGTCAGCCCCGCCATGGTCAAGGAAGTCGATCTCTCAAAATCCGGGATCAATGACCTTCCCATCTGGAACGATGCCAGCGATCACCGTCTCATCTATGCGGTGATCAATCCCGTGGACCAATGAATCATCGGGTGTGGGTAGCGGTGATGATGTTGCTTTTTGGCAACGTCCCACTCTTCGCAAATGCTGCTTCTGACTGGGCCGCTATTCTTGCTCTGGACTCAGGCCCAAAACGCAAACCCTCCTCAAAAGATGAGGCGGTCCTTCTCGCCAGAAACCACCTGCTTCTCCAGCGAAAAACCTTGGAGTCTTTTCTGAAAACCTATCCCAAGGACGCAAAAGCCCCCTCGGCCCAGGTGCGTTTGGCCGGTGTTCTTGCCACCGAGGGAAACATGGATGACAACGTGCGCCAAATTCAGGAGGCTCTCAAAATTCTGGCCAGTGTGGAATCCAATCCCCTGGCTGAGCCTCAAGTGCGTGCCGATGCAGGATTTAGAAAGGCTTCTATCGTGATGCAAGCATCTACGCCCTCCACAGCACAAGGCGTGAAGACGATTGTCGCAGCCTCCCGCCAGTTTGCAGCGGCCTATCCCGCCGATCTGCGGGCTGCTCGGCTTTTTGTTGAGGCCGCCACGGTTTGTGACAACGAACCGACTCTGAAGAGAACGCTGCTTGAGGAAGCAAAAAAAATGACAACCGAAGATTCCCTTCAACGAAGGATCGCGGATGATCTCCTACGGCTGGATCTTTTGGGCAAATTCTTCGAGTTGAAGATGCCGGCTCTTTCTGGAGATGCCATTGATTTGGTTACAGAGCGAGGTGCGGTGGTGGTTTTGGTTTTTTGGTCATCTGAAGCTCCCCAAAGCCTGCTCTGGTTGCGCGACTTTCGGTCGCAATGGGAAAAGTTTGGAAATTCTGCGCCGAAGGTGGTGACCATCAATTTGGACACGTCCCGTCGCGAGGCTGAGGAACGCTCGAAATTGTTTCCCCCCAGTTGGAAGGTCGGGTTTGAGCCGGGAGGATGGCAAAGCCCCACCGCCCGCCGCCTGGGAATTAATGCGCTGCCGACGGTGTGGGTTATAGATTCCCATGGTGTCCTACAATCCCTCAATGCCAAAACCGATTGGACGAAGTGGGCTTCCTATGGTCTTCTGAATTAAGACTCAACCACAGCACGAACAAAATTATGTCAATCACTGCAAAAGGACTGGAAGGAATTGTCGCGAACTCAACCCGCCTCAGCGACGTTCTTGGTCAGGAAGGAATTCTCATTTATGGCGGTTACGATATCAACGAACTCGCCGGCAAGGCCAGCTACGAGGAGGTCGTTTACATGCTCTGGCATGGTCACCTTCCCAGTCAATCCCAACTTAAAGAACTCCATCGCCGACTCAGACAGGAACGCGACCTGCCAGAGGATATTGTGGATTTTCTAAAAAACGTGCCCCGCAAGGCCAATCCCATGGATGTCCTTCGCACCGCGATCTCCATGCTGGGTCTGTATGATGATGAAGCAGATATTGAGGGCGAGGCCGAGAGCGCTAATCAACGGCGCGCAATCAGCATCACGGCCAAAATTGGGGTGATTGCGGCCTACTTTCATCGGGCCCGCCAAGGCCTCGATTTTCCTCCGGTCCGCAAAGACCTCGGCGAAGCCGCCCATTTTTTGTATCTCCTCACGGGCGAGCCCCCAAGTGCAGAAGCCGAACGCACCTTGGACGTTGCCTTTGTTCTTCATGCGGACCATGGCATGAACGCCAGCACGTTCACGGCCCGAGTGGTTGTTGCCACTTTGACAGATATTTATTCTGCGGTGACCGCTGCCATCGGGGCTCTCAAGGGGCCGCTTCACGGCGGAGCCAACGAGGGGGTCATTCACATGCTTCAAGAAATTGGGGACGAGGAAAACGTGGAGGCTTGGGTCACAGAACAACTGGCCCAAAAGAAAAAAATTATGGGTATCGGGCATCGCGTTTACAAGGTGCTTGATCCCCGTGCTCCCCACCTCCGAGCAATGGCCGTGGAGCTTTCAGAAAAACTTGGGGAGCCCAAATGGATTCGGATGAGCGAAAAGATTGCTGCCATTATGAAAGAGCGCAAGGGACTCAATGCCAACGTCGATTTCTATTCGGCCACCGTGTATTATTCTTTGGGCATCCCCACGGACATGTTCACACCCATTTTTGCCATTGCCCGCACCAGTGGATGGACGGCTCACATTCTCGAGCAACTCGCCGACAATCGCCTCTATCGTCCGCTCAGTGAATACGTGGGGCCGGATGTTGGGAAAAAATTTGTTCCGATTGAGGATCGTTGATCGTTCCTTGGCTTTACTCAGCTGTCCGCAGAGCGCATCACTTAAGAGGATCTCCTCTTCTGATTCTTTCATGAAAATTATACGTCGCAAAAACAAAACCCAATCCCTTCTTGCGGATTTAAATAGGAATTCTGCCACCAACCCCCAAGTGGAAAAAACGGTCGCAGCCATCCTAAAAGATATCTCCAAAAATGGAGACAGGGCGCTCCTTCGCCTCACCAAAAAATTTGGAGGTCCGGATCTGACCAGAGAACAGCTTTACGTCACACCCGCCGAAATCGCTTCGGCCCGTCAGTCACTGGAGAAGCCGGTCCTTTCCGCGATCCTTGCCGCCAAAAAAAATGTGTTGGCGTTTGCCAAGAAAAGCCTTCGCAAAAGTTGGTTCCACAAAAATGCCCAAGGGGCCATCGTGGGGGAGCGTTTTGATGCCTTCGACCGGGTCGGAATCTACATTCCTGGAGGCACAGCCCCCTTGGTCTCCACGGCGGTCATGACCTGCACCCTGGCGTTGGCAGCTGGCGTCCGGGAAGTGGTTGCTGTCACACCACCGGGGCCGGAAGGTGTCATTCACCCTGCCTTGCTCACCGCACTTTCTGAGTGCGGGGCGACCGAAGTTTATCGGGCAGGTGGAGCACAAGGGATCGCGGCATTGGCGTTCGGCACCGAATCGATTCGCCCGGTTCGCAAAATTTTTGGTCCCGGCAATGCCTATGTGGTGGAAGCCAAGCGGCAGGTTTTTGGACGCGTTGCCATTGACCTGCTTCCCGGTCCCAGTGAGGTCCTCGTCATTGCCGATGCGGCTGCCAATCCAGAGTGGGTTGCTGCGGATTTGCTCGCCCAGTGCGAACACGGCCATGGCAGTATCGGGGTGCTTCTCACCGATTCCCCCAAGCTCCTCACCGCCGTCGAGAAATCGATAGCCCGGCAGGTCAAACAATCCCAACGTCCGAAGGAACTCCAACTCGCTTTGGAAAACACCCGGCTGGTGGAAGTAGCGGACATGGACGAAGCGGTCCAACTCGCCAATGCTTTTGCCTCCGAACATGTCTCCATCGCCACGTCTCGCCCCGGCGAAATTTCGTTGGGCCTCACCACCTCAGGAGCCATTTTCCTTGGCGGAATTTCGCCTGTGGTGGCCGGCGATTTCCTTGCTGGCCCGAGCCATGAACTTCCCACGGGGGGAGCTGGAAAGTCCTTTGCCGGCCTCACCGCCGACCAGTTTCAGCGCCGTACAAGCATTTTGATGTTTGATGAACCCTCGCTCCGTGCGTCCCTTCCACACTTGGAAACTTTTGGAGCCATTGAGGGGCTTGACGCCCATGCCCGCTCGGCATCCATCCGGCTGAAAAAGAAATAATCCCCCCTTTGCGCGAATCGAGAACTCGTGTAAAACACAACGATGTCCATTCAACTTGATCATTTGGATCCCTCCGCTATCACCGCGCGTCTCGCGGCGATGGGGAGGTATCTTTGACCTGCCGAAACTCGAAACCGAACTCGCCGAACTCGAATCCCGGATGTCCCTCCCGGGATTTTGGGACTCCAAAGAATCCTCCAATCGTGACGTCGAGCGCGTCTCGCAAATCCGAAATAAAATTGGCCCGTACAAATCTCTGACCCAACGCGGGGAAGACCTTTCCCTGCTCATCGAGTTGGCAAAGGAAGATGGCAACCCTGAGGCGGCCAAGGACGTTATCGCTGAGCACGATTCGATTCTTCGGGACCTCGACAAATTTGAGATCCAACAATTCTTGGATGGACCTTTTGACAACAACCCCGCGTTTTTGACGATTCATGCCGGAGCGGGCGGAACCGAATCCTGCGATTGGGCGGATATGATGCTTCGTATGTACAATCGGTGGATGGAACGCGGCGGCTACAAGGCTGATATCCTCGATGCCCAAGAGGGTGACCAAGCTGGTATCAAATCCATAACCCTTCGTGTCAGCGGCGAATATCCCTACGGATATCTTCGCAACGAACAGGGCGTTCACCGGTTGGTTCGCATTTCTCCCTTTGATTCCAACAAACGCCGTCATACCTCGTTCGCCAGCGTGGATGTTGTCCCCGAAGTCGAGGACGTGCCCATCGAGATCAACGAGGTCGACCTCAAAACCGACCGCTTCCGCGCAGGCGGCAAAGGCGGCCAAAATGTCAACAAAGTGGAGACAGCCGTCCGAATTACCCACATGCCCACCGGTATCGTCGTGGCCTGTCAGGCAGAACGGAGTCAGGGTCGAAATCGTGAACTCGCGATGAACATGCTCAAGGCGAAACTCTATCAATTAGAAGCTGACAAAAAACGCGCCGAAGCAGACCGCCAATACGGCGAAAAAGGAGACATCGCTTGGGGAAACCAAATCCGTTCCTACGTTTTCCAACCCTACCAAATGGTCAAGGACCTGCGGACTGGCGTGCAAACCAGCGACATCCAAGGCGTGATGGATGGAGAAATCGACGAGTTCATCCAAGGAAAGCTCCGCGGCCTAACCTACAAAAAAGGAGACGCCGATGATCTTGACGACGAATAGCGTTTGAGAATCTTCGTAGAGGAATTCGGAACGAATTTCTTTGATGGGAAGAAGACCTTAAACAGAGCGTCAGCGGATTGAGGACAGGTGGATCGTGATCTCCGAGCACGATGACAAACTTCATGCGGCTCCGCCGCCATTTGCTTTCAGAATGAATCAGAACAGATGATCGAAAATTTTTGACAGGATTAACAGGATTTTCAGGATGGACAGGATGATTTCAAAGCAAAACAAAACTCCAAACCTGGGGCCGCTGGGCCCTCGCCTGCGCGTCAACTTAAGGTTTTTTGGCCCAAGGGGCCGTAATTCCACAGCCCGGCTCGAAGGGCCGGGTCTCGTGATTATCCTGGTTGGCGTCCTGAAGGGACGCGATTTGGGTTATCGCATCCTTTCAGGACGCATTCATCCATCTCGGAGACCCGGCCCTTCGAGCCGGGCTATGGGATTTTCTCGCCTTCGGCGCTCAAGATTTTCCTTAAGCTGACGCCCATGCGCGCATGCATCTCCAAAAATCCCCATTCCAAACCCGGAAAAACTCAACTACGAATAACTCGAAGAGCACGAATAGGGAAAAATGGCGCTGGCCCGCTTCTCTTCATAGTAAACCTCTTCCGACCAATCCTTGTTCCCGTGCAAAGGGTCAAACCAACAAGACACCTAATCACAGCCGAGCGGAGCGAGACGGCCAGCCACTTTTCAAGCCCTCTAACGCTGGCCCCGCGCCTGCGGGGCCACGGATGGATAACACAGAACCGCTGGTAGGATAGGAGGGCTGAATTTGTCGGACATCCTGTGAATCCTGCAAATCCAGAAATCCTGTCAAAAAATATCTTGATCAAAACCCATATATGCCGTTCATATGAACGGTATGTTGACGATTCACCACCCTCAACCACAAATCAGCTCGCAAGATCCATCCCCGGATACCCTCTCCTCATACGAGACACTGCTGGATCAGCCAAACGTTCCAACCAAGGCAAAACCTTACTTTTTGCGTTGGGCGAAAATGTGGTTCACCACGGCGAACCCTGAAATGCCCTCGGGCACACTGGAGTTTTTTCATTCCCTCGGACGCCGCCCCAATCTCCCCGCATGGCAGTTTCAACAGGCCGTCCGGGCGGTGGCATGGCTCGCCCGTGATCTCCTGCAAATTTCCTGGGCGGCATCCTTCGATTGGCGTGGCCTCGCCGATCAGGCCAAACCTCTGGAGGACAACCACCGAACTCATGTATGGCTCAGGCCTCCGACTTATGGAGACCCTGCGCTTGCGCGTCAAAGACATTGATTTTGGCCAAGGAACAATCACGGTCCATGACGGAAAAGGCAAAAAGCACCGTGTCGTCACTCTCCCTCGCGCCCTCGAAGCACGTCTTAAGGCCCATCTTGCCAAACAAAAAGAAAAGCATGCCGATGACCTTGCGGGTGGATGTGGCGACGCGCATATGCCCGAAGCCCTCATGAGAAAATACCCCAACGCCTCCCGCGAATGGCCATGGCAGTTCCTTTTTCCCTCGGCCACCCTTTGCCCACACCCAAGAACCGGACGAATCGCGAGATACCATGTTCATGAAGTCTCCATGCAGCGCCAGTTTAAAGAGGCCGTTCGTAAGACAGGCATCTCAAAACCTGCCACCTGCCATACTCTCCGTCATTCGATCACTCCGCTTCGCTTCGGTGGCCTCCCGGCTACACCAGTTACTTACCCTCCCAGAGCTTCGCTATCGCGCGGGTGTTCGCGACGCATCTGCTAGAGAGTGGCATCGACATCCGTACTGTCCAAGACCTACTTGGACACACAGACATCTCTACCACAATGATTTATCTGCATGTAATGAAGCGCCCAGGTGCAGGAGGCCCAAGTCCTCTGGATCTTGCCTGAACACACTGCATCCTGAATTTTCTTGAACAGGGGTTCCCATGGAGCTAAATAAGCCCCATGAAACGCCATGGACGAAGTCTGCCCTTCGGTGCCGCATTTGTAGGAGTTATACAACACGCTGCATTTGTAGGTAAAATACAGCGTGTTGTTCAATAACACTGTTCGGCAACAAATGAGCTTCACCCACCAGTCGATCATCGGGACGTGGCATGCTGAACTCGCCTCGGATACTTCCAAGACCAGCATTTTTCGGATTCTGGATGATTTCCGATTTGTATCTTTCGCCGAGGATGAGCGCCCAGACGCGAGACGGCGGTGGATCCCGATGCGGCTATGGGGTTCGTTCGACGAAGATGGTGCATATAGACTTCGCCCTAAGAAGGAAGCTATAGGCTGGACACGTCAGATTTTGTTCGATGACGACATCATGGTCATCGAAGCCACAGAACCAGAGCACAGAGCTTGGCGGTGCAAGAAGTTGGATGAGGCTGATATCCCGGAGTGGTTTGAGACGGAGGCTGCACTCGCACTCGACAGACCCTGGAAATGAAGAAGCCGAACAAGACGTGCATGGCAACACCCACTAGCCCCTCTGTTTTCGATGCTCACACCTGATTTCAACCTCAACCCCACGATCAACGTTGGCCCTCGCTAGTGGGTGTGCCATCACTTTGACGTTCGGCAGATAAATATGAAAATCACAACAATACTAATACTACTACTGGCAATTGGAGTCCTAACGAAAGTGGCCGCTTCTGATATTAAAGGAACGGAGCGTGGGCGCCAACCCCAAATTATATGCGATGAACGAGGATATGTTCACGTCGTTTACGGGATTGGAGACGAAATATTCTACTTAAAAAGCAGAGATGGTGGAAGAGAATTTACCTCACCTATAGTCGTAGCAAAAATATCAAATCTTATGCTAGGGATGCGGCGGGGCCCGAGGATAGCCGTCAACAATAATGTTATTCTGGTGACGGCCCCAGCTGCCGACCTGCTAAGTTTTGTATCAACTGACGACGGTGAATCGTGGTCGAAAGCAAATAAAGTTAACGACAAAGCTAAAGCAGCACGCGAGGGACTGCAGAATGTTGCCGCTATTCCGGGGGCGGGTTTCTTCGTAACTTGGTTGGACGGTCGCAATGGTCAAACAGAAATCTGGGGCGCATCTAGTGCTGACGGAATACGCTGGGACAATAACCGGCTGATTTACCAATCTCCGAATGGGAGCGTTTGCGAGTGTTGCCACCCTTCCTTGGCGGTTTCTGTGAACGGCGATTTGACGGTCATGTGGAGAAACAGCATCGAAGGTTCGCGTGACATGTTTTTCGCTAAGAGCCGCGATCGCGGAGCAAGTTTCTCAAAGGCTGTGAAACTTGGTGCAGGCACTTGGAAATTGAACGCCTGTCCGATGGATGGTGGCTCGCTGGCTTTGTATAATGATGGCAGCCTCCTGACGGTTTGGCGAAGAAACGGTTCTTTATACTACGCGTCTTCTGACCAGGACGAAACCAAACTGGCCAACGGCGCACAACCTGTGGTCACTATATCCAATGGAGTTCCGATAATCGCATGGAGTTCCAAGGACACGATCTATCTCATGACTGATCGGAAACCGCCGACTGCTATCGGACAAGGTAACTATCCTTGCCTTTCGTCCGACACGAAAACCGGAGATGTATTCTCTGTCTGGGAAGCAAATCTAGAACAATCAACAATTCAGTTTTCGAGGTTCGATCCGAAATGACGTGGATTGTAATACAAAGCATACTGACTAATGCCGAACAAGGCGCATGCACTCAACCTTCAGTCGCTTAGGCTCCTTCGGCGAGTGATGCACGACGTTGATCGCTCGACGCCGCCACGTTGTTAGATCGGTTCTGCATTCGTATCGCTCGTTTCGCTCGATTTTGGATTCAACTTCTCTTCCGTAAGCGAGTCTCTTTCTTCCGATTCGACCGGCTATCGTTTGTATTCTTCAATAAAGGCATTACCCATTCTGATACGCCAAGTTCGTCAATAGCCGGGACTGACCCCTTTGATTTGGGGGGATTTTGGGTGTCAGTTTTTTGCAAGCGCCACCGCTCCGGCGAGTCGGCCCATCAGGCCCATTCCGAAGGTTTCACTGGCACGACGCGGGCCGCGCTGGACTTCCTCTCCGCGCTTGTTGCTCGGTGAAGTATTTCCCAACCAGCCGTCCACAAATAGATGTCCGGGCAGGGCCGCCCAGCATTTTTTTGCCGACGTGACCGCTTCATCGCCCACCACGCCGAGTTGATTAAGCTTAAGCAGCGCTGCGGCAATTCCCGAGGAACCCGATGTGTCGGGGGGCAAGCCTGGATCCTTAAAGAAATTATCCCAAAGTCCGTCCTCCCGTTGATGTTGAATCGCCCAGTTGGCTCTCTCGGCCAAATGTTCGGCGATGCCGGCCCAGGGACCGGACTGATCCGACAGGGACAAACACTCGGCAAAACCCAGCAAATACCAAGCAACACCGCGCGTCCAACTTTGATAAGTGCGGTGCGTGCCGTGGTGGCGAAGATAAATGTCGCCCTCGTAAAAAAGGTTCTCCTTCCTCAACATCAATTCCTCAAGGGCCAGGCGCTCAAAATCTTCTCGTCCACGCGAGACTGCGAGTTGCATCATCGGATAAGCCACGGTGTAACAGCCCTCACAAGTGATATGCGATTCCGGACGAGAAATCAGGTATTCCATGGCCGTGTCGATAATCGGATGCTCCGGGTGATTCCGAATAATCGTCGCCAAAGGCAGCGTCGCCTCAATGGTGTTGAATGTGTCAATCTGCGGCCTGCCGAGAGGATCCTGATAGCGAAGATGTTCGGCATCCATAAACCGTGAGAGCCAGCGCGCGCGGGCTTCCTGCCAGCGGGAGGCCTTGTCGGCGAGCGCCAGCGCATCGTAAGCCTCCAGAACGCAGCCACCCATCCAGCCAAATTCCGCAATGCAGTCATGCTCGAGACGATCAAAAAAACGCGAGAGTCGGTCCACATTTTCCGAGACCAGCCAGATTCTTGGGATACTGATTGGCAGTTCCTTTTCATCCGCCAAAACCCAAAACGAGGCATCCCCTTCCAGAGCCGTAACCCCCAGTTCCCCGACGCCGGCAGGGATCGCGATGTGGAATCGTTGGGCGATGCTGCAAAACCCGACATTGAGTTCGTGTTCCCAGCCGCCATCCGGAGTGCGCAAACGCAAACGGCAGGGCACGCGCTTGTCAAAACCCGATGCCAAAACGAGAGTGCCCTCTTCCGGCAAGGGCTCGAACAGCACCCGCGAACCATGACTCAGCGGGAAACAGTGTAAACCGGCCAAAGGTTGCTGGTTGGTAGGCGGCTCCGGA
>JBGTLQ010000222.1:0-6444 GCA_041744075.1 Terrimicrobiaceae bacterium
ACATATCATCGAGAAACTCAGACGCAGGGCTTACTGCTGTGATCAGGAGTCTGTCTCTGGCTCGTGTGCAGGCCACGTAGAGGAGTTGACGTTCGGTATTGTAAACATCTTGGAGGTCGGATTCATCGCCGATGGCTTCGATACGCTGTTGAAATGGAACGATTTCGTCATCGCAGGCCATCACCACGACAGCTCGGAATTCAAGTCCTTTGGCCAGGTGCATGGTGGCAATTGAGATGTGGCCGGATTGGGTCCGTAAGGTTTCATCCAAGACGGTAAACGCGGTTCCAGATTGTTTGGACGCTAACTGTGCACGCTCGATTTGGTGATGGGAGCGAACGAAGATTGCCATTTCGTTCGGTAAAATTCCTTCGGCAATACGAGCTGAAATCCAGGCCCCAACGCCAGAGGCTTCGTGATCTTCCGTGGGATACACGATGATCTCTGGTGGCGGCCCATTGAAGACGGAGATCGTGTCACTTCGATTTTCTTGGTTGCCATCCGGGTCGGCAAGTTCCGGTCCCAGCAGGCGATCTGCCTTCTGACGGATTTGGTGGGATGTGCGATAGTTGATTCGTAACTGGCGCGACCTCCCCCGAATATCGACCCCGAGGGATTTCCACGAGAATGGTTGTTGAAAGATCCGCTGGCCAAGGTCGCCTGCAAAAAATAGCGAGTCCGGTCGGGCAGCTCCAAGCGAAGCAAGAAACCGGAGTTGGGCCACGCTCAGATCCTGCGCTTCATCAATGATTGCATAATCGAATGGCCGGTTTGCATTTTCGGAGAAGATCGTGGCGAGGCGGTGATAGGCTCCCGAAAGGGTTGTCAGCCCATCCGCATTGAGAGCCGTAAGCACCCGTTCAAAAATACTCCACAGCATTGTCCTGTGACCTTCAGACAAGCGAGTCCTTCTGCCCAAACGTGCCACATCCCGATAGGCTTCCCACGACTGGATGTGCCATGCATCGACCACCTGATCCCATTCGCTCGCGAGGAAAAAGTCGGTGAACGAATGCGGCCCGACTTCCTGTTGAGCTTTCGCAAGCAATGTGCGCACTTCGGTGTCCCCGACCAAACGCAGATCGCGGTGATGAACTTTGAGAAGCCTTCCGGCCAATAGGTCGAGCGAATGGACATCGATGCGTTCACCCAGGCGCGGCTCACTGCCAATCAATCGCCTCAGCTTCTCCTCCAGTGATTTGGCCAGAGGTTCCGAGAAGGTTGCCAGCAAGACTCGTGCATCGGGGTGTTTGCGGGCCAGATGCACCGCCCGATGCAGGGCCACGATGGTTTTGCCGGTGCCCGCAGATCCTGAGACCTTCGCGGGTCCGTTGTATTCGCGCTCGACTAATTCCCGCTGTTCGGGATGCAGGAAAATGCTCCATTTCTCCCAAGGAAATTCCAATGCCCGCTCCAGTTCCTCAATATTCGACATGACACGGAAGCGCCTTTGAGCGTCCGGATGATCAAAGGGATTTGTGACGGGTTCGACTGGCCGCGCAGGACGAGGCTTCCCTCCAGTGGCCAATTCGAGCAGGGCCTCGGCAGCCTCAATGGGGAGACGTTCCGCGAGCACCAAAAGACTGTCTTCATCGACCAGCTTCACATCACGAAGCCATTCTTGCGGGACGCCGTAGCCGAGAAGTTCATCATCCGATTTGTCGCGAAAAAGGATGGTCTTTGCAGGCAAGGGAAGTTCCTCCTGCTTGTAAACAGGGATGACGACATCTCGAACCGTTTCGCGAATCTCCACCAACTGCGCGGCTCCGGTTTTAGGATGCGTTTCCAGTTTCCGCCGTTCCGCCCAGTCATAGGCTTTGTCGTGATGATCGACATAGCAAAGCAGCATGCTGTCTTCTGAGCGATGGACGATGAGGCGAATGTCCGCGTTGACCCTCACCGACCAGAAATTTTTGTCCTTTGCCCTATCGAGCTTGTGGAAACTCATCCCGGTGCTCGTGGGATTCATCTGAAGATCAAAAGCCGTGGTTTTTGCCGCCTTTTGCTCGTCTCCGGTCAGCCGGGCGAGGCTGTCGGTGAAAGTATCGGCGATGCGGAAGTTCATGCCTTCTGCTTTTTCTGCACGGGGGCCGACTCAGTCGTATTTTGCGAAGCTGTGAGAAACATCCGCGCATCAATCGTGGGCAACTCAAATGGGCCGTGTTTGGAGCGTGCGGACAGATTCATCACGAGTTCCCGGATCGCACCGTAAAGCACTGCACCGCCATTCATGCGGACCAACTCCTCTGTCTTGTCTTCGGGAACCTCGGGATGCACCTCGAAAATCCCTTCGAACTCGATGTGTCCATGGTATAAAGCAGGCTCGGAGTTCTTTCCACAAAAGACAACTTTCAACGCAACCTGCCAGCACCCATCCACTTTCTGATGTTTCAATGAGATCTGCGTGTTGTAAGTCGATTGTTCCACGGATTTGTCCTGTGGTTGGAATACGACCTGACTGATCCAGTGTCGGCGTGTTTGGATGGGGTTGATCATTTAAGCAGCAAGTGCGAGGTCCTTTGAGTCAATGGCACTCAACATGGAATCAATGGCCACCTGTTGGTTGCCCCATGGATCAGGAGTATTCCATGATGCTTCGTCCTTCCATTGTGAGGGCACGGCAGAGTCGTCGCCTGAGATCAATTCGGATTCGATAGATGTATGGTAATCTGGTAAATCGTCATTTTCCTCGGCCAGGACGGTCAAAAGGAGCGTGTTTGTGCTAAGTCGCTGGATGGTGGTTCCTGCTTCGAGCCGTTTGATGGTGGCCACACCCAGCTTGGCCACCACTGCAAGATCACCCACACTCAGCCCTTTTTTTCTGCGGCCTTCACGAATCTGATCGGCAGTCAAAAGCCCATGCTTCTTCTGGCAAATCGCAACAGCCTGCTTCACGGCTTCCGTCGCTTGAGTGGGCGACATGAAAGCAGCGCCGCACTCGCTGCATGTCCACTTTTTGACATCGCACTTGATCTCTTCATCGCGAATCAATTGGACGGTGGGCATCCATTGTTCTTTGATCGTTCCTTCTCGGGAGCAACCGGGGCAAATCACCGGCACGCTCCATTTGCCCCGGTTTTTTCTACGGGGTGGAATTGGCAGCTTACGCTTGGTCTTCATGGCAATCGAGGTGGCAGTAGGTGTGTTTTTTGCCGTCAGGTTGGGTGACGGTTTGAATTCCAAATTTCAGATAAACGCGTTTTTCAAGGCTGGGTGAATCCCAGTGGTAAGGGAATAAAAAGAGGTCGCCGAATCCGGGATGATTGCATCGTTGGGCGAAACGCCCGACAAAACAGCACGCCGGGTCGAGATTCTTGATCTCTTGCAAGAAGACCGCAACCCAGTCGAGGACATCGTCCATGGTTTCAGCTTCCAGAAATTCCATTGCGAGTTGGTTGTGTCTGTCCGCAATGATCGCAATCGACCCGGCTTCGATGGCAGCAATAGCCTGGTCAATCTTTTGGCATTTTTCCTTTCGTGATGGTTCATGCCGGTCATTGGGGTTTCTTTTCATTGCGGAGCCGTCCGCTTGCGACTCTGCTGAGTATCAAACGATACTCGGCGCGCAAGTTTTTTCAAATTTATATTTTCTTGAAAACGTTTTGTCACTTCGACTCTCGACAGGATGATGCTGACTCCGCTTCCCGCATGGCGGTCTTCAAACGATCAATTGACAATGCCGGATAGCGTTTGTGGAGCATTGAGTGGCAGTCTATTTCCTCTCTCCCGCCACCGTCACCAGGGCGGCATCTTGAAAAGACGCCCTTGATCATTCTCGTCATGGAGGGTGAGCACGACTTCGCTCTCATCGAAGACCTGTTGATTGTCCTCATCCTTGGTGGGCAAATCTGAGTCAATCAAGCTAATGATAGGTTGAAGGCCGAGTGTGGAGTAGCCTTTGAGAACCGAGAGCAGGTTTTTCTTCTTACGGTCGTCGAGAGATTCAAATACCCCGTCGTGATAGACAAAGCGCGGAAACTTGTCGTCAAGACGTGCGCGCAACACCGCCATGTCAAAGGCGATGCAAAGGAGCTTTCGGTACGTGTGGCCTAGGTCGGCGCTAGTAGCATTGCCGGATTCGTCGAGGATTTCAGCCTTGAATTCGAGATGCCCCAACTGATTGGGCGATACACTCAGCAAAGCCTTGCGGTCGATCACCTCTTCAACGATTTCACTGAAATGGAGTCGAATCGTTGAAAACAGGCTCGTCTTGTCGGTATTCTGCTGCTCTACGTCGGCTTCGATCTGCGTCTGCAAATCTCCGCGTTCTTCCGTCAGCGAGCGGATTTCGGTGCGCAACTCTTGCAATCGATGAAGAAATTCGCGCTGCCGCTCCAGCGATGTGATGTCGGCGCGCAACGTCACCATATCGTCGGAGACCTGTTTGTATTTGGCGAACACATCGGTGCCGCTCAAGAACGCCAGAGTATCCGAGCGTTGTTTGCCCAAGGAATTCAGTTCGGAATTTACGAGTTTCAATTCAAACTCGATTTCCGTAAGTTCCTCCTGCAGGTAACTGCGGCGCTCTTCGGTAATCGCACGGTTAAAAGCGATCAGTTGCTCGAAGTCCTTTTTGATTTGGTCTTTAAACAGCACGCCAGCCTCGTTGAACAGCCGTTGAGCTTCCTCTGGATTAAAAAGAATCTGGTCGCCTTCAAGCGACGAGAGAATCTTCTTTTTGCTTCTATTTAGAGAATAACGATCTGAATTGAGACTGGCGATGCGCTCGTCAATTTCATCGACCAGTTGTTTGTTTCGATTTTTGTCTTGCGCACGAAAATCGAAGGCATCGAGTAGCTTTTGCTTTTTGGCTGCCTCTTGCTGCTTGAGTAACAAGAGGCCCTCGATCTTACTGATGTCCTCAATCGAGCCGCCTAGTTCGTTCTTGATCGTTTGAGCCGTTGCCTGCCTCTTCGTCAGTTCGTCTTCTTTTTCGTAGTGCAACGTGATTATGCCGGAGTTGAAGCCGAGGATGTGAGCGAGAAAGGGCTTCCAGTCGGAATGTGCAGATGCGAACTTGCGCAGATGAAATATGTCACGAAAGTCATCTTGTGACCTGAGCAGGTATCCGAGTCCCTTGCGATAGGACCATGGTTTGAGTGCTCGCCAGTCAAGCAGTCCGTCCAGCATATCGCGGGCACGATCAAATGGCATCTCGACGTGATCCCATTCGGATGTCGGCAGCGCAGTGAAATCCTGATGGCCGGCCTCATGTTTTTTGAAGCTGACCTTGCTCGCATCCTCGACGCTGCGACGTACAGTAAGGTAGGAAGAATCCGCCAATTCGATTTCAAGGAAAAAGACAAAGTCTTTAAATAGATTGAGGTGCTTAAACAGGAAAAACTTGGCATCACGTCCGGCAAGAAAACCGAAATCAAGCATGCGCCCGAGCGTGCTTTTCCCAAGATTGTGGGTGTCGCGTTTCCGGTTTTCAGGCAAACGAATTTCCGCCATAACGACATTCAAGCCCGAGGCGAAATCCACCGCAGCGAAGAGTTCAGGGCTATTTGAGTAAAATTTAGACAGCTTCATTGGGACCCACGTATTCCAACGCGTCGGTTTTTGGGCGATATTCGATCAGTCCCAGCACAAAGAGAAAATTTAGAGCAGGAAGGAAAAGAACGTCGCCACCAACAACAGCTTTCTTTGCGAAGCTGCGCAGGTGGTCGTATTCATCGAGCCTGCGCGTCTTAATGCGAGTCAGAAGCAGCAGGGCTACGTTGATAACCGTGCGATCAGGGTGGGAGTGCTTAGTTGGTCTCAGCATCGGGCGTATTTCCAATGTCGCAATTCCAGTACATGTAGAACAGCACGGCGCGAGTCAGTCGCTTATGTGCATGCTGGCGCAAGACGGGATCGCGGCTAAACAACAGTTCGGTCAAGTATTCCAGTACTTCATCGAAGGTTTGGTAGTCCTTGCGCTTCGAGAGGATTTTGAGTTGGAACTCATCGACCACCGATTCGTAAAGGCGTTGCAAATCGAGGTTCTCCGGCGCTGCCAAGAACGAACGGATTTCGGTGGTGTCCTTCAGGTATTTTTTGCGCTGCGCTTTCGCGTAATCGCTGCTCATGTTGTTGAGCACGTTCTTCTCCTCATAGGTCACTCGCTGCGTAGGAGGATCGTCGAGTGTGGCGACCACAGTGTCACGCTGGCGTGCCAGTGCTTGGACGACATTGGCTAAGTCGTCCGGACTGACGATCAATGGCGAATCGACGGGATCTAGGTCGGCCAATTTCGGTACTTCGGGGAAAGTTTTCATCCAAAGCTCCAATTGTTCCAGCCCACACAAAAAAATCGATCCCTCAGGAATGTGGCACTCCTTTGCGAGGTATTTTCGGATCTCACTCTCCGAGTTTCCTCCGAGTCGCCGGTTGGCGAACAACATGTAGTGATCGAGTTGCTTGCTCTCCCGTAGCTTCTTGATTCGCGGAATCTCCTCGCCG
>JBGTLQ010000223.1:0-2005 GCA_041744075.1 Terrimicrobiaceae bacterium
GTTATATATCCATTCAAATTCATTTCGCACAAAGTTTGCGCTGGCCCTTATGGGTTCGCCCCCTGTTTCACTTCCTTGAAAATTGCCTGTTCTGCACCAATGCTCAGAACACTGCCAGCATCAGTAAACTTCATGGAAAGCGCTTTGAGGGCGACTTTCACTGTTTTAGCATCCTTTGCCAGGCTCCCAGCCACGGCAAATGTTTGATCAAAAGTCAGCGTCCGCGCAGCCCATTTCTCTGCACTTTCATCCCACTCATCAATTCGAACGGGCAGTTCGGTTACGATCCATTTGTCTGTTCGCAGATTTTGAATCTCACTAAAAGGACCGCCTCCATTTCCGGTGAGCTCTATAACTCCCGTAAAAAACAAAATTATGGCACCTTCAGCCTTTTGGACGGAAGAAATAATGCCAGCGAGTTGAAACTGCATAATCGATAAACCGTGGCCTTGTTCTGCTTCATAAAATAGCAAGGAGCCCAACGTATCTATAAGAACATTGCCATTCGGGAGAGCCCTGCTTTCCTGGCCGCAAACAGGATGCAAATTCCCAGCGAACACCATCGTCACCACTATTAGCATCCTCCAAGAATTCATCCTCAGAAATACCCTCACTCGAACGCTCCCATAAATTCCACGCTCCAATTGCCAGTAATTGCGAATGAAGAAGACCACCCGTGGTTCTGGAGACGTGCAAAAACGTCTACATTCCAGCCGCCCCCCAATACAAAATCATAAGGGTCGCTGAAGGCAATAGTCAGCGGGTCGCCGTAAAACCATTGACCGATTTCATCATCAAAATATGGTGTAATCGTACCAGAAAGACTCATGGTAACATGACCCAATGAGTGTCCCATGAATGACTGCCCCCTTCGCCTTCGCCCAGGATCGGAAGGAGATGATATGGTGATCGGAGTATTGCTGTCATACTGCGTCACATCAATTATTGGATTTGAATCCATTACATTATTGCGAAGACCACCGCTTCGCAATCCTGAAGAACGCCTCGACTCTATTCTGTTCCAGCCCTGACCAGTGGACAATGTCTTCAATTTCACTTTGCGGCAGACCAACTAAAGCTTTACCGATTCTACCACAATCATCGCCTAACATATTAACCCCGAACTCTAGTGTTGCTGAGCCGTCAAAAGGAAGATGCAGTGCGGATAAGAATGCAAAACGAAGTTTTTGCTCAAAAGTTAGCCCCTGCACTTGGGACCTAATCCACTCGCTTCTTTTGTTAATATCTACTTTCTCTTCCTTAATAGGCGTCGCAGAGTCCAGCAAACTCTGCACTGAGGGTCTCTTGCCGATCTGCCCGTAGATTACTGGCATCCAAACTTGCATAAATAACTGATCCGCAGCATCAAGCCTTACCTCTGGCGTCGAGGCTGTTTCACCTGCAGTAGAAGCAGTGATGATGATGCAATTCAACAAGCAAACCACAATACATTTGGATAACATTTGAAAGCTCATTCGACAACCCTCAAGGTTCCAAGATAAAATTCAGTAAACGTTCTCGGATCGGGAAGCCCTGTTTGATCAATCGTGTGTAAGATTTGATCATACTCGGTATTTTTGAGCATTGTCGAAATTTGTGCCATTTTTTCATTTGGAGCGACGATGCAGCCCTCCGTTGTTCCGGGAGCACCTGAACCTTCATGAATGCGAAACGCGAATCGGCCGGAAGCTGGCCCTTCATCCCATCGATCATTCAATTTAGTGGAATCCTGAGGGTCGAGAATATATCCTGGTAGGCCTCCATGCCATGCTGCGAAATTATCTCTGCTATAGATTGAGTAGGTGCCTGTGGGGATTGGGCCTTTGTCTGATTCTCCGATGTCGCTTGCTTTGTTATTCCCGGAGAATAAGCCCTCCCATGTCTGCTTCGTGGAGCCGTCAACAATAGTAAGCCGACGTTTAGTGATCGAATATGTAGCTGTGACCAAAAGTCCCTGAAAGTCCATTTCACTCGTGGGCACAGCCATATAGGCTCCATTATTTGC
>JBGTLQ010000224.1:0-13841 GCA_041744075.1 Terrimicrobiaceae bacterium
CCAAGTTTGAAGCACTTTTCCTCACACTTGTACACTGAGAACGAGTCTCAACAACACAATCCTCTCCTCCTCCACTATCACGTTCTCCGCATCCAGTTTTAATCACACCCCCAAAATACTACGGTGAGGGGTGGATTATCCCTGCTTCGCAGGGCTCCACAGTTGTGGCCTCGCATTGCTCGGTTTTGGGCTGCGCTGTCGCGCGGGTGGTCGAACGGATATTCTCATCCCCCGGCTTTTCTTATTGATTCGACTTCGTCGAATTTTCCGGTGAGGGGGGGATTCGAACCCCCGGAGCCCTTTAGGAGCTCGGCGCTTTAGCAAAGCGCTGCTTTCGACCACTCAGCCACCTCACCTGAAATAAGAACACGACAGCATGAACATGAATCTTTGGATGGTCAAACAGGAAAGAGGCCCGGAGAGCGAGAATTTCTAAAAATCAGGGAGCGACATCGTCCCATGTCCAGCCCGCGCTGGAAGCAATGAGGTCTTCCAACTCCGCAACCTCGTTGAAGGTGAGGGATTCGTAGAAATCGGTGGCTGCCATTTGGTTGGCCGTTATCTCATCTTGTGGTTGGAGTGAGAC
The DNA here is from genome assembly GCA_041744075.1 of Terrimicrobiaceae bacterium. Classification (GTDB taxonomy): domain Bacteria; phylum Verrucomicrobiota; class Verrucomicrobiia; order Chthoniobacterales; family Terrimicrobiaceae; genus JAJTZA01. The sequence goes on from JBGTLQ010000224.1 coordinate 587, forward strand.
ACTCAAAACCAAGGCCAGTGCGGCGACGGCCCCAGCGGGGAGCAGCCAGCGGAGGAACCCAAAAACGGTCGGTTCTTCGCGCATGGGGCTTTCTTGGGTGCGAATCGCGCGAACCACATTGCGCGAGAAGGACGCAGGAATGCGTGTGGGAGCAGCTTTTCCCAAGAGGTCCCAAAGCGGATCATTGTGATCGAAGTCGTCTTTCATTATAGGATCAAACCCGGATGGGGCGGAAAAGTTTCTCAGTTTTTTGGTTTTAATGACGGAAATGGCGCATGCCGGTGAAGACCATGGCAACTCGCCGTTCATCCGCGGCGGCGATCACCTCCTCATCCCTCACGGAGCCTCCAGGTTGGATCGCGCAGGTAGCACCGGCTTCCGATGCGGCGATGAGCCCATCGGGAAACGGGAAAAAGGCATCGCTGCAAACGGCGCTTCCTTTGAGCGACAGCCCGGCCTCTCCGGCCTTCCAGACCGCGATGCGGGAGGCATCAACCCGAGACATCTGGCCGGCACCTATCCCCAGAGTCCGGTCTTTGGAGGCGTAAACGATGGCATTGGATTTGACGTGTTTGACGATTTTCCATCCAAACTCCATGGCCTCAATCTCATCTTTGGTGGGAGGCCTTGCCGTCACGACTTTGTGTTCCAATTCTGGAATGGCCGCCGAGTCGGTGTCTTGAACAAGCAGGCCGCCGATCACCGAGCGAATGTCGCGTCCTCCGGGGACAGGAGCTTTGATCAGCCGCATCAGGCGCAGATTTTTTTTCTTTGCAAGCAGCTGCCTCGCGTCCGCTTCAAACTCGGGGGCGATGATCACCTCGCTGAAAATTTCTGAGATCGCCTTGGCAAGCGCCAACGTGAGGGGGCGGTTGCAAATGATGATGCCGCCAAAGGGGGCCTGCTTGTCTGTTGAGAAAGCTTTGTCCCACGCCGCCCGCAAGTCCTGATCCGTCCCAACGCCGCAGGGATTGGTGTGTTTGAGAATGGCCACCGTGGGTTTTGGAAAATCGGTGATGAGCGAGGTGGCAGCGGAGATATCCAGAATATTATTATAGGAAAGTTCCTTGCCCTGAAGTTTTTCAAAGTGGGACCCAAAGTCCCCGTAGAGTTCGGCGTTCTGGTGGGGATTTTCTCCATAACGGAGTCGTTGTTCATTCGGCAGATCCAGATGAAAAGCTGCCGATGTTTCCTGTTTCTGATTGAGATACCCTGAGATCACACGGTCATAAGACGCCGTGTTTGCAAAGGCTTTGATTGCAAGTTTCTCACGAAGCGCCAGCCCGGTGCCCCCATCCTCCTCGTCCATCTCTGCGAGGACTTCGGCATAGTCAGCAGGATCAGTAACGACAGTCACGCTGCGATAATTTTTGGATGCGCTGCGAATCATGGAAGGACCACCAATATCGATCTGCTCAATCGCTTCCTCCAAGGTGACTCCCGCCTTTGCGATGGTGGCTTCGAAGGGGTAGAGGTTCACAACCACAAGGTCAATGGGCTTGATGCCATGCTCGTTGGCTTGTTTCTCATGGCTTTCCTCGCCGCGAAGAAACAACAAGCCACCATGGACTTTGGGGTGCAGGGTTTTCACGCGGCCATCCAAAATTTCTGGAGAACCCGTAAACGCCGAGATCTCGATCACGGGCACTCCGGCCTCTGCCAACGAGCGCGCCGTGCCTCCCGTGGAAACAATTTCCACCCCTCGCGCAGCAAGGGCTTTTGCGAAATCAATAATGCCGGTTTTGTCCGAAACGGAGATGAGAGCTCTTTCAATCTTCATGTGCCGGTTAATGTCTCTCGTTTTGGCACGGGATGTCATGCGTAAATTTTTTGTAAAATTCTCTTGCCAGTGATTTGCGGCCAACTAGATTCATTGTCCCGCACGAAGTCGGGATATCGAGGAAGCACGTTCCCGTGCTTTTTTTATCCCCGGATTCCTTCCTTGGGGATGCCAGTATGAAAATCGACGAAATCAAAGAACTTACTATTAAAGAATTGGAGACCCGCAAAAAAGATTTGCGCCACGAAGTCTTCAACCTCCGCGTGCAGCAACAAGCCGGCCAACTCGAAAAGCCGCATGTGCTCCGCACCCTCCGTCGCGACGCGGCACGCATTGAAACCGTGCTGACCACCAAACGCAAAGCGGTCCCTACCACTTAATATTCCATGAGCGAGTCCACCATCGAAACCCCATCCGCCGCGACACCGTCTCCAGAGACCACCGAACGTCGCAGCCTCCGCAAAACACGCGTTGGAGAAGTTGTCTCCAGTGCCATGCAAAAAACCATCGTGGTGAAGACCGTGACCCGTGTCCCTCACCCGAAGTTTGGCAAAATCGTGAAACAAATTTCCAAATTCCATGTCCATGATGAAAATAATCAGGCGCAAGTCGGCGACCGGGTCAGCATCATGGAAACAAAGCCGCTCTCCAAATTGAAGCGCTGGCGTCTTGTTGAAGTCCTTAAACATTAACCTCGCCCCCGCCCTTACGTCATGATTCAGATTCGTTCCAGACTCGATGTGGCCGATAACTCGGGAGCCCGTATGGCGACCATGATCGGTGTGATCGGCAAAGCCACCAAAAGCGCAGGTGTGGGTGATGTGATCACCGCCAACGTTAAAGAAGCCTCTGCCGGAGGAGCCGTCAAAAAAGGCGACGTTGTCCGTGCCGTCATCGTCCGAACCAAACAACCGGTCCGCCGCGAAGATGGTTCCTACCTCCGTTTTGATAACAATGCGATTGTCATCATCGACAAGGACCAAAATCCCCGTGGCACACGCATTTTCGGGCCTGTGGCCCGTGAACTCCGCGAGAGAAACTTTATGAAGATTGTCTCGCTTGCTCCTGAAGTGTTATGAGTCATCCCAAATTCCATGTTCGCCGCGGCGACACTGTCCAAGTCATCTCAGGCAACCATAAAGGTGCCTCAGGAAAAATTTTGCAGGTCATTCCCGAAAAATCCCAAGTGGTGATCGAGGGAGTCCGCATGATCAAGAAGCACCAACGCAAAAGCCAGGATCAACCCAATGGGGCCATCATCCAACGCGAGGGCCCGCTTCACATTTCGAATGTCAAGCTTGTCGAAAAGGCCAGCACTGAAAAACCCAAGAAAAAAGCTGCCTAAGCCATGGCCACTCTACAAGAACCCGAACTTTTGACGGATTATCGCTCACGCGTGATCCCTGCCCTCCGTGAAAAACACGGCTACAAAAACCTCCACGAAATTCCCAAGGTGGTGAAAGTGGTGATCAATTCCTGTATTGGTGCCGGCGCGGACAGCAAGGAAGCCTTGGAAATTGCCAAATCGGAAATTGCGCTCATCACGGGCCAGCGTCCGGTCGCGACACTTTCCAAAAAAGCGATTTCCAACTTCAAACTCCGTCAAGGCCAAGCCATCGGAGCCAAAGTCACTCTTCGCGGACGCATCATGTATGAGTTCCTTCAGCGTCTGATCATGACCTCCCTGCCACGTATTCGTGACTTTCGCGGCGTTTCTGCCAAAGCCTTTGACGGCAACGGCAACTACACCCTGGGTGTGCCCGATCAAAGCATTTTTCCAGAAGTTGAACTCGACAAAATTAAACGGAACGTTGGTTTTGATGTGACGATTGTCACCACGGCTCGCACGAATGCCGAAGCTAAGTCCCTTCTCAGCGAATTGGGGATGCCCTTCTCCGACAAAGCCCGCCCGCAAGCTCCCAAAAAAGTTGAGGAGACCGAAGAAGAGGCAACTGAGGAAGCCGTAGCCTAACGACAGCCAATACGGCATCACGACCAATCTAATATAAGACCATGACCGATCCAATCGCAGACTTGCTTGCCCGGCTGAGAAATTCCGCTGGAGCCCGCAAAACGGAGTTCACTCTTCCGTATTCAAAAATGAAGGCCGAGATTGCCCGCATTCTTCAGAGCGAAGGCTACATCTCAGGCTTCGAGCTTGAGACCCCCGAAGGTGGGAAGCCCCAGATTCGCATCAAAAACAAATTTGTGAATAAGACGAGTGCCATCGCCGGACTCAAGCGAGTGAGCCGACCCGGCCTTCGACGTTATGTCGGGGCAGGGGAAATCCCCCGCGTCCTTGGTGGTCTCGGAATTGCCGTTCTTTCCACGTCGCAGGGAATCCTCAGTGGTGGGGAAGCCCGCAAAAAAAACATCGGAGGAGAACTCCTCGCATACATCTGGTAATCATGTCCCGTATCGGTAAACAACCCATCCAAGTCCCCGCCAAAGTCAAAGTGAACATTGGCGAAGGCGGCAATGTCGTCGTCGAAGGTCCCAAAGGCAAACTCTCATGGACCCTTCCGTCGGTCGTCAGCGCCAAAATTGAAGGCGAGACCGTCGAATTTGCACGAACTGGCGAATCCCGTCAGGTCAAAGCCCTTCACGGCCTCTCCCGAGCGCTGATCGCCAACATGGTGGAAGGTGTCAACGTCGGTTTTCGCCGCGACTTGGAAATCCAAGGCGTCGGATTCAAAGCCGCTGTTCAAGGCGATAAGCTTAACCTTAGCCTTGGCAAGTCTCACCCGATTCTTTTCAATATCCCGAACGAAATTAAAATCACCGTCACCGACAACACTAAGATTTCCGTGGAGGGAATCGACAAACATGTGGTCGGTCAAGTGGCCGCAGACATCCGCGGTTACTACCCACCTGAGCCCTACAATGGAAAAGGTATCCGCTACGCCGGAGAACAAGTCCGCCGCAAAGAAGGCAAAACCGTCCAGTAAATCATGGCCAATACAAACAAACGGCATATTCGCCACAAGCGCCTGCGCAAAACCCTCACCGGCACCTCCGAGCGTCCGCGTCTGGCTGTGCATTTTTCCGAACGTCACATTCAAGCCCAAGTCATCAACGACGAGGACGGCAAGACCATCGTTTCGGTTCACACCACCGAAGCCGACATCCGCTCGGACAAAACGACGCGCGCCAACGTTCCCACCGCCGTGCGAGTTGGCAAATTGATTGCCGAACGTGGCAGTTCCCAAAACGTCAAAAAGGTCGTTTTTGACCGTGGTGGTTACAGATACCATGGCAAAGTGAAAGCCCTTGCGGACGCCGCACGTGAAGCAGGTTTCGAATTTTAATTTTTATGGCATTTCAACGCAAAAACAAAGACCAGTCCCAATCCTCGGGTGACAAGCAATCCGATGGCAAAGAAACGACAGAAAAAGTCGTTTTCATTAATCGATGCGCCAAAGTGGTGAAAGGTGGTCGCCGTTTCAGTTTCAGTGCTCTGATCGTTGCGGGTGACCGTCACGGAAGTGTGGGAATCGGTTTTGGCAAAGCCAACGAAGTGAGCGAAGCGATTCGCAAAGCCACGGATGCTGCCCGCAAGCACATGGTGAGCGTCGCCGTTCAAGGAAACACGATTCCTCATGAAGTGATTGGTGAATTTGGTGGAGGCCGCGTGCTTCTGCGTCCAGCATCGCCCGGAACCGGCGTGATTGCTGGTGGTGGCGTTCGCGCCGTGATCGAGGCCGCCGGGATCCGCGATGTGCTCGCTAAGTCCCTTGGTTCGAGCAACCCCTCGAATGTGGTTAAAGCCACTTTGGAAGCGCTCATGGCCCTTCGTCCGAAAGAAGAAATTTTCAAACTCCGCGGCAAACCTTTCCGCCAAGCTTCCCCGGAAGCTGTTGCAGCGCCAGTCGCCGCTTAATCTTTTACACCAAATCACTATGCGTCTTCACGATCTCAAACCCAATATTGGAGCCAAACATCGCCGCAAACGGCTTGGTATCGGCGAAAGCTCCGGCCAAGGCAAAACTTCCGGCAAAGGCCACAAGGGCCAAAAAGCCCGCTCCGGTGGAAGCATTCGCCCCGGGTTCGAGGGTGGACAGATGCCTCTCTACCGTCGCTTGCCAAAACGTGGCTTCAGCAATGCTGCTTTCAAAACAGTTTTTGGCATTGTGAATCTTGATGACTTGGAAAAGCGCTTTGACTCAGGAGCCGCCATCAACGAAAAGTTGCTACGCGGGGCCGGTTTGGTCCGCGGCAAACTCGACGGCATCAAAATTCTTGGACGCGGCGAATTGACAAAGGCCTTCCACATCGAAGCCGATGCCATCACCGCTTCTGCCAAAGAGAAAGTGGAAAAATTGGGCGGAAGCGTCACGCTTAGCACCAAATTTCAAGAACCCGCCAAGAAATAATTTTCCGGGCCGGTAAGAACCCCTGAGTTCCTTGGTCTGTTAATGATATGATTTCAGCTTTTACCAACATCTTCAAAATTCCGGAGCTTCGGCAGAGGGTTTTGTTTACGTTGGCGATGATTGTGATCATCCGTGCGGGCTCGGCGATCACCACGCCGGGTGTGAATGCGGAAGTTCTCTCCGAATGGTTCACCAACGTGGCCGACAGCCAGACCACTGGCGGAGTCGCCGCGCTGTTCAACCTCTTCAGTGGAGGAGCCCTCGCTCATTGCGCGATCTTCTCGTTGGGCATCATGCCATTCATCAGCGCATCGATTATGATGCAGCTGCTCACGGCTGTTGTCCCGCGTCTCGGAAAACTTTCTCGCGAGGACGGTGGCCGCAGGAAAATTATGCAATACACGAGGTACGCCACCATCGTGCTTTGTATTTTCCAAGGCTGGCTCCTTGCGAAATCTTTTGAGAATCCGCAATCGAACCCTTTCCTCCCAGGAATCATGGACACCATCAACCGACTTGGGGTTGATCTTGTTCAGCAGCCGGGTTTTGCTTTTCAGTTTTTGACAATTATCACGATGACGGCGGGAACCATGTTCCTTGTCTGGCTTGGTGATCAAATCACTGAGCGCGGTATTGGCAACGGAATCTCGCTAATTATCACGGTGGGTATCCTTGCGCAATTGCCTGCGGGCTTGATTCAAGCCTGGCGCACCTTCGTTCCGTCGGAATTGGGAGCGCAAGCCAATGTCAGCCCGATGGTTTTGGTTCTGCTGTGTTTGTTCTTGGTCCTTGTGATCGCCGCGGTCATCGCTGTGACCCAAGCCCAACGCAAAGTCAGCATCCAATACGCAAAGCGTGTGGTCGGACGCAAAGTGTATGGTGGGCAAACCCAATACATGCCCCTCAAGGTCAATTATGCTGGCGTTATGCCAATCATCTTTGCCCAGGCCATCCTTCTCTTCCCATCCACCATCATTAACATGGCATTTCCCGCCAGCCGCACGGCTCAGGAAATTTCCCAGCTCATGGCAACCGGATGGCTTCACTATGTGCTTTTCGGCGCAATGATTTTCTTTTTCAGCTACTTCTGGGTGGCCACCCAATTCCAGCCGGTCCAGATCGCGGATGACCTCAAAAAATATGGTGGGTTTATTCCAGGAATTCGTCCCGGCAAACCCACCGCTGATTTCTTGGACTTCACGATGTCTCGCCTGACATTTGCCGGAGCCATTTTCCTCACTTTGATTGCCGTGCTCCCGCAGTTGCTTTCGCAGGCCCTCCAGGTGCCCTACATGACGGCTCAGTTTTTTGGAGGCACCGGCCTACTGATCATTGTGGGTGTGGTTCTTGACACCATGCGACAAGTGGAGACACATCTTCTACAGCGCCATTATGATGGATTCCTACGCAAAGGCAAAATGCGTGGAGCCCGCGAGAGCCGTCCACGGCTTAGCACCGGTCAGGTTGTGCGGGATGATACGCTTGTTATCATCTATGCCATCCTTGGCTTTCTTATTATTGCCGGTGTGACGATCTACTTTGCCTCTGGTAAATAAGGCGCAGGCCAGATGAAAAATCGCATTGTCTTGCTCGGGCCACCCGCCACCGGCAAAGGAACCCAGGCCGCTCTCCTCTCCGCGACGTTTGGCATTCCCTCCGCGTCCACAGGGGCTATCCTGCGCGAGGAATCGCGACTCGGCACGGACTTGGGAAAAGAAGCGGCGCGCTGGACCGACCATGGGAGTTTGTTTCCTGACGAACTCGCACTTAAGGTTGTTTGGTCATGGATGGGCGACAAGACACGTTTTATCTTGGACGGTTTTCCTCGCACGATCGGTCAGGCCCTTGCCTTTGATGATGGCCTCGAAAAACGCAACTTGCCCCTGGATGCTGTCTATTTTTTGGAATTGTCTGATGAGGACATTCGCAAACGCATGTTGAGCCGACTGACCTGCAAAGAGTGCGGATCGGTCTTTAATGAGACTTTTCATAATGTCACTCTTGAAACGCCCTGTCCATCGTGTGGGGGAACCTTGCACCGGCGGGCGGATGATACCGTTGAGTCCCTGGAGCAGCGTCTGGAACAATACCGGGAACACACCCTGCCTGTTGCGGAGCATTACCGCAAATCTGGGCTGTTGCATCCCGTGGATTCCAGCTCTGGGCGCGATGCCGTTTTTTCCGAACTCTACGAAGACATGAAGGAGGCTGCATGATCCCGATCAAACGTGGCCCTGAGATCGAGCAGATGCGCAAAGCCGGGGAAACGGCAGCGACTATTCTTAGGGAACTGGTTTCCATGGTTGCTCCCGGCCGCACCACCGGCGAGATCGACCATGCTGCCGCCCGCCTCATGGCAGAAGCCGGAGTTAAAAGCGCGTTCCATGGTTACAAAAAATTTCCGGGTCATATTTGCATCAGCCTCAACGAAGAGGTGGTCCATGGCATCGGTGGAACCCGCCGCATCCAATATGGCGATATCGTAAAAATGGATGTTGGCATCATTCGTGATGGCTGGATCGGCGATAACGCGACCACAGTTCCAGTCGGAATCGTTAATCCCGACGTGGAGCGTCTCTGCACCACCACAGAACAAATCCTCAATGGTGCCGTGCAACTTGCCCGTGCTGGCCGGAAACTTGGAGATCTCTGTGCATTTGTTGAAGAAGAAGCCATTCGCAACGGCTACAGTGTTGTGAGAGAATTTGTTGGCCATGGCGTCGGCCGCCAATTGCATGAAGAACCTCAAATTCCCAACTTTGGCAAGCGCAACACCGGCCCGACTTTAAAGCCCGGAATGACCCTCGCGATTGAGCCCATGATCAACATGGGCAAAGCCAAAGTGAAGGTTCTCGCTGACAAGTGGACCGTTGTCACAAACGACGGGCTCCCATCCGCCCATTTTGAGCACACCGTTCTTGTGACAGAAGGTGCACCTGAGGTCTTGACATCTCCACGAAAGACGCTATTGAAATGACTAGGAAAGTCGTCGAGTTCGCACCTATTGGTCTGTCCCGCGTTGAATTACGCATGGGCACCAAGCTCTCGCTCACATTCCTGGAAAGACGCGAATGCCCTTCATGCGTGTCCTTCCCGGCGACGAAGTCACGGCGGAGATGTCTTCCAACGACCTCACATAGCCCGCAACGATAGTCCCCAAAAATAGCCCTTAAATAACCACCTAAAATCACCGACCCTAGTCCCATGAAAGTCCGAGCCTCCGTTAAAAGAATTTGTGAAAGTTGTAAGATTGTCCGCCGCAAGAATGTGGTGCGTGTCGTCTGCAAAAACCCGCGTCATAAGCAAAAACAAGGCTGATCGCACCAACGCCCACTCAACCACCCAACCCTAATAAAACATATGCCACGCCTTCTTGGAGTAGAAATTCCTGGTGACAAACGCATCGAAGCGTCCCTGCCTTACATTTATGGGATCGGCCCCAGCAACACCAAGCGTGTGTTGGAAATCGCCAATATCGATCCCAACATCCGTGCCAAAGACCTTTCGCCGGAACAGCTCAACACCATCATCCACACGATCAGCTCTTTGAATATCGTGATTGAAGGTGACCTTCGCCGAGAATTGCAAAGCAATCTCAAACGCCTCCAAGCCATCAACTGCTACCGTGGCATCCGCCATCGCAGAGGACTTCCCGTGCGCGGTCAGCGCACCGGCACCAACGCCCGGACCCGCAAGGGCCCACGCAAAACAGTTGGTGTTCAGCGCAACCCCAACGCCAAGACAGGCAAAGTTTAACCGTATATTGAATCATGGCAGATGAACCCTTAAATTCCCCGGAGGACCAGGAGCCAGAAGCTCCCGCCGCCGAAACGAAACCCAAAGCCGCTCCCAAGAAAAAGGTGGCCAAGAAGGAAGCTCCGGAAGCTGAGGCTCCCGTCGCCGATGCTGGCACCACGGAAGCACCCGCTTCTGAGACTCCAGTTGAGGCTGTGGCCGACGCGCCCGTCGAAGCGCCCGTCGAAGCGTCGGCTGAGGTTTCTACGGATGCGCCTCCCGCAGCAGCTCCTATCGCTGCCGAGGGTGCCGCCGCTGAAAAACCAGCCAAAGCTCCCAAGGTCAAAGGTGCCAAAAAAGCTTCCAAAACGAAAGAGGCCGCTCCCGCTGCTGCACCGATCAGCATTTCTTTGGATGACACCATCGAACCGATCAAAGTCATCAAAGCCAAGGGCAGCAAAAATATTTCCAATGGCATTGCCCACGTATTGGCGACATTTAACAACACGATTGTCAGCATCACGGATACCCGCGGCGCGGTCCTCGGTTGGTCGAGCGCCGGCAAGTGTGGCTTCAAGGGATCCCGCAAAAGCACCGCTTACGCGGCACAAGTTGTGGCCCAAGACGCATGCAAGCAGGCTATGGGTCACGGGATTCGCGAAGTCGAAGTGCGCGTCAAGGGCCCCGGCTCAGGACGCGAATCCGCCGTCCGTGCGATGCAGGCCATCGGCTTGGAAATCACGGTCATCCGCGACGTCACTCCCGTTCCTCACAACGGCTGCCGCCCACCCAAACAACGCCGCGTCTGATTTCTCAGGAGTTTACAGGTTTCAGTGTTCAGCTAAGCATCACAAAACGCATCGAACCACCAAGAAGCTCCAACTCGAAAATACTGAAAACTTTAAACTGAAAACTTAAAACTTAATATCATGGCTCGTTACACAGGACCCAAAACACGAATCAGCCGCCGGTACAACACGTTCCTCGGTGGCTCACAAAAAGCGTTTGAAAAAAGACCCTTTCCTCCCGGCGTACACGGCCCGAAAGGCTCCCGCCGCAAGCTCTCGGATTACGCAATTGCTCTCGCTGAAAAACAAAAACTCCGTCATCAATACGGCGTTTTGGAACGTCAGTTCCGTCGCTATTTCGCCCTCGCAAGCAGCAAGCGCGGTGTCACCGGTGAAATTCTTTTGCAGCTTCTGGAAACCCGCTTGGACAATGTTGTCCATCGCCTTGGTTTTGCCAAGACGCTCCGCGCGGCCCGTCAGCTGGTTTCCCACGGTCATGTGATCGTTAATGGTCACCGCACAAACGCCTCCTCAATGAACCTCAAGCCTGGTGACGAAGTCGTGATCCATTCGGCCGAACGCTCCAAGCGTCTCGCGGTGAAAGCCGTTGATCAAACAGGTTCCCAAACCGTGCCCGATTGGCTCCTTGTGGACACGGAAAACCTCACTGGCAAGGTGATGCGCATTCCGACCCGCGAAGAAATCAATCCCATCGTCAACGAGCAACTCGTCGTCGAACTCTACTCACGGTAGGATCGAATTCAGTTTATCCACGAAAGGGACACACACTTGTGTGTCCCTTTTTTTGTGGTGGCATGGATCAGGGAGGTTCGGCGCGCAAATTAATACTCATCAGTTGAGTAAAAATACTCAATGACTGATTATTATTGCTATTTGGAAAGGAATGCATGAGCATGGGGCGATGGAATATGAACGCAAGACTGTGGAGGAGATCGAAGGGGCCATTTTGCGAGGACCCCGCCTTCTTCAGGTGATTGTGGGGCCGAGGCAGGTGGGCAAGACCATGGTGGCAGAGGCGGTTTGCAGACGACTTGGACGTCCTGTGATTTTTGAGGCAGCTGATACGGCACTGCCTCCCGGGCCTGAGTGGATTGAGACAAATTGGGCGCGAGCGCGGGCCCTTTCCATCCGTCCGGCCCTCTTGGTGTTGGACGAGGTGCAAAACGTGAGGGGCTGGGGCGAGACGGTGAAGAGGCTATGGGATGAAGATCGGCGGATCGGAGAAACCGGGATTGATGTCCTGCTTCTCGGGTCCTCCGCACTGCAGATCCATCGTGGCACAAGTGAAAGCCTTGCTGGGCGCTTCTCCCTGCACCGCTGCATGCACTGGGATTTTTCCGAGTGTGCCCAGGCGTTTGGGTGGACGCTCGACCAGTGGCTGTTCTACGGAGGATACCCGGGGGCCGCCCCTTTTGTGCCGGACACGCGGCGCTGGGCGCGGTACGTGGCGGATTCTCTCATTGAAACGGCCATCGCTCGGGACGTATTACAAATGCAAACCGTTCACAAGCCGGCCCTTCTGCGAACTCTATTCGGCCTTGCGGCCTCGCATCCCGCCCAGATCCACTCCTTCAACAAAATGCTCGGGCAACTCGTGGATGCCGGGAATACCACAACTCTGGCCCATTACCTCGACTTGTTGGAAACGGCCTTCCTGGTCTCGGGGCTGCAACTCTTCAGTGCTGGAAACCCTCGCCGACGTGCCAGCAGCCCGAAGATCATCCTCTGGAACAACGCGCTCGTGAATGCCTTTATGGGGCGCAGCCCCGCCGAGGCCAGCCGCGACGGGGCTTGGTGGGGACGGATCGTGGAAAATGCCGTGGGTGCCCACCTTCTCAACGGCCTCCCACGGGAATCTTTCCAGATCCATTACTGGCGGGATGGGGCCCAGGAAGTGGACTTTGTGGTCTCACGTGGCAACAAAGTCTGGGCTCTGGAGGTTAAATCCGGACGCCCGGCGAAAACCCCGGGTCTCACTGCCTTCCGACGGAAATTCCTCAACTCACAATCGCTCCTCATCGGCCCGACCGGTATCCCGCTCCAAGACTTTTTTTCCCGTCCCCCAGAGACTTGGTTCGGCGGGTGAAACTGCGAACGTTAGGGTTCAGTCCGAGCATTGGATCATAAAAAAAGTCAGTCCGTGCCTTGCGTGCAAACTTCACTTCGGTGTTAATGCCCAGAGTGAAATTAGAGCGGGGGTCACGAAATGCGCAAAATGAGAGTCAGAGAAGAGGCCGTAACCACGAGAAAATCGGGCTGGAACCCAATGAGCAGCTCTCAAAAAGGGACACACAGCATGTGTGTCCCTTTTTTTGTTTGTACAATGAAGCGACGGCGGGTTCGGCGAACCGCGCCCTAGTGCGAACGAAGTAACCATGAAAACAACCAGTGAAAGTCTGAGTCCTTCCGAGACGAGTACCGGAAGAGCAGCCGAAGGCAACTGCGTCGTCGAGAGACGGGGTGGGGAGCAGCCGGAGGCGGACCCGCAGACCCAAACGAAAGTGAAGCCGATTCGGCCAGAAGCGTTGGCGAGCCTACTAGGGAAAGGCGAAGCCTGT
>JBGTLQ010000225.1:0-7122 GCA_041744075.1 Terrimicrobiaceae bacterium
TCGTCTTCGTAGAGCAATTTGTCGGCCCCGAATTCCAACGCGAGAGCATTGCGTTTCTCCCGTGCGGAATAAGTGGCCGCGTAGATTTTCTTAGCCCCCGCCAATTTGGCCAGGCGCACCGCCATCAGCCCGATGGGCCCAAGGCCAACAACAAGGACCGTCGAATAGGGGGTGATCTGCGCCACTTCACAAAGATCGATGGCCACGCCGAGCGGCTCGGAGAGGGTTGCCACGGCAGGGTCCATGCCTTCGTAGTCGAGAACCGAGAGGGTGGGGGCAAGCATTTTTTCCGCTATGCCAAAGAAAGGCTTCTGAAAGAAACTTTTCACATCCAGGCAAAGGTCAGGCCGTCCGTTGCGACACTCTGCGCAGCGGCCACATGCGGAGGAACTCTCTAGCACAACCCGACGACCAGTGGTGCCGCCGTCGGAGTCCAATACACGCCCGGCGATTTCATGGCCCACCTGCACATAATCCTTCGAACCCCGGAGAATGGCGCTGATGTCGGTGCCACAAATACCACAAGCATCGACTGCGAGGGGGGTTTCGTCCTGCGATACGGTCGCAAATTGAGTGGGTCTTAGAACCACATCGGCGACACTGCGATAGTAGGCGGCTAGGAAGTTCACGGCGCGAATTGTTTCCAAAGTTTGCGGAGAGCTTTCAGGCGGATTGGGGAGAGGTCCTCGAAGGAGCGTGTCATCCCGGTAATGGTCATGAGTGACGGCAGACCGAGTTCGGGCTGAAGTTTAGTGTAATCCCACCATGCTTTGGCGCTGATAAAGGGATCTCCATCGGTGTCGATGAGCCAGTTTTCATTGGCGATGCGGGCCATTTGAGCGCGGTGTCGCATCATGGGACGAATGTCTTCACGGTCATCAAAGAGATCATTGAGGCGGAGAATGTCGGTGCGATCTGCAAACGTCCACACGGTCCGGAACGATTTCCAGATAGTTGATCGCGCAGAAAATACCCAAACCACCCCGGTCTCCGTTTCTCGCGAGGAAATGAGACGTGGACGTGCCAGTCCATCCCAAACATTCGAGGGATGTACCCCGCCCAGTGCGGGAAGGGTGAGCGTTTCTCCTTGGAACTTGAGGGTTAGGAGCCAGGGTTTCTTTGGGTCATAGCCAGCCGAGAATACTTCGCCTTGAAATGTGAGGGGTGGGTTTTTCAAAGGCAATCAGGGTTTGATCTCAATGGTTCCCCATTTGTCCGGTTGTAAGCTGGACTCCGTGGGCACGTCGGAAACCATCCCAGTATCCTTTTGATGCCAATACATGCGTGCTGCGCGATTGCTGCCTGCGGGATCCGAGAAGATGACACCAACAACGCCTTTGAGTTCCTTAACATCGGCGGAATCCAGTCCCAGCTCGGCCAAGGGGATGGTCATAAGAACCGAGTATTTTCCTGAGCCGACATCGACTTTGATTTGGGCCTTCTGAAGGCGCTTCACGATGTCGAACTTCTGTGCGTTGGCTTCGTTGTTTGGGACAACATAGGTGGTTGGGTTTTCTTGGGCATCGGCAGTTTTCTGCCAATAGGCAACGGTGTTTTCGCCACCAACAGGTGCGCCAAGAACACGGATCGGACCTCGACCAGGCACATCCAACTGAAGATCCACGCTGTCCCCGCCAATAAAAGCGTGGCTGAAGCGGCCTTCGGCATTTTTCCATGGGGAGGGATCATTGACCTGCCAGGCGATGACCAGGTCATTGTCATTTCTTGCCATGGAAACTCGGAACCATCGAGTGGGGTCCCCTTCTTCCTGGACCCGGGCCGTTTCCGCTCCGGGAATCAGTGGCACCGAGACGCCAGTCTCGGGAGATGGCGGCATGTAAGGAAGGTTATCCAGCTTTGTAATACTCAAGGTTTTGGGCTCCTCATAAGCCGCTTTTTTGCTGGCGGCTGCAATTTTGACACCTTCCTGAATTTCTTTTTCTGTCACATCAAGATTGACGATATTTTTGCGGGCTTTATCCAATCCGAGCACTTCCATGATGCGGAACGAAGGGCCGCCAAGCTGCACAAGGATCCGATCTTTTTCATCGCGCCAGATCCAGCCTCCGAAGGATTCTTGATTCACGTATTTGTCATCCAATGTGACATCGCCCTTTGAATCTTGGAGAATGCTCGAAAGGTAGAGGCCATCCAATGTTAGCAAAAACCATTCGCCACGATCCCCACCGATGGCGGTTATGCTACCCACGCCGGGAACATCTTCCACGACACCATTGGTCCGGAAAGGCGCGACAATGAGGCCACGACGGGCGGCTGGGGCGTCATGTCTTTTGTGTGGACTTGGATAGGAACCAATGCGTCCGTCGATGGTCGCATAGTTGAGGCCATCGGAAATATTTCCTGCACTGTCCATAACCATACTCCCCATGGAACCATTTGGTCCCTTGTCATTGTTGTCCCCTTTGGTGATGAAAGGAACCGGGGTTTTGGGAAGCTCAGGCTTATTGAAGTCATAGAGCGGCACGCCTGAATCTGTGAACCCTGTCGGGCGATAGATGTATTGGTCTGCAGTGATGATGGTGAGATCGGGCCGCACCCAACCTGCAGTCCAGTAGACGTTGGCGCCTTTGATGCCGTTGACAGTTTCCCCCTCGTCCTCCTTGCCGTTATGATTTTTGTCAATCCACGCTTTGCTTTCGTTCACCTCTGGGGTGCGATGATTGTCATATTCGACTTTGACAACCACTTTGAAGACTCCGTCTTTATCCCGCTTCGCGATCTCAAAACTACGCGATGCGCCGTCGTGCGGGGTCATGGCGTATTCATGGCCATTCAACTCATAAATAAGTCCCCGATTCACCCCGGATATTTCCGGATGGAACATCAGCGGGCGTTCCTGCGTTGGCTTGTTCATAATGTCGGGATTGGGATCCAGCTTGAACTCGATGCCATGCACGATGAAGCGAGTGGAATCATGGACGAATGGAAATCCATACATGGCGCCGTAATCGGCGGCTCCCCAGAATTGGGATGCGAGCGTGCCGTCTGAATTCCAGAGGGTCACCCGGCGACCGGAGTAATCGGCCTCAGCCACCCACAGCCGTCCAGCCTTATCAAAAGCCAATCCGAGAGGAAGGTTGAGGTCGGTTTCAATGAATTTTCCTGCGGGCCGTAACTTGTCCTCGGTCTTGCGGGCCTCACCGAGCGTGTTGATCAGTTTTCCACTCTGCTCAAAAATGAAAACCTGATGGGTGCCTTGGTCACTAATGGCAAAGCGGGTGCCGTCTTGGCTAATGGCAAACCGAACAGGTTTGGTCAGTCCACTGGTTTTTAAGACCGTCTCCGTGACTTTTCCAGAGGCATCCAATCTGACAATTCGTCCGTCAGAGAGCAATCCCAATAAGCGATCTTCGTGATTGTCCAAAGCCACAAGGTCGGGAATCGTGAGTTCCTGCTCGATGGCACCCGTGGCAGGGTCGATTTTCCAAGTGCCTTTTCCGGGAATAAAGACAAACAACTTGCCCTCGGCGTAGGCGATGCTGGATCCATCAGGAACCTCTTTGTATTCGAGCGGGAGAATGGTTTCGGTGCTGCGCTCTGGATTGTCGAAGAGCAGGATCTTTCCTGTTTCAAGATCGAGGCTTCGGACCATGACGCGTGCCGTATGGCTTTCGCGGCTGATAATATAAGCTTTTTTATCGTCAAGGGTGACATCCAAAAGTTCCGTGCGATCCGTCCACTGAATGATGCCATCAGCATTGACCCGCTGCAAGCCCGTGCTGCCCTCCGTGCCGGTAAAGCCTAACAGGGTGACGTCACCGCGTGTCGCTGCGGTGGTGGGGTTTCCGTGGTTGCTTCCCCATGTGAGACTCCCCTTGGAGGTCACCCAAGGAGGTGTTGCGGAGTTGTAAACGCTGTTCACAAACTTGAGTTCCACAGGCGGATGGTCCACGACGGTGGCGGAATATTTGCCCGGAGGCACTGCGCTGCCGCTGTCATCCAAGCCGTCCCAAAGATCGGTGTGCTCTCCAGCCTCTCTGGGATATTGGCCAAAGAGGTTGCGCACGCGACGTCCCTCCGCATTATCGATAGCAATGGTGACATCGCTGTCTGCGGGAACCGAATAGGTGATAGGAATCGAGCCCACTGTATCGTAATCCACAAACTGCTTCAGCCGGGCTGCTTGCAATTCCTTCTGCTGTTCCGTGATCTTCAGATTGCCTTCGGGTGCGAGGACCACCCGGCCCCAACCGTCCTTGGCGCGAAAGAAGAAGATGCGATTGACCGTATCATCCTTCAAACTGTCCACCAGACGATGTTCCAGAGCCTCGCCTGTGTCGCTGCCCCACATGGCTTCAACGCCTAAAATGAATGAATCCCCGGCCTTGAGAGGCTCAGCATTCGTGCGGAGATACGACCACGGCCAGAACGCTTCCATGTTATAGCCCTTGCCGTCCTCCCATGCCTTAAAGGCCACTTTGCCCCCATGGGATTCCATGGTGTTGCCATATTTTTCGAGTTGATCGGCACGGGCCGGACCGGTTTCATCGTAGGGTTCTTCGCTCTTAAACCCGCCATGTTGCACAATCATGAAGGGTTTGTCGTCAGGAGTGGAATAAAAGATGTTAATATGCATCTGATGTTCAGCGTCGGTTTTTTCATCAAACACCACCCGCCCTTGGAAAGCATCAGCCTGCCAGCTCCTCTCAAAATCGATGCCGCTCGCCGCATTTTTCATTGGCGAGGAATCGCGGTAGCGCATGAGCACATACACACCTTTCTCATCCCACATCACATGCGTCCACACGGAGTAGCGATCCACGAGGGTTGGGTTGTTGTAACTCCAGATGCCCGCGCTAAGGTCCCAGTCTTTGTCGTCCCCATCGATCACAACCGGTCCGGGGGCCGGAACGGCCTGAATTTCACGGCTGTTGGAGGTGGTGCCTTCGGGGGCATCCTGTGCAAACACAGAGGAGGCCATAACAAAGGAAAGAAGGATAGGACGTGGTATCATGGTGGTAGTGGATGAGGGGTTTGGAAATCAGGGTTGTGGTTCGTTGGAAAAGCGGAGGGGCCAGAGCTTCTCTGACGGGGCCTTGAGGACCAGGCCCACTTTGAAAGGCACATACCCGACGCAATAGGCTCGGAAGTTGACTTGGTTCCATCCCGCTTTCAGCGAGACATTCCGGCTAGCGGTGCGTCGGTGCAGGGCATCCGCTACGCCGTAATCCTTGTCAGCGACCTCAAGGTTCTCACCATTCAAAAACCAGCGAATATGGGTCATATTGTGCCCTTGGAATTCAAATTCCATCTCTGTGGCGGCCTCTGTATAGATCCATGTCACGCCATACCAAACCTGGGATCCCGCACCGAGGACTATGCGCGTGTCCAAGTCCGCAATGGTCGCAGGTTTCCACTGAATGTTTGCAAGTTTATCCCAGTGTCCCTGAATTTGCGGCCCATCAAAAGTGGACTTCAGATTTACGCTAAGGTCATCGGGAGGATAGGTGGCCGTCTCGAAGAATTTCTGAACCTCCTCTTTATTTCTGGGGTCCGGAGCGAAACTTTCCGAGCCTGGGCCACCGAAGGGTCCCAGAATCTGCCATGTCGTTACGGCGACGCCATCATCCAGACCTTTGAATTGTGCGGAGGCCCAGGAACCGGGATAAAGACGGGCCTCGCTGGGTTCATCGTAGGTCTCGGTGCTGGCAGACAGATCGGTGTTAGCCCACCAAAATTTGTTGTGACCTCCGAGATTGGCAGAAAAATTTACCAGTGTCCGGAAATCGCCGGAGAAAGGCTGTGTGATTGCCGGGATAGCACTGCGAGGGATGGCAACCGTGATGACAAAGCCTTTGTTGTCAGAGTCCATCTGGTGACCCAACTTGGCACCAGCGACAGGTCCCACGTGTTCAAAGTTGGCCTCGCCCACCGGGGTGCGATAAACTTGTGACGTGGCATTCGCGCCGCTCCATGTGGGGTGCATGCCAACAACGACAGGTTGTAATTTTCCGTTATTCTTGAACAGGCCAAATACAAAACGCGCATCCCCTGGCCGCCCTCCGGTTGGGCCATCTGGTGCGGCATTGGGGTCCCCTTGAATATAAAAGCTGACAGTGTCGGAGCGCTGGTCGTGGGTGAAGATACGTTCCAGCGGGGGCAGGTCCAGTTCGCGGAACTCCGCACCCAAGCGCACATGCCAACGCAGATACAGGTGCTCAGGGTCGTAGAGACAATGAACTTCGACTTTTTGGTCTTTGTCCGCTTCGTAACTGATCGGTTCAGCCGACGACCAGCCGAGCATGGAACCTGTCATGTCAACCCCTCCAAGGGCGGGAGCAAACGAGGCAATACTTGTCTGTCCGGCTCCGCCGCGAACGCTGACGGCCATGGGATGTGCATCAGCAGTCTGCGAAGCGGATATGCGGACCTCATGTGGCAAGGTTGTGATGCGTTGAACGGGATTTTCGGTCAAGCTCCAGTTCTGCATTTCATAAAGCAGAGGTGTGAACTTGCCTGCTGCATAATAGATCCTGCCATTGGCCTCATTTTTATAGAGGCTGCCGGCAAAAAATTCTGCGTGCTGGCGGTAAACGCCGAGTTCCTTGCTGAAATTGTCTGGTGGAAAAAGAGTGTCCACATAAAGACCATCCTCGGTAAAAAGAAACAATCCACTGCGTGTCTGATCCACCACAGTTAAGAGTCCATTGATCGGCTTATAGACGCGCATTCCGCCTTCGATTTCACCCTTTTCTGCTTTGGGACCGAGCTTGGAACGTCCTACCCGCCATTCGATTTCAAACTCGCCGTTTTTGTTGGGAACATATTTGGAGATTTTGTGTTGTGATCCGGAGTTCGCATTAAAATTCCTTCCCCCACGGGCCTGCACATAAATAGCCTCCTTCACGTCTCCATCGGCTTGCATCCAGTCGCTGCTGAAGGTCTCCGCCATTTCATTGCCGCCGTAGAGCGCCGTGGCTTTGCCATCAGCCCGTGCTTCAAAAATTGGATCTGTTAGCAATTTCTTCCACTCAGTATAAATCGGATTGCCATGGTCATCAAAACCAGAGGGAGCCAAACGCCAAACATCCTGACCTCCTTCGTTGGGGGAAATGTAGGATAGATCACTAAGGAATTTCTGGCCATGGTATGTGATGACCT
>JBGTLQ010000226.1:0-2807 GCA_041744075.1 Terrimicrobiaceae bacterium
CCTACGAACGCTCCATGAAGAAATAGAAAACAATGGACTTCTTCCCCAACCTCGGTGAACCCGGAATATTTGATGAGCTGTTTTATTTTGGACCTCTGGTTCTTCAAGTGGTGCTGGGTGCGTTTTTCTTCTGGTTGACGGGTCGCTGGATGAAAGGAGCTGGGTGGGGGGACAGAATCGGTTGCACCGTGGTAATGGTTCTCGCAGCCGATGTACTGCTTTTTTTCGCCTTTGGAGTGGTATTCTCTATCCTAATTAGCTGAGTGAAATCCCGGAGAATAAGACGAGCCATGACATGCTTGTCGACTTTTGCAGGCGTGAATAAACCGATGTATTTTCCGTTGGATAATTTTCTCACACACGGCATGAGCAAAAAAGACATCATCTTTTGACTTGTTGGGCTGATGTGCTTTTTCGACACTCCCGATCGTCCAACTCAGTCACATTACCCGCTAAAAGACACGAATGAAGAACCGCCTTGCAGCCATAGCCTTTATTTTAGGATTAGTCGCTGTTGGGATGGCTGCGTTCCAGAACAATTTTGTTCACGCTCCACCGAAGCCTGCGGCAAGTGAGGACAAGAGAACACTAAAGGAAGTGGCTGCGGAAGCGGCAAAGACGCTGCTGGAAGAGAAGGTTCTACATAAGGACCCACCGGCCAAAGCTGAAACAGACCCACGTCGGCTGCCGCTTCATCCTTATCAGATGGTCTTTACAGGGATTGGGGTTCTGGCCATCGGACTTGGCGTCTTCGCTTGGACGCAGAAAGCCCATGCGAGATTGGCGGCATCAGCGATTGGACTCGGTTTAATTGCGATTGCCTGGGAGTGGGTGCTCATCGCCATTTGCATTGCCGTTGTGATATTCATCCTGTCCTCACTCGGGTAAAGAGATTTCACTAACATGACGAAACGAACCACTGCGAGAACGGGTGCGAACAAGCCAGGGGGCTGTCTCGGGAACTCCCGGTCTGGACGTATCATTCTCGTTGTGCCACACTTTGAACGGCATAGTAATCACTGAAGCCGATGGCAACAGCCTACATCGAAACTACCATTCCCAGTCTCTACACCGGGAGGCCGGCTCAACGGTTGGTCGAGACCACTCCCAGTAGCAGGTGGCGGGCCTCGCACGGTGAAGAAATGAAAGCCGCCATCACAGTCATAACCTTTGTTGCCCGGCATCTTTTGTTTGTTCTATTTGCCATCGTCGCCGGTTGTGTTCTCTGGACGATTGTTTACGGGCTCTTGCTCGGGGTGGCCGTCATCTGGAACCAAGGACTCGGCGGACCGCTCGCCTATCCAACTGGAATCATGATGATCCTCGGAGTCACAATTTTTATCGGGTGGGGAATTTTTGCCCCTGCCTCAGCAATTGGGGCAGGGTTTTGCCGGGTTTTCAACCTGCCGAAGCTCGCCGCCATTCCTGTCGTCTTCGTCAGTGCTTTCGCCCTGAGTTATCTTCTTTATTGGGCGTATATTATGGCATTGACCACCCATCCAATGCCATCGACATGGATCGTTTTGAAGAACTTCACGATATTCCTGTCGCTGCCCTTGGGGGCCTACTGGTGGCTGACCGAAGGTCCTGGTGCTCTGTTCGACGCATTTCGTCGCTGGCTCGGGTGTCGACTTCGCCAAAAAGAGCATAAAATGAACATGGCGCTTGCGGTAACTGGCGATAAGATCTCCAAGTGAATTCGAGCTTCGATTCAGCCGGTCACAAAACTACGCGTTAACATCAAAAATGATCCGCCTCATCATCACGCTCCTGCTCGCACTTCAAGTGTCTTCAATGGCCGAAATTACCATCGACGAAGCCATGCGGAATGGTATGCGGGAAACGCTCCAAAATTACATCCATCACAGCGAAGTCATCGTGGATATTTGTGTGTATGAGCAAGCGTGGATTCCTCCTTCGAAGTTAATCCCAAAAGGGCAGCTGGTCAAAAGAGCGGTGATCACCCACGTTCACTCAGGACCGTGGAAAGTTGGGCAGCTAATCGAATACACCCATTTAATCGAGGACTCGCCACGCTTCCTCGGGCCATTCACATCCACGGTTCCGGGCGTGCTGCGGACTTTCTTCTACAACCCGGATGGATCAGAAACACACGAAGAAGGCATAATCAAAATTAGCGGTGATGGGCACTGGGGGTTCCGTCGAGTTAACGATGTTTTCGCTCAGCTTTTTGCGCTCGAACTGGAGTCGAACCCGAAAATAAAATCGAGAAGCGAAGAAGACGTTGGTGAGTACACAATAGAATCCAAGTGATACGACACGCTCAGTTCTGACACCTTGGTTTAGGTGGCCCAAGAAGGTTGTGCAAAAGTTATGCTTTCTCTAAACTCCAGCCAAGAGTGTACCAACGCAATCACGGTATCCCACCGCGTTGAATTCCCAAAATTATGTCCTCTCTGCGGAGGGGCCGCAAAATGGTCCGTCGCCGTAGCCTCTCCCCTGGCTCGGGATATCAATCCCAAGCTGGCTATTCTGGTGCGCGGACAGCTCAATCTCCACGTTTGTGAGCGAGAGTATGGCAAACTGTTACATGCCAGAATGCAGTGGGCTCTCGGGTCCCTAATTGCAGTTGGCACCACAGTCGCCTTCGGTATCGTAGTCGCAAAAACGGATTTTCAGCCATTTTGGCTTTATGCAACAGGAGTATCGGCGGGTACATCGGCAATTCTGCTTTTTAGCCTGGCAGAATGGAGGAGGAGGATATTGGGACTGAAGATTCAAACCAATACTTACGGGGCTCAATGGCGAATTGCTGGGCAGAACGAGAATTGGATGCGAGCAACAGC
>JBGTLQ010000227.1:0-2779 GCA_041744075.1 Terrimicrobiaceae bacterium
ACCAGTTCGGATCCCGAGGGCTTGCCCAAGGGGCACCTGGAGGATGGCGAAGTCTCACTAACTTACCGCCGCGACAACAATCTGGATGTCAGTTATCTGATCGAGGCCTCCTCAACTCTAGCTGCCGCGTCCTGGTCGTCCGAGGGCATTGAAGAGACAGTGTTGGAAAGCGAAAACGGCGTGGAGTGGGTCAAGGCTTCGCTACCGATCCCGGACAACGGCAAAGCCTTTCTGCGCCTGAGAGTGCAAATGCCTGAATAACGAATTTGAGTGTGCTGGGGGTCATGTGGCCGGCGTGATTTGAAGAAAAGCCGTTTTGGGGCATTGCGTTAGAAGTTGTGGACTGCTCCGAATAGCATTAAGTTTAAGCCCAAAAGGGGTTTCATCATCCAGCCCAGGGTTGCGCGGCCACCCTGTGTCAGCGGGCAAAACAGATCCCAGCTCTGAAGGAGCTGAATCCCCAAGAATGCTTATCTTAGTGCCCTTCTGGGCTGACCCTCATTCCTCACAATCGTTGAACATGTCAATATACCATGACTGCCCCTATGTCCCTACACCCTGGGGGTTGCATGGTGCGGCTTGTGCGCTTTTAGCCGTCTTATAGAAATCTTCTGTAAAACCTTCGTCGTCTGTTGGAAATGCCGGGTAAAGCGCGAATCCTATTCCTGCCTTAACAGAAACGGCTGCCTTAAGGAATTTAACTGACCTAACGTTGATGTGCGCCCACCGGCGCGGTTGAAAAGAAGTAGAAATGAAATTGAAAAGCTTATGGCCGGTTGGTGCATCACGGCTTGTTCGCTTAGTCTTTTCTGGTGAGTTGGAAGATGGTTGCCATAGTGTCCGAATCCTCAGCATAGACGGCCTCGACGAGATACTTACCCTGCTTGAGCTGGAAATCAATCTTAGGCTGGCCATCATCATCGAACCCGCAGGAATCCATGATCCGCATTGCGGCACGACTCACGTCGAACTCGACTTGCTCCTGCCACTCGGCCCGTTCGGAGACCCTCAGCCCGAAATCTAGAAGTTGACTTATCGAGTCCGCTCCGACCCACTGAATGATGAGTCCGCCTGAATCAGATGGCTGCCAAAAGAGGTCGCCGGGTTCCTCTGCCACCCGTAGGACCTGCACCCCATGGAATGAAATCATGTGCATCAATGAAGCCACGCCGCAGACCTCCCCGTAAAGCCCGCTGTCGGGTTCAGGACTGTCTCCGATGGCTTCGGACCACTCACCAGTAAGTTCAAGTGGCAACAGGACAAACGGTCCTCCAAAGCTCGTGGCGGTGTCCATGATTCTAAAAGCGAACGTTGCGCATCACTCGCCCAAAGGAGCTTTAGCGACTGAGGGTTGGGTGCATGCGCCTTGTTCGCCTTTAGTGATGCGCGATACTAGCCGTGGATTTAAACATTGGCGTTCGCGCAGTCCACCGAGCAACGCATCAATATCGAAATTATGCTCAGCGGCAATTTCTTCTTTGTGGCGATGAACCTCAGCGATCACTTCGTCTCGAACAGAACTTGTTTTGTTAATTGTGTTCATCTCTTAATAATTCCTCTGGTGTGCAAATCACAGGCAATTGTGCCCCGAAATCAGCGACAGCGTTTTGCAGGCGCGTCCGAATGTAAGGGTTGGCAATATGCCTGAAGTTCCATGTGACAAGGTAATCCATCGCTTGGACTGATGCAACCGCGATATGCACGGCATCCGATGCGGCTTTGCCAGGGATGATCTGGCTGGCAAGAAGTTTACGCGAGAGTTCGCCTGCTTCCTTTGTCACTTCAAGAATTGCCACATCGCGAATCAAATCGAAGCGATCCGCCGCCATCGATGGCTCTCCACGCCCCACCTCGTCGAGAACTTCTTGTGACATGAACAGTTCGAACCCGGAGCATCCTCCGTCCCACCATTCGCGTGTGGTCGCTTGCCGAGTTGCCTGGACCATGTTTAACGAGGGGCGTGCAACGTAATAGCTTGGAATCGTGGTCTCAATGTAGGATGTTGCCATAGAGGTTTATTATTCTTCTTGCGGCGAACGTTGCGCATCACTCGCCCGAGGGAGCCTTAGCGACTGATTGAGGTAGGGACGCCGGTTTCACCCGACGCCCCCCTCGCAGATCCCGGCGTGCGGAATTACCGCACCGGGCTCCTCAGGAAGCGCGCACATGAAACCAACTCCGGCACACAGTGCCAGAGACGGATTTCCGATGCAAGCAGGGAGGGTGACACGATTTTCGAGATCTACGTGGCCCGACGTGAGTCCTTTGCTTGCGTTGCTTCCCGCCCACCCCTTCGCCTTGTGACCGGCGTTACCGTCTCTGACTACTATGGGTGGGTCTGACTCCCGGTGTGTCCAAACCGCGTCTTCTTTGGGTTGATCGCGATTGGCCTTCAAATGCCTTCCGGCATCCTCCGGGATACACTCCGGGCCTCCCGAGTTCAAGGTGCCGACTATGTAAAATCGGTTCATTTTATTCGCTTCTTTTCAAACATGCCACGGTCTTTGTCGACCCCGGTGGAATATTGGACACTCGCCCTTGTCGTGTCCATTGATGCTGGGTTCTCCATAACCTTACTGGATCTCCTTCCACATGTCACTTTTACGGGGCTGTATCAACCTTCAGGCGGGTGCGAGACGCCCTGTGGCCTGCGTGATTTTGTCCCCGAGGGGACTCTGCGGAATCGCTTCGCATGAATGGGGCGCTATGCGCATGGCAGTCTGTGTACGCTTTAACCATGCTGTTTCCCCATCCATTGGCCGTCTTTGCAGCCTCCGGG
>JBGTLQ010000228.1:0-19039 GCA_041744075.1 Terrimicrobiaceae bacterium
AACGCCGCCCCAAAAACTATCGCCTCCTGACCAAACCCAGGCATGAGATGGGGCCTTTACCTCATAGAAAAGTTGGCGTCGAATGCCGTCCCAAAACCACCTTAAGTTAGCGCCATTCAACACTGACCCCCATTCTGAGGAGGAAAAACGGTGACGGATGCGTCAGCGGGAGTCTTGAAAAATAAACCCGTTCTGCTTGCGAATGACACGTACGCCGGTGGGGGCCGGAGGCACTGGCTCCGTCGGATTTACCGGCACCGCCCGAGCTACCGGGATCTCATTGGCAGGGGCGGAAGGAGCGGCGGGCGGGCTTGCCGGCGGGACGGCGGAATGCGGGCCAAAGGGCGCGATGGCTCCGCCGTGGTCGGGGCATTGGGCGCGGGGAATCATGACGGCGGGAAGCTGGGCTTTATAGCACGATCCCGCCGCCAGGCACTCGGGTGTGGCGACGGCTCCGGACACGCGGCAGAGTTCCACTGTCTGGAGATTTCTGGGCACCGCGAAATTCTGCGCCACGTATTTCCACGATGAGGCGTGTTGAATGAAATCGACCCAGATGGGCAGCGCGAGTTTGCTCCCGTAGGCGCGATCGGCGATGCGTTCGGGGCGATCCATGCCGACCCAGACGCCGCAGGTCAGCCGGCTGGTGTAGCCGATAAACCAGGCATCCTTGTAATCGTTGGTCGTGCCGGTTTTTCCGGCGGCGGGAACGGTGAGACCAAACGATTTTGCGGCGGTGCCGGTACCCTTGCGAATCACATCGCGCAGCAGTTCGCTCATCACATAACCCACGGCGGGGCCGATGCAGCGCAGTTCGGCTCGGGTGGCCTTGTAGATGGTCCTGCCCAGGCGGTCTTCGATGCGCTCGATGATGTAGGGCTGCCGCCGCACGCCGTCGTTCGAGAACATGGTGTAGGCGGCGGCGAGGTTTTTCAGCGTCGTTTCAAAGGCACCCAGATAAATCGCGGGAATGTCCGGCACATTTTCCAAGCCGGATTTTTGGGCCAGCGCCCGCACGACGCCACGCGTGGCAATTTCGCCCACTCGCACGGTCATGGTATTGCGGGAACGGACGAGTCCAATCGCGGCGGGTTGCATTCCCAAGTTGCCGCCATCGGAATTTTCCGGCGACCACGTGGTCAGGATGCCGGCAATGTCGCCTTCGCCAATGGGCGCATCGTCAATCAAGGTTCCGGGGGCCATGCCCATATCGAAGGCCGCGGCATAAACGAAGGGTTTGAACGTGGAGCCGATCTGCCGCTTGGCTAGCACGGCGCGATTATACGGGCTGTCCTTGAAATCGCGTCCGCCCACGATGGCGCGGAGACCGCCGGTTTCGTTGTCAATTGCGACCAGGGCGCCCTGAATGTAGGATGATTCATTTCCCTTGGCGGCGGGATTCTGAGCGGTCGTGGCGAGGGATTGTTCGCGGGTGGGATGAGGCCAGCCTTTTTCCGTTTCGATCCTGGCCAGTTGTGATTCAACCGCATCCTCCGCGATCATTTGCAGGCGGCGGTCGATGGTGGTGAATATTTTCAACCCGCCGCGATCCATGGTTTCCTTGGGCAGAAGGATGGCAAGATCGCGCAGCACGGTATCCATCACATAGTTTTCCAGCACGGGCGGAGCCTGGCGCTTGGCCAGGGGCATCTGTTCGGCGCGCGCGGCCGCCGCCGCCTCGGGCGTGATCATTTTTAATTCTTCCATGCGGCGGAGCACATGGTCCCGTTGTGCCAAGGCGGTAAGGCTGTCCTCCAGCGGATTCAGATGGTTCGGACTGCGGATGAGTCCGGCGAGAATGGCCGCCTCGGACAACGTGAGTCCGCTGGCGGATTTTCCGAAACAGGCAAGCGAGGCCGTTTCGACGCCATACATTCCGATGCCGTAATAAATCCGATTGGCATAGGCCTCGATGATCTGGTCCTTGCTGAGAGTTTTTTCGATACGCAGGGCGAGCAGGGCCTCGACAATTTTTTTCTGCCAGCGCTCGTTGCCCAGATCAAAGGTATTGCGGGCCAGTTGTTGGGTGAGGGTGCTGGCCCCTTCTTTGACCGATCCGGCCTGCACGTTGCGAACCGCCGCCCGTGCGATGCCGGTGTAATCGACCCCATGATGTTCCCGGAAGCGCGAGTCCTCCCGCGCCAGCACCGCGTTGAGGAAGTGCGGGGAAATTTGCGCCAGGGGCACCACATAGCGGACCTCGCCCGGGAGTCGGCTGTAGCGCAAGCCCGCGTGATCAAAGACCTCGGAAATGGCAGGGATCCGGTCCAGTTCCGCGAGATCGAATCCCTCGGCGATGGCCTGGTATTCTTGATACTTGGGATAAACAACAACATAGCCCGCGATGGCCAGCGCGAGCGCGGCCAGGGCGAAAAGGACGAACAGGATTTTGAAAAGTCTGAAAATGGCAACACTGTATCGCATCGCGAGGCTCAAGCGAGCTTATCGCGGGGAGTTTGACAACCCCAGAAGGGGTGGAGACAGAAAACTAGACGCGAAAAATGGCGCTGAAAAAGGGAAAATTGGGGTCAGTGTGGAATGGCACGAAGATAAGGGCCGTTTGGGACGTTCTTGGTGCTGGGGAACCGGGGTGGATTCGGGGTGGATTCGGGGTGGATTCGGGGTCAGGGATTCGGGGTCAGGGTGCAGATTCGGGGTCAGGGTGCAAAAATCAAATAAATATGCGGATGTATTTGGAGAATTTGAGATTTGATCACTGGCCCCAACCCTGACCCCAACCCTCGACAGTGCGCTTGGTCAGAAACTAAGCTGTGGGAAGGCTTTTCTTGTCTCCAAACGACAAGAGGAATGCTGCTAAAACAGATCAGGGTTCCCCAGGTTCTATAGTTCTCAGCCTGAGGGGATGCCCAATCGCATGCTCAGGGGTAACATTCACGGATGACAACTTTGTTTGCTCAGGCGGGACCAACGCCGTTGTCTGAGCTTCGCTGGGGAACAGTCTTGGCAACCCGAGCGCAAGGACCACGCTGACCGCAAGCCCGGTCCCGGCCTTTGCCAGATCAATCCCCATCAATTTTCCAACGCCTGCGAGGGTGGGTTGCTTCAGGTTAATTGAGATGGCCAACTCCCGACCGGCAAGCAGGCCAAGAAAGACCCAAGTCGTGCTCATTGGCATCTGGCTCCACTCTTTGAAAACCATGAGAATTCCGCCATAAATAAAGTCCACCAGTGTCGCGGAGCGGATGTCGGCTGTGTTGGTTTTTGATGTGACGATTTTTTGAATTTTCCCTCCGGCGGTGTAAAAAATGATGGCATGGAGGAGAATCATCACTCCCAGCGCTCCAAGCATCCATGACCACTCCAACTCCCGGGGTAGGAAGACAAAAATGTTGGCCAAATCTTGGATCAGCCACTGTGACCATAAAAACCCGGTCGAGCCCCATTGCAAAATTACCCAGATCATTTCCGGGGGCTTCCCTTTGGTGGAGATAAAATTTTTCTCAACAAACTTCACAGTCGCCAGGTAAACGGCCAGCGCAACAAAGAAGGCGACCACATACCCAATGAGTGATTTTGATAACATTCCCCCAAGGTTCTCGGGGCGAAAGACAGTCAGGATCAAGAACGTCGTGCTCACCGGGTAGCCAAGGCGCGTCAGGAACACGAGGACAATGGGCGGAATCACGTAAAACCACGAGAAATTTGTCGGCATCGGAAATTTTTCAAGTCGTCCATACGAAACATCACCGTGGTTTGTGAAATAGCTAAAGAGAAGCACCGCCGATAGAATCACACTGGCAAACAGCCAAAGCACCCACCACGGTCGCTGACTATTGGAACTCAAAAATGTTCCCAAGGTCTGGATCGCGTCATTGGCAACAATCGAATAGGCAGCCAACAAAAATCCAAGGATCATCCAAAACTCGGGACCAATAACCATCCCTCACTTTAATATTGGCCTCCAGTGCCAAGGACATTTCGGAAATTGTTAAAAAAATGTCACAATTGCGTGAACCGCTTTTTCTCCTCAGCAGTGTGCGTGTCCAAGAACCTCAGGGGGAGGTATTCCGTCAGTTTCGGAATCTTGGCATGGAAAACGCTTGCGTCATAGATATTACGAGTTTAACAAATCGTCATACGAATATCCATGGCTTCTTCAAAAACCCCACGCGAACCGGTGTCGCGGATCAGCATTTCTCTTCCTCCTGAGGTTTCTCGGGAGTTGGATGTGTGGGTGGAGGAGAGGGGCTTTGAGAGCCGGTCTCAGGGGGTGACATCGATGATTAATGAGCGATTGATCGAACACCGGAAGGAAACGGGTGAGGGGATCATGACTGGGACAATCACGCTGTTTTACAATCAGGCCCGAAATAATATCTTGGTGGAATTGGCGACGCTGAAGCGACGTCACATTGATGAGGTGATTGGGTCTTTGCAGGTTCAATTGGAGGACAACCACGTGATGGATGTGATTTTGGTTCAGGGTCCCGTCAAAATCCTGCAAGAGATCACGAATGAATTGCTTGCGTGCAAAGGGGTAAAAGTCGGCAAGCTGACGCTCACAAGCACCCTGATTCCGCCGCTACATCCTCTGACCAAAAGCTGATCTGATTATGGCGAATGACACCTATGAGGAGACCCTGCCTGGAGGCGCGATGTGGTCGATGCGGATACCCCGAGGATTCGAAATTCGGGTTGCTGCGCTGGCACCTGGAGGGAATGTGTCGGCTCTGTTTTATCACGCAGTAAATCCCTTGGATCGTCTGAATATCCCTGACACGTTGAAGGCACTTCACACGGCGAAGCTCACGCGGGGACATGTGTTGATGAGTGACATGGGGTTGGCCATGGTTTCCATCGTTGAAGATTCTTTGGGGTGGCATGATCCGTTGGGGGGGCATTCCACTGCGGAACATATTCGTCAGGCTTTTGGTCAGCAGAGTTACCAAGAGTGTCGTAATGATTTTTTTCGGAATGCTCATGACAACTTTCTGATTGAGCTCACGAAGCACGGATTGGGGTTGAGGGATATTGTGGCGAACGTGAATTTTTTCAGCAAGGTGGTTTCGGATGAGGCGGGGCGGTTGAGGCTTGTGGCTAATCATTGCCCTGCGGGGGCGACTTTCACCCTGCGAACGGAGATTCCGGTGCTGGCAGTTTTTGCGAATTGCCCTCATCCCATGCATCCCTCGGGTGAGTATCCCCGGGTTCCGATCAGCCTTCAGATTGCCAAGGGGGCTGACCCGGGGCATGACGATTTTTGCCGCAATTTTCGTCCGGAATGTGGGCGGGCGATGGAATTATCAGAGCGTCAGAATTCTGTATGAGCACACTGAATTACCAGGAAAGTCCATTGGACAGAAAGTTGGCCTGCTACAGCAAGGTGATTCCTGCCGGGGATGGGTGGCTACATCGACTGGAGGCCGGGCAAACCTTGCGTATCGTTGACCTTGAGGGGAACCAGGCGGCGGACACTTTCTTTTTTAATGCTGATGACTTGAGTGAGCGATACAGCGCCCAGGACACGATTCGCGAGCAGGGGGGGATTTATTTGACCACAGGGACCGGGTTGCTTTCCAACCAGTGTCGGGAAATGTTGGTGATCACAGCTGACACTTGTGGACGTCATGACACGATTGGTGGGGCCTGTGCGGCGGAGAGCAACATGGTTCGATACGCGTTGGACAAACGGTTTATGCACAACTGTCGGGACACCTTTCTTTTGCAGATGGCTCGGTCCGGGCTGCCACTGACCAAGCGGGACCTGGCCCACAACATTAACTTTTTTATGAATGTTCCTGTGACCCCGGAGGGTGGCTTGAAGTTTGATGACGGCGTGTCCGAGCCAGGGAAATATGTTGAGATGCAGGCCACGATGAATGTGTTCTGCCTGATCTCAAACTGCCCTCAGTTGAACAATCCCTGCAATGCGTACAAGCCCACGCCGATTGAGGTGGTGATCTGGGAGAAAAATACAACGGCATGACTAATCAGCAGCCAAAAATTTTGATCGCCAACCGGGGAGCCATCGCTTGCCGAATTGAGCGAACGGTTCGGACGATGGGGCTTTCTTCTGTTGCGGTTTACTCTGAGGCGGATGCTGATTCTCTGCATGTGCGAAACGCGAATGAGGCTGTTGCGATTGGGGAATCTGCGCCGACATCCAGTTATTTGGATGCAGCAAAAATCCTCAATGTTGCCAAGCGGACGGGTGCCTCGGTGATTCATCCTGGGTATGGGTTCCTGAGCGAAAATGCTGATTTTGCAGAGGCTTGCGAGCGGGAGGGGGTTGCTTTTGCCGGCCCCACGGCGATGCAGATCCGTCAGTTTGGATTAAAAAATGCGGCCAGAGATGTGGCCAAGGCCTGCGGTGTACCTCTTCTTCCAGGGACGGATGTGTTGGAGAGCCTGGAGGAAGCCGAGGCTGCCGCTGTGGCTATTGGTTTCCCCGTGATGCTCAAAAGCACAGCCGGGGGGGGCGGAATCGGCATGCAAGTTTGTTATCATGAAGGCGAACTGCGTGGGGCTTACGAAAGTGTTCGACGATTGGGAGAAGCCAATTTTCGAAATGGCGGGTTGTTCTTGGAGAAGTTTGTGGAGCGGGCGCGTCATGTCGAAGTGCAAATCTTTGGAGATGGCAAGGGGAATGTGATCGCGCTAGGCGAACGCGATTGCTCCGCCCAACGTCGAAATCAGAAAGTCCTCGAGGAGACCCCGGCACCGGGGTTGCCAACGGGGATCCGTCAGTCCCTTTGTGAAGCGGCCATTGCCCTCGGAAAGGCGGTTTCGTATCGTTCTGCGGGTACGGTGGAATTCCTCTATGATGCCAAGGCCTGCGCTTTCTATTTTCTTGAGGTTAACACACGGCTTCAGGTTGAACATGGCGTGACCGAGGAAGTTTTCGGGGTGGACCTTGTGGAGTGGATGTTAAGGCTCGCGTTGGGCGATGCGTCATTTCTTGCATCCTTTGAAGCCAAACCTGAGGGATTTGCTATTGAGGCCCGCATTTATGCCGAGATGCCGGCGCGCAATTTTCAGCCCAGCACGGGGACCATCACGGACGTTCAGATTCCAGGAAACGTGCGTGTGGAAACCTGGATAGATACGGGCACCGAGGTCTCAGGGTTTTATGATCCCATGCTTGCCAAAGTGATCGCAAAAGGGGCCACACGCGTGGAGGCTCTAACCGTGCTGCATTTGGCTCTAAAGCAGATGCAAATTTATGGCGTGGAGACCAATCTGGAATACTTGGTAGCCATTCTTGATTCTCCAGAATTCCAAGAAGGAGGGATCACGACATCATTTTTGAATGCCTTTGTGTTTCAGTCCTCGGTCATTGATGTCGTGGATGGTGGCATTGAGACGCTGGTTGTGGATTGGCCGGGACGTGTCGGGTATTGGGATGTGGGCGTGCCACCCTCCGGGCCGTTCGATGATCTGAGTTTTCGATTAGCCAACGATTTGCTCGGAAATCCTGCGTCCTGCGCAGGGTTGGAAATCACCGTCCGTGGCCCCACCCTCAAATTTCAGAAGGACACATGGGTTTGTCTCACCGGAGCTGAGATGGGAGCCAGTCTGGACGGCTCGTCGATCAAGCGAGGGATCCCTCTGCTGGTGCGCTCTGGTCAGACCCTTCGAATTGGTGAAGCCAAGGGCCAGGGTTTAAGGTCGTATTTATGTTTGAGAGGAGGCCTGGATGAAGCCCATTACCTTGGCAGCCGAACCACCTTTCGGTTGGGGCAATTTGGAGGACATGGTGGCAGGGCCTTGCGTGCGGGTGACGCTTTGCGGCTGTTTGAGGATTCGGATCGCGAGCCACCAAGCCATGCCAAGCAATTAAGACTTCCTGAGTTCGGAACGGAGTGGAAAATTGGTGTTTCCTATGGGCCTCACGGAGCACCTGATTTTTTCACGGATGGTGACATGGGACAATTCTTCCAAACGGCTTGGGAGGTTCACTACAATTCATCTCGCACGGGAGTTCGTCTGATTGGTCCCAAGCCGGCGTGGGCACGTCAGGATGGGGGGGAGGCGGGGTTACATCCCTCCAATATCCATGACAATGCTTATCAAGTTGGGGCCATTGATTTCACAGGGGACATGCCGATTATTCTCGGCCCTGATGGTCCAAGTTTGGGAGGGTTTGTTTGTCCGGCGACCATTCTGAGTGGGGAGTTTTGGAAAGTTGGCCAACTGAGGCCGGGCGACCGCGTGAGGTTTCATCCCATCGCTCTCAAGGATTCCACACGGCCGGCTCCCTTAAACTTAGATAATATTCCGACAATTCTTGAACCCGTGATAGCGCGTCAGAATGCCAATCAAAATCCATGGGTAGTTTATCGTCGTCAGGGTGACACCGGGATCCTTGTTGAATATGGTGACATGGTCCTTGATCTGCACTTGCGCTTTCGGGTTCAAGCACTGTATGAGGCGTTGAGGAGGGCAAAGATTCCCGGCCTGCTTGATTTGACCCCTGGGATTCGATCCCTTCAAGTTCGCTATGATGGTGCAAAGCTATCTTACGATCAGGTGCTTGACTGCCTTGCGGAGACCGAAGCCAACCTCCCTGCCATTGGGAGTATGGTCGTCCCCACACGAATCGTGCATCTCCCTTTGTCATGGGATGATGAATCAACGCGACTTGCCATTGAAAAATATGCTCAATCCGTAAGAAAAGATGCACCGTGGTGCCCGAGCAATATTGAGTTTATTCGACGGATCAATGGTTTGGAAAGTCAGGAAGCCGTTCGAGAGATCGTGTATTCCGCCAGTTATTTGGTGATGGGGTTGGGTGATGTTTACCTTGGAGCGCCCGTTGCGACACCGCTGGATCCACGTCATCGCCTTGTCACCACCAAGTATAATCCTGCAAGAACTTGGACGCCTGAAAATGCGGTGGGGATTGGTGGAGCTTACATGTGCATTTATGGGATGGAAGGACCGGGAGGGTATCAGTTTGTTGGACGCACCGTTCCCGTGTGGAATCGCTACCGTCAGACACGCAGTTTTGTGAAGGATCGTCCCTGGCTCCTTCGCTTTTTTGATCAGATTCGGTTTTATCCGGTCGCACATTCGGAACTTAGGGATTTGCGCCGGGATATGTTAACCGGCCGCTTTGAGCCAAAAATTGAGGAACAGGAATTTCGGTTGGCCGACTATGATCGTTTTCTGGAAGAGGAAGCCGACTCCATCGCCTCATTCCGCGCCACCCAGCGCCAGGCTTTCGAGGCCGAGCGCGAGCGCTGGAATCTGGCAGGTCAGAATGTTGTGACAGAGGAAGAACCGGCCAGTCCAATCGTCCAAGAAGAAGAGATTCCTGCGGGGTGTTTTGCAGTGGCCAGCCCGACAGCCGGCAACCTTTGGAAATTGCTTGTCGAGCAGGGCCAAAATGTCTCCGCCGGTGATGTGCTGGCCATTGTGGAGAGCATGAAAATGGAGATTCCCTGTGAAGCGCCGGAGTCAGGAATTGTAATGATCCTTCTCTCCAAGGAGGGGCAGCCGGTCGCGCATGGGCAACCGCTGCTTGCGATCAAACCTCACGCATGAATATAACAACCCTTCTCAAGGACTACCGATCAGGAGCTTCCAGTCCCGTAAAAATCATTTCGGAGATTCTCGAGAAGCTCGACGCGTTCCCGGGAATTTGGATCAGTCGTTTTTCTGATGAGGCCTTTCTGGCCAGAGCGCGCAGTTTGGAAGAGAGGGGACCGGATGGGCTTCCTCTTTTTGGGATTCCGTTTGCTGTGAAGGACAATATTGATGTGGCGGGATTGCCGACGACGGCGGCTTGTCCGGCCTTTGCTTATGAGCCTGATGCGAATGCGACCGTCGTTCGCCTCCTCGTGGAAGCGGGTGCCATTTGCCTTGGGAAAACCAATTTGGATCAATTTGCCACGGGCCTTGTTGGGACTCGCTCGCCACATGGTGTGCCGGAAAATCCTTATGGGAAAGATTTTATTCCAGGGGGCTCAAGTTGTGGTTCTGCCGTGGCTGTTGCGAGAGACCTTTCCGCCTTCTCGCTTGGAACAGACACCGCGGGATCTGGTCGAGTGCCTGCGGCATTTAACAATCTCTATGGCTGGAAACCGACTCGGGGAGTTGTGAGTACGCGGGGGGTTGTGCCTGCTTGCCGAACCCTTGATTGTGTTTCTGTTTTTGCGACAACCGCAGCAGATATTCAAATTCTTGCGAGGGTGATCAGCGGCTTTGATGCGGCCGATTCTTTTTCTCGCAAAGGTGAATATCATCCTGAAATTCCGGTGAGACGGATCGGCGTTCCCCGGGCTGATCAACTCGAGTTTTTCGGTGATAACGAATATGCGGAACTTTGGGAACTAAACGTTGCAGAACTTCAATCGCAGGGCGCTCAGGTTATCGAAATCGACTTTCAGCCCTTCCTTGATACCGCCCGATTGCTTTATGAAGGCCCGTGGTTGACAGAACGGTATTTGGCGACAGGGGATTTGATGGAGTCACAGCCAGAGGCCTTTTATCCGGTGACACTTGAGATCATTCAAAAAGGAAAGCATGGGTCAGCAGTCAGTGCTTTCGAGGCCCAATACCGCTTGGCGGACCTAAAACGCCAGGCTGAATCAGTTTGGGAGTCCGTGGATCTTCTCTGCACCCCCACCGCAGGCACCATCTACCGGGTCAGCGAGGTGGCAGCTGACCCCATACGTCTGAACTCCAACCTCGGCACTTACACGAACTTTCTGAATCTCCTTGATCTCTGTGCACTCGCGGTTCCTGCGGGCTTTCGCAAAGATGGAATGCCCTTTGGTGTCACGTATGTGGCCCCGGCCTTTTTTGACCGATCCTTGTTTGCTTTCGC
Source organism: Terrimicrobiaceae bacterium (assembly GCA_041744075.1). GTDB lineage: Bacteria > Verrucomicrobiota > Verrucomicrobiia > Chthoniobacterales > Terrimicrobiaceae > JAJTZA01. Next base: position 10,793 of record JBGTLQ010000228.1, read on the forward strand.
CGGGGCTCCAGCCGATCTGACAGGAACCATGGAACTTGCGGTTTGTGGGGCGCATATGACCGGGCTTCCCCTCAACTCCCAACTCACGTCACGAGGGGGAATATTTGTCAGAGAGGCCAAAACGGCACCCACTTACCGCATGGTGGCCCTTGACGACAAACGACCGGGGTTGTTTCGGGTTCAAGAAAATGGTGTTTCTCTTCCCATGGAAATCTGGCGATTACCGATCAGCGAAGTGGGGTCATTTCTGGCAGCCATTCCATCGCCCCTTGGCCTTGGGCGAGTGGCGCTTGAAGAGGGGGGTAATGTTTGTGGGTTCCTGTGTGAGACGTCCGCCATTCCGGGTAAACCCGATATCAGCGATTATGACGGCTGGAGAAATTGGTTAAATCGTTGATGCCTCCTCAGTTGATCGTTTCGAGTTGAGGCACTACCGGGCTTAACGAGTCGGGGTATCGCCGCACAACGCAAAAAGGTTCGACACATTTGCCGTGCAAGGTCAGAAACGAACAGATGGAACCTCGCAAATACAGCACTGGCACCAAAGGCCGAATCAAAATGCATGCCGACAAGTGCAAGGAATTCATCCATGCCCAGACATCTTTCAATTTGGCGAAGGAATACATTGAATCTCTGGACCGAGAATATGATGAGGCTGTCTGGCAACAATTTCAGAACCCTGAGGACATCCTGCCCCAACTCCAAGCCTGGTTGGATGGGGGAGAGGAAGTCATGCCTGAGCCCCAAGCGACGGTTGTGTCCAAACACCCTGAAATCAAACCTGCCAGCCAGCTTCTTCCAAAAACCAGCAAGGCTGATGAAGTTCTAGAGAAATTGCTGACCTGGCTGGCCAGCTCAGATGTTCAAACCCGCCTAAAATCTTTATCCTCCGGCGAGGCGGCCGAGGTGGCGTTACGTCAGTTCCACAAAGAACTCACTGATTAAGCCTCTTTTGGAGTCCCTGGGATTTCCGTGACGCCGGCCAGATGATTCTGAAGTCTTGCCAAGACAAAAAGATGATCGGATAGGCGGTTCAGAAAAACCAAAGAAGGATTACCAATTTCGCCAGCTGGCAATAACAACGCTTCCCGCTCGGCACGGCGACAGACACATCGCGCAATGTGAAGTGCGGCGGCTGAGGCGGAACCACCCGGGATAATAAAGCTCTTCAGGCGGGGCAGGGTTTCCTGCATGCTGTCAATTTCCTGCTCGAGCTCTGCAACATGCTGGTCTGAGATTCGTTTCACCGCCCGCTCGCCTGGTGGGGTGGCAAGATCTGCTCCCAAGGTGAAAAGCAACACCTGAAGTCTCTCAAGAATTTGATCCACCTGCATTTCTGGACCCGCACTCCGGGCAAAACCCAAGTGCGCGTTGAGTTCGTCAACACTCCCATAGGCCATCACTCGCGGGTGACATTTTGCCACACGCTCTCCATTAAAGAGGCTTGTTGTCCCGGCATCTCCACCGCGTGTGTAAATTTTCATGACTTCGTTCTGATTCTCCGCGCCGTTGCGAGGCCTTGCAAGCGTTTGTCATCAGAGGCACCTCGCACCCAGCATCTTGCCGAAATCTTTTCGGGATTGTTCACGTGGTTTTTCTCGACTTTTGGGCCTACTTGCTTTTGCATTGAAGATCCTCCTCTCCCGTGAATACCCAGTTTAAGAGATTTTTAGTGCGGCTTGTGTTCGTGACGATGTTTTTCATTGTCCCGGTCCAAGGGTGGGGGAATCCTGCTCCCGAGGGTAGCGAGATCGCACGATCCAAGGAGAATCACTCGGTGATTGCCCAACTGAACAATCCCATGGAAATCAAGGGCGGCGGCTATAAGATGGAGTCTGTGGTGGTTAATGCCATTGAGGCCAAAGACTTGCCGGAAGGCGTGGAAGCAGGAGTCATGTTTTCAGGTGTTGCTGAAGCCCAAGGAGGAAAAGGAGATTGCACTGTGGCGAAAACATTGGACGAGAGTTTTTCCAAGGTGGGTGGGTGGTTTTATATTTCACCGAATTCCGTGATTGATCGCATTGGATTCCAAGTGATGGAGTCTGGTGGGGAGTATTTTTTGATGACCTTTCCCGCTGACTTCACGGGATGGAAATGGTTGGAGGGTCATCGTTCGGATTTTGTGCCCTTCAAGCGCCCTGATCGTCCCGAGTTTGACCAAATCCTTGATGGACTTGTTGATCGGTTTTCCGTGATCTGGTTTGTGAAGGATAACCAACCCCATGAGGTTGGCGTGGCGGGGCTTGTTTCTACCAACTAGAGCAAAGTCTGAGGCGATTGTTACCCGCTTCGGAATTTTGAATCCCCATCACTCGACAAACTCAACCGAGATATCATCGATCCAGAGCGTGGCATCGGTGAAGGGCTCCAGCATCATGAAACTTATGGAAACGCTTCCCGTTGTTGATTCAAGCGGGGTTTCCCATTCTACCGCTTCCCATTCCGTGCTCAGAGGGATCTGTTTGGCGTTCCAGTGAAATTTGCTACGTTTGCCTTCGCCGTCCTTTTGCTCTGCGATGAGAAATCCCGGCTTGGTAAGGCCATCCGAACGTACGTGAAACTTGATTTTCACATGGCTGCCGCTTGCAGGAAAGTCGGGTGCCTTCAAGGAGGCCCGACTGGCAGGCTCAACAAACTTCCACATCAATGAGTTGTTGCCACTGTGTGCACCTCGGTCATCCAAGGAGAACATCATCGGTGTCACAAAAGAGGCTGCGGTGCGACTGCCGGTCTTTAATTCTGCAGTATCAGCGGAAGCGCGCCAATCGGGGAGGTCACCGGAGGTGTTCTCAAAATCAATGACCTGAATATCTGCGTGCAGAAGAGGGGCCGAAACTATGCCGAGAATCAAATAATGGAATTTCATAGGGGGGAAGAAATGAAATTAAACTTTAACACGCTCGATTTCCGCACCCAAGGAATTTAGTTTTTCGTCAATGGATTCATAGCCGCGATCGATGTGATACACCCGGTTGATTTCCGTGACCCCCTCCGCAGTGAGGCCGGCAAGCACCAGGGCGGCGGAGGCTCGCAGGTCGCTGGCCATGACAGGAGCCGCTTCTAGTTTGGGAATGCCGTGAATGACGGCGGTTGATCCCTGCATTTCAATGTTGGCCCCCATTCGCTTGAGTTCGGCGACATGCATAAATCGCTGCGGAAAGACGCTGTCTGTGACAACGCTAATGCCATCCGTGGTGGCCAAGAGCGCACACATTTGGGCCTGCATGTCCGTTGGGAAACCGGGGTAGGGTTGGGCATCAAGTTGAATGGCCCGGCGGGAACCGTTAGGGCTGATTGTCAGAGAGTCGCCAGTGCTTTGGATTTTGAAACCGGACTGTTCAAGGGGGGTTGTCACTGCTTTCAGGTGATCAGGAATCACCCGGCGAAGTGTGACTTCACCACCCGCGATAGCGGCAGCGACCAAAAATGTGCCAGCTTCGATGCGGTCGGGAATAACCTCATGCTCGGCTCCGTGCAATTCCTTGACCCCCTCAATAATGATCCGGCGGGTGCCGGCCCCTTCAATTTTGGCGCCCATCTTATTGAGGAAATTGGCAAGATCCACGACCTCGGGCTCTTCGGCGGCGTCATCGATCACTGTGGTTCCTTCGGCAAGCACAGCGGCCATCATCACATTGTCGGTCCCCAACACCGTTGACCCGAATTTTCCTCTCAGAGAGATTGTTGCGCCTTTGAGTTCGGGCGCGAGAACTTTGACATTGCCGGATTGCACACGCACGGCAGCCCCCAAGGCCTCGAAGCCTCGAAGGTGAAGATCAATGGGGCGGTCCCCGATTATGCAACCACCAGGCAAGGAGACTGTGGCTTCTTTTTCTCGCCCAAGCAGCGGTCCCAACACACAGACGGAGGCGCGCATTTTTCTGACAATATCGTAAGGGGCATCAGTGATCACATTTTCCGCCTTAATCGTCACCACTCCACTGGCCCGCTCAACCTCACAGCCGAGCTCGCTCAGGATCGTTAACATGTAGTGAATATCGCTCAAATCCGGAACACGGCTAATAATGCATGGCTCCTTGGTGAGAAGAGTTGCTGCGAGAATTGGAAGAGCGGAGTTTTTGGAGCCGCTGATTTTGACATGACCGTTTAATGGTCGGCCACCGTGAACGAGAATTTTATCCATGTTTTGCGAAAAGAAATCTGATGTGGCCTTGGTAATCGGGAAGCGCCTCAATGTCGCGAAAATTGTGATGTGTCAGACACTCGATGAGGGCTTCGTGTTGTCCCGCGCCGATTTCGAGCGCGATCAGTGCCCCGGGCTCAAGCGCTGCGGGAGCGGACTGAATCAACCGGCGAATGATGGTTGTTCCGTCTTCACCGCCGTCAAGGGCGGAGATCGGGTCCTTTTGGACTTCCCGACTCAACCCTGCGATGTCCTGACCCGGAATATAGGGCAGATTGGCAATGATGGCAGAAAAAGGGGGCATTTCCGCCGGCAGGAGATCAGAGGAAAGAAAATCGACATTGGCCGAAAGTTTTGTCGCATTCTCCCCAGCCAATGCCAAAGCCTCTGGGGAAAGGTCCACGGCTGTGACCTGATAACTCGGACGTTCAAGAGCCATGGAGATGGCGATGATCCCTGAGCCCGTGCCCACATCAAGGATTCGGAGTTCATCGTCAGGGAGGCGGGCCAAAACAAACTCCACCAACTGTTCGGTTTCCGGGCGTGGAATGAGAGCTCTCGCATCACACAGGAATTCGCGACCCATAAAGTCCGTTGTGCCCAAAAGATGTTGCAAGGGGCGGCCTTCGCCACGAGCCCGTGTGAGTTCCCGCATGGGAGCCCGCTCGGATTCATCGAGGGGGCGGTCAAATTCGAGGTAGAGTTCCAAGCGCTTTTTGCCAAGCACATGCGCCAAAAGATGCTCCGCATTCAGGCGCGGGCTTTCAATCTGCTTTTTCTCAAGAAAATCCGCAGCTCCCCGCAACACATCCAATACGGTAACCATTCTGGGAAATATTCGGTGAATCCCGCTCTTAAGTCGAGCGGAGAGAGTCAAGCGATTGGGAAACCGATTTAGAACGGCAGCCCCAGCTTTGCGGCAACCATTTTTGAGAGGTGTTCGCGGAGGGCATTGTCCTTGAAACGCTGGAGCAGGGTTTGGAAAAACCCGTTCACGATCAGTCGTCGTCCGTAAGTTTTGGAAATTCCACGTGCCTCAAGGTAGAAGAGTTCCTCCTCATTGATCTCGCCGGAAGTCGCTCCATGGGTGCAACGAACTCCGTCGGCAAGAATTTCCAAGCCGGGCATGGAATTGGCTTCTGCCTTGTCGCTGAGCATAAGATTGCGGACTTTTTGATAGGCATCGGTGCCGTGTGCTCCTATTTCCACTTTGATAAGTCCCGCAAAGATTGAGCGGGTTTCATCATCGAGGGCATTCAAATAAAGCAGGTCACTGGAGGCTGAAGGAGCGGCATGATCTTGCAGCGTGCGCTGATCAATCTGACGCTTTCCGTCCAGCGGATTCAGGGACAGCATCTCACTGCGGGAGCCTTCGCCGATCATGCGGCTAAGTGATTCGCCACGGATAAACCTTCCTCCAAAATTCGCAGCCAAGGCCGTGCATTCGGAATTCTTGTTAACAAGGGTCGAATTGATGTGAAACGCCAAGGTCTCATCTGACCATTCTTGGATGGCGATATAATTCAGCTTCGCACCGGGTGCGAGATGAAGGTCGTTCACTCCGCAAGCAAAAGCTCGTTTGTCGTCCGCGCTGCGGAACGAATCAATGACAGTGACCTTGCTGTTTTCTCCACAAATGATGAGCGTGTGGGGATAAATCGAGGCGTTTTCTCCTTCCACCCAATGGAAGATCTCAATGGGCAAGGCGACTTCCACATTGGCGGGCACATACAAGAAGGCTCCGGTCTGAAGGTTCGCGCGATGGAGGGCTGCAAATTTGTGGGAGCCGAGTTCCACGGGCTGCGCCATAAAAAATTCCCGGAAAAGCGATTCATGTTCCCGCGCAGCCATTTCCAACGGTTTAAAAACCACACCTTCTGGCAGGGAAGGGGTTTCTTGCACAAGAAGGCAATTATTTCCAAAGACCATTTTGGCCGCAAAGGCTGGCAGACTTTGCGAGGATGTGATGATCCGGCCTTCGCTGCTCACGGGACCCGCAGGAACAAAACCTGTGAGGTCGATCGCTTTGAGATCTGAAAACCTCCATGGCTCGTCTGTACGAGTTGGGGAAGGGGCGGATTCGAAGTCCTTCGCCGCCTCCTGCTGAAGCGCTGAAAACCATGACGGCCAGCCTGCTTCGGTTTCGGTGTCTTTGTTCTGATGTTCCAAGGCTTCCAACACACTCATCCCACCGAGCCCTCCATCTCAAGATCAATCAGACGTTTTAACTCCACAGAATACTCCATCGGAAATTGCTGAACGAGGTCGTTTACGAACCCATTCACCGCGAGACTCATCGCCGCCGCTTCGCTCAAACCGCGTTGTTGCATGTAAAAAATCTGCTCTTCGCTGATCTGACTTACGCTGGCTTCGTGCTGACACGAATTTCCCTGACCGCGCACCGTGATCGCCGGGTAGGTGTCCGTTCGGCTCTTGGAGTTGATGAGCAGGGCATCACATTCTGTGTTGTTTTTGCAGCCTTTGAGGTGCTTTGGCACATGAACGAGGCCGCGGTACGTTGCGCGCCCGGTGCCAAGGCTGATGCTTTTGCTGACGATGTTGCTGGTGGTTTCATCCGCGGCATGAACCATCTTTGCGCCGGTGTCCTGATGTTGTCCGTCACCCGCAAGCGCAATAGAAATCACTTCGCCACGAGCCTTCCGACCCTTCATCACCACGCCGGGGTATTTCATGGTCAGCCGTGATCCTATATTACAATCGATCCATTTGACCTCGGCCTCTTCGTGGGCCAGCCCGCGCTTGGTGACCAAGTTAAACACATTCGGACTCCAATTTTGAACGGTGATGTATTGGATTTTTGCACCTTTGAGGGCCACCAATTCCACAACCGCACTGTGCAGGGTGGCGGTTTCAAACTTGGGGGCCGTGCAGCCTTCCATATAAGTGACCTCGCTGCCTTCGTCGGCAATAATCAGCGTCCTCTCAAACTGACCAAAACTTTCCGCGTTAATACGGAAGTAAGCTTGGAGCGGGTGTTTGACCTTCACTCCCGGCGGCACGTAAATGAAGGAACCTCCAGAAAAGACGGCACTGTTCAGAGCACTGAATTTGTTGTCGCCGCTGGGGATAACTTTCCCGAACCATTTGCGAAAAATTTCCGGGTGTTTGTGAAGTCCTTCCGTGGAGCCCACAAAAATGACCCCCTGCTCTCCCACGGCCGCTTTGATATTTGAATAAGCCGCCTCGCTATCAAACTGAGCTTCCACACCGGCCAGGAATTTGCGTTCCTGCTCGGGAATCCCAAGTCGTTCGAACGTTCGCTTGATATCCTCAGGAACTTCGTCCCATGTTCGCTTGGCCTGCTGGCCTTGCGCGAGGTAATACCGGATTTTCTCGAAGATAATGTTCTCCAGATCCTTGCTGGCCCAATGGGTTGGCATGGGCTTCTCAAGGAACTTTTTGTATCCGTCCTTGCGGAAAGCTCGCACCCAGTCTGGATCGTTTTTGACTCCCGCAATATAATCCACGGTGGCCTCAGTCAGGCCCACGCCGGCATCATATGCATACTCCATGGCATAACTGAAGTCGCCCACGGAGCGGTCAATGGCGATGTCAGGTTTTGTTTCGGTTTGGCTCATAGTCTTAGTGATCAGGCGGCGGCCAGAACTTGCTGCTCCACCCAGTCGTATCCTTCTGCTTCCAATTTCAGGGCAAGGTCTTTTTCTCCACTCAGAACAATACGCCCCCCAACCATCACATGGACGACATCGGGAACAATATAATCCAACAAACGTTGGTAATGAGTGATCACCAAAAGCCCACGATCAGGTCCCCTCAGCGCATTCACGCCCTCGGAAACAATTTTTAATGCATCAATATCAAGGCCGCTGTCTGTCTCGTCCAACACCGCATAAAGGGGTTCTAACATCGCCATTTGCAGGATTTCACAGCGCTTTTTCTCGCCGCCCGAAAAGCCGTCATTCACAAAACGTGCCGTGAAATCCCGAGGAATCTTCAGCGCGTCCATTTTGCTGTAAAGCCGCTTGTAGTAGGCCACGGCGTCAATGTCTTCCCCTTCAGGCAGCCGTGCTTGCAGGGCCGCCCTCAAAAAGTTGGCGATCGTCACCCGGGGCACTTCCATC
>JBGTLQ010000229.1:0-2770 GCA_041744075.1 Terrimicrobiaceae bacterium
GTTCGGATAGAATTGCGATTCCTGACGACGTTGGAGAGTTGGATTTCCTTGGATACCATCCGCAGGGTCATGCACTGTATCTTGTTGAGGCCAAAATGACATTCACCGGACTTGAGGCAGCATTTTGGCGTGACGACATACACGACTTTGTTACTGCAAAGCGGTCTTTCGCCGTCAGATTTCGTAGAAAGATTGAGTGGGTGAACAGCCATCTCAGCGAGGTAAGCAGGGCACTGGGAATCCAAGCTGCAACTGATTTCAAATACGTGATGCTCACATTGTATCCCTGTGTCGCAGCACAAATGATAAAGGATTTCAAATGCGTCTCAATTACGGAGTTTATCCTGGACTATCGTGAGGGAGAGGGGTGGCCTTACTGAGGCTCCATAAAACCAAGATACAAATTCCCCTAAGTCGTCTCTGCATTCCGGCAGGTAAATCAGAGAGAGTGGGGGCTCTTGGGGTCAGGTGATGAATATTGACAAAACTCCGTTCTTTGGGGTGAAAAACCATGACTTTTTGTAAGCCAGCCAAGGAGGCAAATGGATCATCAAAAGAGTCCCTGCTATTGTTGATTAGGTTTTTTTCCGGGTGCGCTGAACCTTGTTACTCTGGCAAAGTTTGCCGAAAGCAGAATGCAGGACCGTCCATAAGACGTCTCTTCGAACTACCGGAGATAGCAAAATACCGCTTTCTGAACGATCTCGAAGGGCGGGGCTGATCCGCTCACCTGCCTTGAGCATGAGAACGACCGAGTTCGATCACGTCGGACCCGACCCGGAAGTTCGTCTCATCAAGCAAACGTGCGACAGTCGAATCGTAATCGATCCATCCGCTGCGTGCGGATTCCGCAAGAATACCAATGGTTCCCACTGCGATCAACCCGACCTCACGGGCGGCTTGGCGACCTGCAAGTTCATCCATGAGCACAGCCGTCGCCCGTTCTTTAAGGGCGAGTTCGATGGCATATCGCTCACCGGGGTCAAGCAGACCAAGTTCTGGGCGGGAAATCCCGGTAACCTCACAAATTTCAAACCAGTCCGGGGGATTTGTAGCCCAGGCACGAACAACCAAAGGGGCACCGGGACTGGAACACTCGCGGAAAACGACCTCTGGGCAGAGAATGCGCCGGTAAAGTCTCGGCAGTATCCACTCGTTGCCCAGCACGATCAGGTAGCGCAGTGGCGAGGTATCGGTGACGACGATCATGCAGACCGCAATTTTTCGAGGCTGCGCAATTCAGCTTCAAAATCCTCCACCGTCGTCCCCGGCCAAACGCCATGGGCCGAAAGGAAATTTTCGGTCTCCCACCGCGATTCGTGGCCGAGCATCTCGCGCACCTGAAAAGCGGAGAGTCGTCCGCTGCGGTATCCCTCGACGGCGAGCGCTTCGAGAGCAAAGCGAGAGACCTCGACGGAATTATCGCCGAGGCTGGCTACGAGATCATCTGAAACGGTAAGTGCAATTTGCATTGTCGCAGCATACAAGAAGCCTTCGCCGCGAACAACTGGGAAAAAATTGTGTGCGAACGCTGGCAAAAGATCTTCAGCGACGCCAGCAAGGCCATCCCCGGCTGATAGCAGCGCCGATAAACCGGGGTTGAACAGGTTCCAAGGTTCCAGTGTCTCCTTGCCATCCCTCTTGCTCAGGTCTATTTTTTCGACATGACGACAGTCACTCGACGCATTGTTAGAGCGGAGCGGGGGTCAGTCCACAACTCTTGACAAAATGGTAACTGTTCAAGTGCAAAAAAGCTCTTCCCAAGGCAAGAATGTCAGAACTTGTGGACCCCGGGTCCCGACCACTTGCGCGATTCTCAATGATGAGATTTCATTTGCCAATAGATCGATTATTCGCCCTAAAAGGAAAAGCATCCATGACGAATTCACCCAATCAAATTCACAGCTATGTCGATGAAGCTGGTGATCCAACCTTGTTTGGGAGCAAGCGTGGGAGTGGAATCATCGTCGGCAACGATGGCTGTTCGAAATTTTTTATCATGGGAAAGCTGGAAGTCGCCGATCCCGAACGTCTTTCGCAGGACCTGACCGCACTTCGGCACGATCTTTTGGGCGATCCATATTTCGCGGGAGTCGAGTCTTTCAAACCCGAGCGTCCGAAAACCGCTCACAGCTTCCACGCGAACAACGACCTGCCAGAAGTCCGCTACCAGGTTTTCAAGCTTCTCCGAGAATTGGGAACCGATTTGCGATTTCACGCCGTGGTAGCCGACAAAATGGTGATCGCCGGTCACGAGATCAAGAGACGTGAGGAAGACCCTCAGGCACGCTATCAGGAAAATTCCGTTTACGACGGGCTTGTCCGCGTGCTTTACGGGAAGTTTCATCGCATTGCAGATGAATACCATATCTGGATTGCCCGCCGGGGCCAAAGTGATCGCAATAGGGCCCTGAGAGAGGCCATTGAGCAAGCTGAACGCGACTTCGAATCCAAGTTTGGCTTCGGACGCAACGCACAATGGCATATTAATGTCTCCGACCCCAAAACAACAATTTGTCTGCAGGCGGTCGATTATTTTCTCTGGTCGGTCCAGCGTTTTTACGAAAAAGGAGAACAACGCTTTCTCGACATGATGTGGCCCCAGATCGGGGAGATCCATGACCTTGATCATGGAGGAACCGGCGGAACTCTTTTCAAGGATGAAGAGCGCCCCACGTCGCAAACCGCTTTTCCCCGAATGCACGAGTTGAAAAAGAAAATGCCACGGATATAGGAGCCCGAAGGCACTCACGACACGAGGCCGATTTTC
>JBGTLQ010000230.1:0-18621 GCA_041744075.1 Terrimicrobiaceae bacterium
AAGTGGGGTTTCGCCTTCCTCGGTCATGCGGCGGTAAATATTTTCGAGAACCACGATGGCATCGTCCACCACGATGCCGATGGCGAGGACCAATGCGAGAAGCGTGAGGATATTAACCGAAAATCCAAGGACGTTGAGGGCGATGAAGGTCGCGATGAGCGAGACGGGAACCGTGACTGCGGGCACGAGGGTGGCGCGGGCACTTCCAAGGAAAAGATAGATCACAAGGATAACAAGACCGATGGCGATAAAAAGGGTGAAATACACTTCGCGGATGGCTCCCTCGATGAAGACGGAGGTATCAGAACTGTATTTGATCTCCATTCCCTCGGGGAGGGTGGGGTTAATGCGCTCGGCTTCGGCCTTTGCCCCGCGTGCCACCTCGATGGTGTTGGCCGTGGATTGTTTAATGATGCCAAGTCCAATCATGGGTTCACCATTGCCACGGAAGAAGGTGCGGGTTTCTTCGGGGGCCTTTTCCACGCGGGCCACATCCGCCAGTCGAACCAGATAGCCGCCTTCTCCGCGATCCAGCACCAGCTTGGCGAAGTCATCTGCTGTCTGAAAGCTGCGTTGGGTTCTGACCGTAAATTGGCGGGTGTCGGATTCGATGCTGCCGCCAGGTAGTTCGACATTCTCGGCGCGAAGGGCATTCTCCACATCGGCAGCTGTGAGGTTGCGGGCGGCGAGGGCCTGACGGTCCAGCCACACGCGCATGGAGTAGGTTTGAGCGCCCCCCACTTGGACGCGGGCAACTCCGTCCAACACAGAAAAGCGATCCACCAAGTAGCGTCGGGCGTAATCGGTGAGTTCCGGTACGGTGAGATCCGGGCCTGCGAGATTGAGCCACATGATCACGTCATCGTTGGAGTCAACTTTCTGAATTTCCGGCGGGTCGGCTTCGTCGGGCAGGTTGTCAAGGACACCGGCGACACGGTCACGGATATCATTGGCCGCAGCGTCCACGTCCCTGCCAACTCGGAAGGAAACAGAAATCGACGAGCGCCCGTCCTCGCTGGAAGACTCAATGTAGTCAATGCCTTCAATGCCGGCGATCCGTTGCTCGATAATTTCGGTGATGCGGGTCTCGACCACATTGGCTGAAGCGCCCGGATAATCGGTTTCAATGGAAACCACGGGAGGGTCGATGTCAGGAAATTCGCGCAGTGGCAGGCGGAAAAAGGACAGCAGCCCGAAGGCAATGAGCAAGAGCGCAAGGACCGAGGCAAAAACCGGCCGTTTGATCGAAACGTCGGAGAGAAGCATCAGTTCAAAGTGGTGGGGGCAGTGCTTGTTTCATCTGGCGAAAGCTTCTGTTCCTTCACCGTGATCCGTAGCGGGGCGCCCTCAGCGAGTTTGAAACCGCCGTGGGTCACCACACGTTCTCCGGCCTCAAGTCCTGTGAGAATTTCAACCTCGCCTTCCCGGCGACTGCCGGTGGTCACTTCGCGTCGCTCTGCAAAAATTTTGGTGGGATCAGTCGGGGAGGGAGCGGCGACCATCACAAAGCTGTTGCGACCGGAAGGCAGCAACGCACCCTCTGGCACAAGCACCGCCTCGCGGGGGTTGCTGAGAAACTCAACGGTCATCAGAAGACCCGGCTTGAGCAGTCGCTCTGGGTTTGGCAACTCCGCCCGAACAACAACCGTTCGGGTGACAGGGTCAATCCGACTGGAAAGACTGCGCACCTTGCCACGAAAAGTCTTATCCCCAAACCCCGCACTTTTGGCTTCGATCTCCTTTCCTGTTTCAATCACAGGAAGGAAAGAACTTGGAATCGAAAAGTCCAAAAGCATCGTGTTGTCATCATCAACCGTTGTGATCAGGTCGCCCGGTCGGACCAACGCGCCAACGCTGATATTTCGCAGCCCCACAATGCCATCAAAGGGGGCTTTCACCACGAGATTGGCCAGCACGGACTCAATCGCACCCTGGCGAGCCGAGGCGGTTTCAAAATTCCGTCGGGCCTCATCCAAGGCGGAGACTGATGCGGCCCCTCCCTGCGCCAATTGCTTGGCCCGATCGTATTGAATGCGTGCTTCGTTGGTGGTTGCCACGGCCTCGGTGAGTTGAGCTTCCTCCTCCGTTGCGGCCAGTTTGACCAAGACCTGTCCCTTCTCGACACGGACGCCGTCTTCAAAACCCAAGTAGGTGACCCGCTCGGTCACTGTCGCCATCAATTCCACCGACTCATTGGCGCGCAAAGTTCCGAGCGCTTCAACACGGTCTGCAAAAGGAGCTTTTCTTGCCTCGGCGACAACCACCGCCATCGGGTTGGCCACGCCACCGGGTTGGGCATGGGAGAGGGGAGGAACAAGCAAAGTCGGCATTGTCGCCAAAGCCAAAAGCATGATGAAAAAGGTGCGTCTATTCATAGGCAGAGTGGGTCACCGTAAATCTGACGACCAAACACGGGGGATCATACGTTTAGAAATGGCACTTCGCTACTGAAAGAATTCAGGGCCGTGTTGTTTTGGGTGTGAGGAAATGAGTTCGGGCCGCAGGGGGAACGGTGCGTCTCGCTCGTTTAACCTTTGTTTCTCCCCGCGCAGCCAACTCCCACGGTCGAGACGACCATGCTCCCTGACCTGAATCGCTGCCTCACAAGCCAACGGGCGGGGCTATTTCCTGAACTCTCAGACGAATAAAGCGCTTGGGGTTTTCCGAACTAGCTGGCAATGGGTCCACCACACGAACAGTTTGGATTCCATCAACCACGGAGACCTCCTCCAAGACGAGGCCCTCACCCGACCAGCCCATGAGGTCGGAGCCCACCTCAGGCAGGTAATCAACATCTGAGGGAATCGGGTAGGGGCGTGAAAACGTGAGGCTCAGACGGCTGTCGGGATCCAGTTCGCTCGACAACTTCCCCGCATCAACTACCCCCCGAGGATCCAATCCCAAGGCATACTTCATCAGGTTTCGAATCTCGTCTTTGGCCGGCTTGGCATCGGCTGCACCCAACCCGCTCCTGTCTGCCGGCAGGACGTGCTCGCGAAGCCAGGCACTGTAAGTCTGCCCACCAAAGGTTGGTGAAAGGGCAGGAGTCACTGTGACCGGCCCCTGATCTGGAACACCACGCACCAGGGCGTAGGGGGCTCCTTCATGTCGCACAAATTTGGCGACCACAGGCTGACCCTGCTGAACGGCCACCACCGAGTTCCAATCCTCTGGAAGCCGAATTTTGACGGTCAGAGGATAGTTGAACACCTCGTCATGCATGTCATCGGTGAGTGTGAACACGATTTGAGAGGGCGTATTCTCAGTGACCTGCAAGGTGGCCGTATCCCGCGACTGCCCGTATTTGGCAACATCGGAAAACCTCGCCGCCCAGACATCATCCCGATACGTGCGTATAAAGGTGAAGTAGTGCTCAGCTCCCGGCCAGTCATTCACCTGATGAAAAAGCGGGGCCGCCCACCCGCGGTAATATCTCAAATCCGCAGCATTAAACAAACTGAGCAGGTCGGCAAAAGCACCTCCGGTTCCCAAATTGAAGTTTCCATTTTTAATGGCCAGGTAGTCGATACGAGCGGGACGATTAAAGCCACTGCCTGCCCCACCCCGGTTTCCGGCGTAGTATTGCGCCGCCACATTCCGATCGTTGAGGCCGCTGTTTGCCCCGCCAGGGAAAGCAAGGAAGTCGCTTTTGTGACCAGCCAAGTTGGCCTCAATGGCGACCCTGGAACCGGCATACTCCTCCTCAATCCCCGGCCAGTCCGGCTCATCAATATGGAGATGGGTTCGTGTGTGCGATTGCACATCGTGACCCTTCGCCAAAACATCCGCCCAAAGTGGCCACGTGCCATTAAACCCAACATTCACAGTTCCAATGCGGTCCGTGATCACAAACCAAGTCACCGGAAACCCCACCTCGGCGGCTTTTTCTATCCAATCTGGAACCTGGGGAGCAATATTGTCATCCACACTCATCGTGAAGGCACACAACTTGTCATCTTCCCACAGACAGATCACCGCCGTTCCCGGTGTTGCTGGCCAAACCCGACCAGTGATCGGGAAGCGGTCCTGCGTCGAAGTGGTGTTCAGATTGGGGAGTTGAAGCCCTGCCATCGCAAGTCCTGAACCCAAAAAGACCATGGCGACTGATAACAGACCGGAGCAAAAATAATTCTGCCTTATATTATCATTTCGGGGGAGGAAAAAATTACGCATCAGGTTGGAGGTTCGCTAAATTTATCTAATGTTTGATGGTTGCGCAACTTTTTAAAAATTTCTATGCAATTATGTTGATTATTGTTGCGTAAATACGTAATTTTACTGACATGAAAAAGATTCTCCTCTGCCTCTTGGCTTCAGCCAGCATGGCGGTGGCACAGATCCAATACAACCACGGGGATCCTACGGATTATGAGCAACTTATGCTCGAACTGGTGAACCGGGCTCGTGCCAACCCGAATGCAGAGGCTTCACGGTTGGGAATCAATCTGAATGAAGGAGTCACTTCGCCGCTGATCACAACCACTCCCAAACCCCCGCTGGCCTTCCACAGATTTTTGATTGATGCCGCTCGCAATCACTCCCAGTGGATGCTCAATACCAACTCCTTCTCGCATACGGGGCAGGGTGGCACAACAGCCAAGCAGAGAATGGAAGCGGCGGGATATACCTTCACAGGAAGTTGGAGAAGTGGAGAAAATATCGGGTGGCAGGGCACAACTGGCTTTCTTGATCAGGAACTTGCCACTTATGAGAACTACAAACAACTCTTTCTCAGCCCGAGTCATCGCAAGAATATTTGTATCGACGATTTCGACGAAGTTGGCATTGGCATCCGATTTGGACCCTTCTTCAGCTCTCCAAATACCTTTAATGCGATTATGGCGACACAAAAATTTACAAAAAGTGATTCCACCCCCCAGCCCATGGTCGTGGGAGCGGTTTACTACGATTTTGATGGTGATGGTTTGTACAGTGTGGGCGAGGGGATTGGCGGGGTCTCAGTGACTGTGGCCGGGGGAACTTATACCACGAACACGGCTTCGTCCGGGGGCTACACGCTGCCAGCACCCTCTTTAAGTGGGACTCGGACCATTACGTTTTCAGGCCCAGGGCTTAATAATTCCTCGAGTATTGAGATCCCGAGCGCCACCAACGTGAAAAAGGATATTGTCCTTGCCTACGAAGCCCCGGAGATCACAGGCACCACCGAGCCAGTGGTTGGGGCCTCAACTCCGTACAGCATTTCCCCAGTTCCCGGTGCCACTGCCTTACACGTCACTGTGGCCGCCAAATCACCTGCCCTGCCTGACAATGCCGAGGATTTGAACCGGGTGGTTGACGAAACGTCCGGGGCTTATTCCCCGTTAGCCACATCGTTGGTACATGAAGGGTCCGGCGCGTATTTCCTCACTCGAAACAACACGGCCTCGCTCGAAATTCTGCGCTATCAAAATTCGTTTGTCCCTGGTCCCAACGCGGTTATGCAGTTTCGGAGTCGAATGGGGTGGGCACTTTCTGGGCAGGTGGCACGAGTCGAGGTATCCGCTGACGGGGGGCTGACATGGACTTCTGTCTATCAGCAGGCGGGCTCGGGTGCCCAAGAATCCTCATTTTTCCTCCGGTCGGCTTCTCTCTCGGCTTTTGCGGGTCAACGAATCCAGATCCGTTTCAACTACCTCTACACTGGGGGATCCTGGTACTCTGGAACGAGCACGGCCTTTGGCTGGATCATTGACGCCATCACGTTTTCAGACATCAATGAGGTGTCCGACATCCAGTCGCAATCGCTGGCCCCCGGCGAACAGTTCGATTTTATCCCCCCGGCTGAGGAAAGTTACCTCCTCCAAATTCAGCCGGAACATGATGGCAAATTTTGGCCATTAGGGACGGTTCTTGAAGTTTCCGCCAAGGCTCCAGATGTTGGCTACTTGGCATGGGCGTCCTCCTGGGAATCCCTCCATGGGCTCGCGCCCGGAGCACTCTCTGAACATCCCACCACTGATCACATGGGCGATGGCCTTTCGAATCTCCTCAAATTTGCCTTCGGGGGCACACCGATAACCCCCGCACAGACCTTGTCTCCCTCCCATGGCATTGACGAGATTTTGGGTCAACGGCACCTCACCATCAGTCACCGTCGTCTGGAAGGATCAGGCTCAGGCACCACGGAATCTGGATACACGGTTCATGGACTCACCTATCTCATTCAAACAAGCAACTCCCTTCTAACGGATTCTTGGAACTCTGGTCCCTCCTTCCTCCAAGAGACCTCCGTTGACAGCAACGGCGATGGTACTGAGACTGTCACGGTGCGCCTCATCGCCCCGATTTCGCAACGCCAATTCATTCGACTCCAAGTGACCGAAGGGCCTTAGAAGCTGTGAAGTAACTTTGGAAAGGCCGCGCGATACCAGAAATGCCCCGAGTGGCAACCAACCGATTGACCCCACCCACCCCAAACGCTTCATTCGATTGGAGGTTCAACTTCAGTAGATGGCCCTTCCCCGCTCTCCATCATTCAAGTGGCTTATTACCAAACACACCTCGCGGAAGGTAAAAAAGTCGGGCCCCCCGGCGATGTGCCCCCACCAATTAAACGGTAGGGACGGATCGCCGAGCCGTCCGTCGATTCTCGAGCAGACTCTTTGACTGTGCCCGGTTGCTCTCCCTCGCATCGAGACAATTGCGCAGCCATCATTTCGTCTGTATGAATGCCCCCATGAAACCGGCCCCTCGACATGCTCCCAACGCCGTGGTGCTGGCATTCCTCTGCGGTCTCGGAGGTTTCGGAACGCTCGCCTTGGAAACCCTTTGGATCCGTGAGATCACCTTGCGTGCGGGAAGCACCGTGGTGGCAGCATCGTTGGTGGTGGGCGTCTTTTTTCTGGCGGCGGCGGCAGGGAACATGGCGGGAGCAGGTTTCGCAGCCAAAAGCAAAACCCCCCTGACTGCTTACGGGGTCCTTGAGCTTTTATCTGCCGCTCTCGCCATTGGCCTTTTCTTTCTCGCAAAAGGGCTGTGGTGGACTCTTCCGCCCGAGTGGTGGGTCACCCATGGTGGGCTGGGAATGGCGGTTCTTCTGGTGGCCCCTCCTTCCTTCCTCGCTGGTGCGTCCTTCCCCATGATGAGCCAGTATTTTGTCAGAGCCCCAGAGCAAAGAACGGCGGCCGGCGGAATCCTCTACGGTGGCAATTTGCTTGGAGCCGGGGTGGGAGTTCTTGCGGGCTCAGTCATCCTCCCATGGTATTTGGGAATGGGGGGAGCCTTCCTTTTCGCGGGAGCCGCACAGGCCGCAGGTGGGCTGCTCGCGTGGAAATTATCTTATCAGCAAAAACAGGCAAAAAAACAACAATCCCCGAACCGTTTGCGCGCTACAGGTGTAGCGCCTAAACGGCATCCTCGTGTCCCCATCCTTGTGAGCTTGGCTGTTTTTGCTGGGTCTGGGTTTTTGTCCCTCGCAGCTCAGGGTCTCC
Organism: Terrimicrobiaceae bacterium; assembly: GCA_041744075.1. Lineage (GTDB taxonomy): Bacteria > Verrucomicrobiota > Verrucomicrobiia > Chthoniobacterales > Terrimicrobiaceae > JAJTZA01. The sequence continues at coordinate 7,434 of JBGTLQ010000230.1, forward strand.
TGATTTCTTGGGTCAGGCAAATTTTGCAGGGGTCGGTTTATGCGGTGAGCGGGGTGCTGGCCACGTTTATTTTGGGCTTGGGTTTGGGATCTCTGCTTGCTTCGGTGCTTCGAGGAAATGGGGTTTCTCCCCTGCGAGCCTTGCCGAGTTTGGCGCTGGCTACTGCATTGATCTTGATCCTTCTCCCCATTGCCGGTCGATGGTTTTCAGAACTCGGAGCTTTTTCGTTGGGGAGCCACCCGATGGAGATGATGCTCCGCACAAACGGGTGGAGCCTCTTGATTCTTGGACCCTTCTCGGTGCTGCTGGGGGTGGTGTTTCCGATGACATGGGAAATCCTTGTGGGAGGTGCGGGGCATCAGGGCCAAGCGCTGGGACGCATCATCGCTGCGAACAAGGTCGGGGCGGCTTTGGGGATGTGGGCAGGCATTTTTTTGGTGGTGCCACGCTGGGGAGTTCAACATGGGACAATTCTGCTGGGGCTTGGATACGCCCTTTTTGCGGTGGCCTTGCTTTGGCTGGGGAGAAAGGCGGGTATTCCCCGTAAAGCCCCTCCGCGAGGCTTCAGGGAAGGGCTTGTTGTGGTTGTGATTGGGATTGGCGTCTATCAATGGGGCCAGCCCCCTGTCCCCATGGGCCTGGGAAAGGACGATCGGGAGCTTGCTGCCTACTACGGAGCGTATGGACCGGTCACGGTGATTGAGAACCGGACGACGTCCTCCCGCAGCATCCTCCTAAACACCCAGCAACGGCTAAATGGCACCGGTCGGGCTCTTTCGACGCAGCATCACCAGGCCTGGCTTCCTCTTCTTTTTGCCAGACCCAATTCCCGGGTTGCTTCCATCGGCATGGCGTCAGGGATCACATCCGCCGCGATGCTGGATTTTCCGGTGAAAGAATTAACCGCCATCGAACTGGTCCCGGAAGTCCTGCTGGCGGCCAAGGAACACTTTCGTCCTTGGAATGACCGTCTCTTTTCTGATCCCCGCGCCCGCGTGGTTGTCGGAGATGGACGCGCAGTTCTACGAACCCTGCAAGCGCCCTTGGATGTGATCATTTGCGATCTGCTTTTTCCTGAGGAAGATGGCAGCGCCAATCTCTACTCCCGGGATTTTCTGATTGAGGCCCGGGATCTGCTTGCACCGGAGGGGCTCTTTTGCCTGTGGCTGCCTGCCTACCAGCTTCAGGACCAGACCGCAGGAATCATCCTCCGGACCTTTGCGGACGTGTTTCCCAAAGCTTTGCTCATTCGTGCCAACTTCGACCCCATGCAACCCGTGATTGGCCTGCTGGGCTCAAAGTCAGCGATCCCAATCGGACGGGACTTTCTCGTCAAGCGCCTCGCAACCCCCGAGGTCCGTGCCTTGGCCGCGCAATCGCCTTTTTTTCAATCCCCTGACCACACCTGGCTCGCATTCGTCGGTGACCTCCACTCTGCCAATCCGGGATTTTCCGAATTTTTGCTTACCACCGATGACCGTCCAGTCATGACCTACCTTGGGCCCGCAGATCTCGGCGACGCTCGGCTTGTGGGCATGCCCTTCGCCAAGTGGCTCGGTCAAAGTTTCGATCATCCCCATTTTCCCTCTGCCGATCTAGGAACCACACATCCAACCGGGATCCTGCCGTCCCTCCGTGCCGCACAATATTATTACATTGCCTCAGTCGCTGATAGCGTGATCCCGGGAGACACCCGCCCCGATGAGGTGCGACTCTCCCAATTCCTCCGCTGGCTCGGCCGCGCCCGGGAAGCCAACCCCGCCGTCTCCCTCCCAGGTGAAGCCTTGGGCCGGTAGGAATTTGCTCACATTTCTCTAAACACAACCATTTGCGTTTTCTTAAATATTTATCTTGCCTTCATCAAATATTTGATCACATTCGCAATTGATTCTCCTACCCCACCTCACAACACATAAAACTATGAAATCCTCACGGATTCTTTCCTCCTTCAAGTCCTTGGCTCGTCATGCATGCCTTGGACTCGTCCTCGCTTCAGCCACATCTGTTCAAGCCACTGTCATCAGTTGGGATGGTGATACCAGTATAGCTTGGGCTCTTGGAGACAACTGGGGTGGAGGAGTGGCTCCTGCCGATGATATTACAACGGACATTGCTCGCTTCAATTTGCCTTCTTACGCTGGTCCACTATTCGCGCCCACTTCAGGAACAAGAAGCATTACGGGTATTCAAATCGGGAGCGCCTCTGGAGCACTGACAATCACAACGAGTTCAACGGGACTGAGTCTCGGAGCCAGTGGGATCAACATGGAAGCCGGTGCGGCTGTCTCAAGTGTTGCCAAAGTGATTGCCGCTGTTGATCAAATGTGGACAAATAACAGTGCTAACGCCCTGACAGTAGGGGGCGCCAATGTTCTGACAGGGCGAGTGACTCTGGAGGGAACGGGTCAATTCATCTTTTCTACCGCCAATACAGGAGCTGGAGGGGTCAAAATTAACGGAGCTCAAGTCATAGCGCCCACAGCCCAACAGTTTGGAACGGGATTACTTGAATTGGCTGCCGGAAGCTTGGCCGTCAATGCGAATCGTTCTTTCGCTAATGACCTAAGCATCACTGGTAATTTCACCTTTAATGCGGCCAGCACAGGCCCCAACTTTACCAGTGCAACGAAAAGCACCACAGGCAACGTGATTCTGACATTCAAGCCATCTGACACTGCCACAGGCAACACAGGCGTTTCATTCACAACAGGGGCGATCGTTCTCGGTGGAAACTTGGAAATTCTGGCCACCCCAGGAGGGACGGCGCCTGGCGACAAAATTATCAACAGGAACTTCACCAGCGGCTTTAGCATGGGAGGGGGTAACCGCACGATCACCTTATCTGAAAGCGCCGGTTCGGGAGCCACCAACATTGGCCTGCTCACGCTTGATGGTAATCTGACCATTGCCGGTGCTGGATCCACAACAACAACCCTCAATGGGGGATTCAACACAGCCGGAGTGAATCGCACGATCACATTCAATAATAGCGGAACCGGAGTTCCAACGCTCTCAGGCGCGCTGACAGGAGCTGCTTCCACAGTCACTATCGCTGGTTCGAGCACAAATGCCCGCATCGGGGCGCTGACTGGTACCGCTCACGCTATCAATGTGAACAGCAGTACCGGGGGATCATTCCTTTTCAACGGGCAAAGCACCTACAGTGGTGGAACCACGATCACTAATGGTATTGCAACGGTCTCCACAGCCGGTGTTGCCGGTGTTTCCGGCCCCTTGGGCATTGGGGCACTGATCATTAATGGGGGCCGCCTTGACTCCACGGTTGCAAACACGCTTTTAGGTTCCTCAGCAGTAACCGTGAATGGCGGGGAGCTCCGCGGCACGGCAAATTCGGCCTTCACAAATGGCGGCGGTGGAATCAACTTGAATGGGGGCACTCTTCGAGGTCTAAATGCATCGAGCTCAACAAACTATGCCGCTGGATTGATTGACGTTACTGGCAATTCAACAATCGTGAACGAACGAAGCGGGACAGCCAGCGGAACAAGCCTGAACTTAACTTTTAGTTCATCTGTTTCCGTCGCGAATAGCCAGTTGAATGTCACAAGCACAGACAACCAGACAGGAGGAACGTCAACAGTTTCTTTGGGAGATGGCACGCTGACAGGCAATGGTATCCTGAACGTCACAGACAACCCAGCACTCACGAACAACACGGTCCTGGCGCTAACAACCCTGACCGCCACGGGTGCTGGCAACCGAATCACCAATGGTAATGGTGTGGTGAGTGTCTCCGGTTTGACGAACGTGGGTGGAGCCTCTGTGGGCACACTTCTGGTGAATGGCAGCCTCACTGCCACAGGCGGTGTGAACGTGGCCTCAAACGGCACACTAGGCGGTAGCGGCACGATCACAGGCGCTGTCACGACAACAAGCAGCTCCAGCGTGATTGCTCCGGGCAGTTCTGCGGGGACGTTAAGCCTGACCGGAACTTTGGACGCCACAGCTGGTGCAACCTTCAAATTTGAGCTTGGATCAACCTCTGGCAGCCCAGACTCTGACCTTCTTGCCATCAGCGGCGTCTTCACAGGCAGCTCCCTGCCAAACGGGTTAATCTTTGACTTTTCAAGTCTCGCACCGGGCACAAGTGTTTCAACGCCCTACACGCTGTTGACATTTGCCTCCAGCAGTGGGCTGGACTACACCGACCTGTTTGCCAACACACTGCCATCCGGGCTCACACTGGACACCTCGTTTGGAACGAATGGATTCCTGATCAATGCGACCAATTTGCAAGTGCAGTTTGCAATCCCTGAACCAACCACACTCATCATGCTGCTTGGTGGCCTTGGGATGACGGCAATGCTCCGTCGCCGCCGCGCTTGAGAAGCTCGAAAAATTCGAAATTGACCGGGCGTCTTGGTCTCTAGCCAAGACGCCCGTTTTCTTTTGGGTAGGGACATGGATGGTGAAAGGGAGCGAGTGAAGCCATCGGCTGCGCTGTTTGGTGATAGGCCCGAAATTGTTTCACAATTCCGCTACGGTGAGGTGGCATCCTGCAAATCCTGAAAATCTTGTTAATCCTGTCCAAGATTCTCTCGGAACTCAAAAAACTTCGGCTTTTTACTTGCTGCACATCACATAATTGATAATGTCTACGTATTCCCCGTGCAAAAAACAGTCAACTCAACACCACTTCCCATGAATTATAGCCATCCAATCAAAATCAAAGCTGTGCTTGGCGCAGTCCTCGCCGCAGGCTTTTTGATTTCCCAAAGCGCTCAAGCTATCGACCTCACGAAGCTGAATAATACCAGTGACCTTAATTTAGCAGGAAGCTATACTCAAAATCTCGCGCCGACTGTCGATGACACGATCGTCTATGGGGCACTTGTCACTGCTTCCAACACCTCTGCTGTAGGGGCGGGGGGAGTGAATGTGTATGGTCTCAACCTGACCTCCGATGTTGTTGGAAATGTCACAATTAATTCGACCTCAGGAGTTGGAATGACCCTAGGGCAGGGTGGACTAAATAAAAACAATTCTGGCACACTCGTCATTGGTGATTTGACCTTATCTGCAAATCAGGTCTGGAACATCAACAATGGGACCGCAAGAGCCAATGCGTCGATCTCCTTTGGGGGACACTCGTTGGAGATTGCAGGGGCTGGCACGTGGGAGCTGAGGAGTGCAATCGTTTATGGACCTAATGTGACTCTTTCTGTAAATGCGCTTTCCACGACGCAAGGAACGACCGACGTTACCTTACAAGGTGCCAACACGTTTTCGTTATTAAATCTCGCAAGGGGACGGGTTAGCGGAGCAACCTTTGGAAATAGCGGCGACGCCAGCAACTTTGGCAGTGGTAACATCACAATCGGGACTTCCACCGGTGTAGCGGGGACCATGCGCTATACAGGAGTGACAGCAACTTCAGACCGCGGCATCATTCGAGGAAGTTCTACGTCAGATGCTGTCAACGCCTTCATTGAAGTGAGCACAGTTGGTCAGACCTTGACGATTAATGGCAACCTCACTTCCAATTCATCTGCTCTTAACGGCGGGTGGGGATTTAAGGGGGTAGGAAATTTGACAATCGGCGGGGTGATCTCCAACCAAGGATCGGGTGGAAACACCTTTGTGAACAAGGATGAGTCCGGGACCCTCACGCTAACCGGTGAAAACAGTTACCTGGGAAACACTACGGTGAGTGCAGGAACACTCCTGGTGAACAATGCTCTGGGTTCTGGCTTGGGAGGCGGCAATGCCATTGTTAACGGCGGCACGATCGGCGGAACCGGTTCATTCACGGGAGCCGTGACCGTTAACAGCGGTGGCACGCTCTCTCCAGGGGCATCGATTCAGTCCTTGGGTTCAGGCACACTGACTTTGAACAATAACTCAACCTTCGAATACGAAGTGGATTCCACACCCTTGGTGGTTAATCGAGCTGATCTCCAAAAAGTCACTGGTGACCTAAATCTTAATGGTACGGTGACACTCAGTTTCGATGATCTAAATGTGGCCCCGACTGCCTTTGCCTTGGGAACGACTTTCACCCTCATCAACTACTCTGGCACATGGAACAATGGGTTGTTCACCTACAATGCAGCAACGATTGCTGATGGCGGGACCTTCAACACAGGCTTGAACCTTTGGCAACTGGATTACAATGCCACATCGGGTGGAACAAACTTCGCCAGCGAGTATGCAGGAGGAAACTTCGTCAACATCACGGCTGTCGTTCCTGAACCTTCCACCTTCCTGCTTCTTGCCTTCGGTGGTGTGGCCACGCTGGTCTTCCGCCGTCGCCGCGCTTAAGAAGCACAATAAATTCAATCACTCACCGGGCTTCTTGGTATTTAATACCAAGAAGCCCGGTTTTGTCTGGAAGGCAATCGGAGGGTGACGAGGATCTTGCACGATCATGATTGAGGATCTTGGATCCCGAGGGTGGAAGAAATCGAAATTGTTTCACAATTCCGCTACGTAGAAGACCGGTCCCGCAGAGGGTGCAAAAAGAAATTTAATCAAAAAATCACAGCAGTGATGCTTGCTTTTTTATCAGAATCGTCTATCTTACAAAAGACATGAACATTTTTCCCCAGAGTCAGAGCAAGGAATACGGATTTAGCTTGATCGAGCTTCTCACCGTAATGGCGGTATTTTCGATTTTAACGGCGGCAACTCTGCCTGCTCTGCGTGGCACGCTGGATGGGTATAACATCAGCGGAGCAGCCGATTTGGCGGGGGCTGAAATTGCGCTGGCACGTCAGACAGCGATCAGCCGGAATTTGCCGGTGGAGGTGAGGATTTATGAGCACGATGATGGCACCGGCCTCGCGTGGCGCGTTATTGGTTTGGTGATTCCTGCCGCTGCCAGTGGGGCTGCAGCGGATGAGTGGATCGCGCCGGGCAAGGTCCTTCCTGGAAATATTCTTTTTGATGACAATGGTGACTTCTCGACCATCGTTTCCAAAGCTGAGGCGTCATCGGTTCCCAGAAAGGGAACAGAAGAGCCCACGGCCCCGGGATTCATCAAAAACAAGAATTATGTGGCCTTTCGTTTTCAGCCGGACGGATCAACCAATCTGCCATCTGATCAGGCTTGGTGCATGACGTTGAGGAGCCCGCGGTCTCAGCCGGAGGGAGCAGCTCCTGCGGCCAACTATGTCTCGATTGTTCTGGATTCCCTCACGGGCCGGAGCATGACTTTTCAGCCTGGGTTCTGAGAACGGGGGTTTTACTACTCGCGACGATCTTTGGCATCGCTTGCCTGACTGTTGTGCAGGGTGAGGAGCCAGAAGAGGTGACTCCTGAGGGTTGCCGTGTTGACAAATTTGAGGTCAAATCGGCCGCCATGGGGAGGGGCATCAAAGTGGCTGTTCTGCTTCCCCCGTCCAAAGAGCCAAGTGTTCCTTTGCCTGTGATTTATGCCCTGCATGGGCGTGGAGCTTCTTATCTCAGTTTTCAGGAAATGAAACCGCTGCGGGCCTTCATTGCGGAGCACCCCATGATTGTGGTGTCCTTCGATGCGGATCTGGACTCGTGTTACATCGACGCCACCAACCGGCCCCAATCGCTGTTCACGACCTTCTTTTTTGACGAACTGATGCCTGAGATTGCCCGTCGCTACAAAACCGATGGCCAAGTGGCGATCACAGGGTTTTCGATGGGCGGCTTTGGAGCCATGCACTATTTGCTAACTCGGCCAGAGTTATTTGTGTCGGTGAGTTCCCTAAGTGGTGCTTTTGAGCTTTTTGATCCCGACCATGAGAGTGAAGCATGGAAGGTGCGGGGCGAGGAGTTGCTGGGGAGCCGTGATGAAAATGGGGCAGCCTACCAGAAGCTGGTGCTTGCTCCCCGACTGGAAGCCTTGGTTTTATCAGGAACAAAACTGCCGCCGCTGTTTCTTTTGTGCGGATCAGGGGATGCCCTCAAGGCCGGCAATCGGCGCTTCTTGGATGTTTTGCAAACTGTGAATGACGCCGAGTTAAAAAAGCACAGCTCGGAGCTTGATGCGATCACGGATGTCGGTAAAAAAAGAGCCCGGCTGGCCGAAATCCAAAAAGCCTCCTTGGTCGATTTTGAATATCGCGAGTCTCCCGGCGGCCACGACTGGCCGTATTGGCGCGACAACTTTGCTGCGGCTGCTGAGTTTCATTGGAAACATTTTCAGAAGAAAGCACCTTGATCCTCCTTGGGACCGCTGGCCCCGCGCCTGCGGGGCCGGCAATTCCTCACTGCCTCAAAAAGTGATATCCCCGATCCCCATTTTGATCAGCACGGTGGCCTTCCGAAACCACACTCTGTCGGAAGTTCTCAAGCTGGTTTCGAATTTGGGTTACACCAACTTGGAGGTGTGGGAGCGTCATCTCTTCGAAACACCATCATCTGATTGGCCCAGGATCGTGGAATTGCTTGCAGAAGGGGGGGTTTCGGCGCCAGTGGTCTCTCCGTTTTTGTCATTCACACGAGGCTCGGCACGACTTCAGCAAACCCAACAGGCCGCAGCCAAGGCCATTGAAATTGCCGGACTCCTGGGAAGCACACGATTCCGGGTTTTTACTGATGTGGGGAAGGATGGGGTATCCAGCGAGGCGGCGACTCCCGATCATTGGCGGGTGACGATTTCCGAAATCACCCGGCTTTGCCGTCAAAATCCGCAATTGCTTTTTGTTGTCGAGACCCATCCATGGACGCTTGCCGACACCGTGGCCTCGACCGAACGGCTGCTAAACGAAGTCGCCGAGCCGAATTTCAAAATCATCTTCCAGCCGATCCAGACATTCCTGGACGATGACTTGTATGAGGTCATCGAAAAACTCTGGCCCGCCATTGCTCACATGCACTGGCATCAGATGAAAACGGCTGGGGGTTTCGGATACTTGCATGAACCTGGGCAGGTGGATTTTGAAGAATTGGCTGCGTTTCTAATGGGGCATGACTATGAGGGCACCATAACCATCGAATATTGTTGGCCAGATGCCAATATTGATAAGATGCGGACGGATACGAGGTTCTTGGATGGGATCTTCTCAGGCACAAAGAGAGAATGATCTGATGAGAGTTCGAAGCGCCACTGAGTGGTAGGGATGGCGGTCCCCGCCGTCCGTTGCATGAAGAGAAAGAAGTCGGCAGGCAAGAGACTGCCGCGCCCTACCACAGGAAGGAGGAGCTGGCGCACGCGCGAAGCGTCCTTTGATGGTAGAGCCGACCGAAGGGAATCGGAGCAAAGCGGAGATAGGCTCTACGGAGTAGAGGGCGAAGCCTTCCAAAGGCACCAAACAGCCTGCCAAAGGCAGCCGCGCAGCGGTGAGCAAAGCGAAGCAAACACCTCGCCAACCAGGCGCCCCGGGTAGCCGCACGGTAGCCTGCCGGAGGCAGCCCTTCGGGTGAGACGCCGGGGAAGGCGCGAATCAACTGATCGGCGTCCGTCACCTTGAGGCTTGGAGCGTGCAATGGATGGAATGACATGATACACTTCCTTTAAATCTCCGCCTCCTTTGAATGATCTTTTAAAAGCCCTGATCGTGAGTGGCTCCCTCGGAGCCTTGGTTGGGTTGGAGCGGCAGTGGGATGAACAGGCTCGTGATCGCGAGGCGCGGGTTCCCGCAGGTGCGCGAACATTTTGTCTGATGGCGTTGCTGGGCACGCTGTGTGCGCACTTTTCGCAGCAATTGCATCCCTTGGTTTTTGCGGCCGGCTTGATTGCGCTATCCGTGTGGATGGGGGCCTACATCTTCTCGTTGCGGCATGACAAACCTGGGGCCGGGCTCACCACGGCAGCAAGTGCCGCCATTGTTTATCTTGTGGGAGGGCTTGCGTATTCGAAGGAATGGAAGATCTCGGTGATGCTTATCGTGATCGTCCTGATTTTGTTGGCGGGGAAGTCAGCGATCCATGAATTTTCCAAGAAATTCACAAAAGATGATGTTCGAATGGCCCTGCAATTTCTGGCCGTGAGCGGGGTGATCCTTCCTCTGGTTCCTGATCGGGCCTTTGGGCCGTATGACGCATTTAACCCCCGCTCCGTCTGGCTCATGGTGGTGATTGTTTCAGGCTTGGGATTTGCCGGTTATGTGGCAGTGCGTACGTTGGGGCAGTCCCTGGGGATCATGCTCACAGGATTGGCCGGCGGGCTGGCATCCAGCACAGCCACCACGTTGAGCATGAGTCGGCTCAGCCGGGATCAACCCCGCCTCGCCGAGGATTGTGCCCTGGCGATTGTTTTGGCGTGTACGGTCATGCTCTGGCGGGTGAATGTGCTTATCCTCTTCATCAGCCCTCCCTTGGCGCTAAACCTGATCCCTGACATGGCCGCCATGAGTCTGCCTGGCCTGGTTTATGCGGCTTGGCACTTCTTTCGCCCGCATGCCAAAGCCGAAAGTGCCGGCTCCTACCGCAATCCTCTTAGCCTTAAGGTTGCCCTCCAATTTGCAGCCATCTATGCCGTTGTTGTTTTCGCAGTGAAAGCTGCCAATGTCCATTTCGGTCAGGCCGGGATCCTGATCGCGAGTTTTATCTCGGGTTTGACTGACCTCGATGCCATTGCGCTCTCCCTCTCAAGCCTGTTCAACACGGGAGGCGTGGCAATCCCTTTTGCGGGAGCCTGCATCGTGCTGGCCGCCGTGGCCAATTCTCTGATGAAGCTGGGACTCGCGTGGAGCCTCGGGGATCGTCAGTTGGGACGCCGAGTCGCGCTGCTATTGGGAAGCACAATCTTAATTGGAATTGGCCTGTTTCTGGTTCGAATTCTGACGGCTTAGAACATTGGAATACATCCAATTCATTTGGATCAGGTTCTCATCCTGCACAACAATGGCTGTGATGGCCGGATTTTGCGGGGATATCCCCTTTCAGTTCCTCTCTGTGCCATGTTTTCCCAGTTTTTCCAAGACGTGGACCGCTCCAGGGATTTCTGTGCTCGCACGTTTGCAACAACGGGTTGAATACCACTCGCGGCTGGAACTCCATAAAAAGGTAAGCTCACTCCTCCTGGGAACGCTGGCCCCGCGCCTGCGGGGCCGACAATCCTTCTCCGCCTCAACGACACATTAAATCACTCCCAAATGAGCCGCTGATTCTAGCCCGAATATCTCATAAGAGAGCATAAAAATAGCGACATTGGCGGCGTAAGCCGTTATGGTTGAAGGTGTTCAATCAATAACCAAACCCAATATCGCTATGACAGACTGTAAGCAGGACGTTTTTGAATTTCAAGCCC
>JBGTLQ010000231.1:0-4450 GCA_041744075.1 Terrimicrobiaceae bacterium
AAACTCAAAGCGGGTAGACGTCCCGTTGTGTTCGGTGACCAAACGGGAACCTTGCTTGGCGAAAAGGAGTATCAGGCTGCTCTGGCCCTTTATCCTCAGTATCGGGCGCAGTAAGGAAGCTTGCGCGCATGGTTCAAGGACTGCCCTTAGGCTTACAACATTTTTCCGTCCGGGCCGCACAAGAGTCTAAGCCACGGTAATTGAAATTTCTATTCAGCTTGACTTAAAAAAGGGCTCTCCCACATTGGCCAAGTAATCAGAATCGCCCTATGGTCTTACGTATTTGTTTATCCGCCAAGTTTCACGGTTGCTTCTTTCCGGCGCGTGTCGTGCCATGGCTTGTTCTGGCTCTCATTTTGCTCCAGAGCATGGCTTCTGGTGCGCTCTACGATCTGAATGACGACGTTCGCAAACTGCGTCTTAACATTCCAGATTCTGTCAGCGTCGTTCGCGGCATCCTTGTCTATGGGAATGGCGCTGGAGGTGACAGCACCGGCCAGGCCACCAACGCTCAGCTGGTCGCGGTGGCAGAGCAGTTGGGTTTCGCGATTCTGGCTACTGGTGGGTGGGGCAATTTCGGATATAACGATCCGCCTTGGGTCGATTTTGAGATCAATTGGTTCGAATCCCGGATCAGTCAGCTGGCCGTGACGAGTGGTCATCCAGAATTGGTCAACGCTCCCTGGCTGCCCATGGGCCATTCCAATGGAGGCCAGATGTCTTATGGGATGAATACCAAAAGGCCGCATAAAGTTATCGGATTTATTACGAGTAAGGGTTGTTGCTATAACAATTTCACTCCGAGCGAAGAAGCTCTGCTAACCCCCGGCATGCTCATCGCGGGGGAAACCGACACCGCACTTAGGAGGACTAACATTCGATCCTTGTTCGACAGCAACCGACCTCGCGGCGCACTATGGGCCTGGGTCGAGGAACAAGGGGTGGGCCATGGTGAAGGAAATACCCAGGAACTGAAGCTTGCTTTCCTTCTGGAATGCTACCGTCTGCGATACCCGCCGAATGCTTCTACTCTCGATGGTCCCATCACCCTGAAGACCCTTAACAAACATGATGGCTGGCTCGTTGATCAAGGTACTTGGCTCGATGGAGTGACGGAGGTTTTCCCCTATGACGATGCCCCGGCAGATCCATTGACTCTGGGTTGGGTGCCGAGCGAACGTGTCGCCAAACTTTATCAGGCGTTTTCCTCCTACAACAAAGCAGGCGCTTCACCCACAGGCACAAACGGCGTGAGAACAGCTCCATCGTCAGTGAGCTATCAAGTCGATTTGACGGGAGTGAATTGGACCCGTATCGATTTTTATGAAGGCTTACACAGAATTGGCGAAGCATTTCCAGAACAGGGAGGCAGCCCCGGCATCTCTTATCAAGCGACGGAAGGTCGTCTTTATTCTCACTATGGCATCGTGACTTTGGCCGATGAGTCCAAGCGGGCAACACATTTGCGCCGCGTTTTTGTTAAAGGCAACAACCCGCCAAGCGCTTTCACGGCATGGGCATCATCGGAACTGCCACCAGAAAACATCAGCCCTTCCGGTGTTCTTTTTTCTGATGGGCTGACCAACCTCACGCGCTTTGCGTTCGGTCTCGGTACCGGACCCCATGTCGATCGTTCACGGTTGCCATCGGCTCGACTCGATACGTCGGGCTCCATTCCGATGCTGGTCTATGAATATCGGATTGATGAAGCCGCCATCGCGGCGGGGTTCAACATGATGCCACAAGTCTCCGCGGATCTTACAATTTGGACGTCCGTGGCGTATCAGGCACTGCTGGACTCCAACATCATCGTTGAGAAGGCGGACGATCAAATCACCATCCGTTTACCCGTCAGCGATCAGCGAATTTTCATCCGCAACGTCCTTGGCGACACCTTGTAGTGTATCCGCATTACAGCGTTTTGGGTGATTTGGATATTTGATTGCGCTGCGGACTGGAAGAGCAAACAAAAAACCCCTCCCCGCGTGAGCGAAGAAGGGTTTTTGGGTTATGTTGTGAAATAACCCCGCGAGTGCCGTATGGACGATGCTCCCGTTCCCAATAGAAACAGGTGGAGACGGCCGGATGGTGAGCCTGACTTCCAGTCAAGGCCTGTCATTATCCATCCAACTTAATGCCTCCGTATCATAAACATCGGATCGGGACATACCGTCGTGAACTCGAACACCGCAGGGAATCTGTTACCGATAAGTCTCACGCAGCTAATACAAAGATAAGCCGCAGGTTTACGTTTTGAAACTTACCGGAAAATGTTAAAATTTATCAAAGAACGATGTGCAGGCTACTGTCGTTACCACTTTACAAAGTTCGACCAACCCTAATTCCCCAAATCCCCAAATTCTTTAGCCCCGTTTCACTCCCGGTTTATGATTCCCGGTATGAAACCCCGCACACCTCAATCAGTTGTCGTTTCAGTCGCTCGTGCGCGGCGTCCACTTCAACTGTCGTTAGTGTCCTCGATGCGTCACGATATGTCAATGAATAAGCCATCGATTTTCGATCATTTGGAATCTTTTCACCTTTTGGATCCGTGAACAAATCAAACAGTTTGATGCTGTCCAATAGCCGTTCTCCCACCCCCAGGATCGCACTCTCAATTTTCGCATGAGAAAGAGCGAGAGGAGCCATTACCGCCATATCCCTCACGACCGATGGAAACCGCGGCAGCTCCCGATAAACGCGCTCTTGATTTACGGTCATCAGCATTTCCACGGCGAACTCAGCAAAATAAATTCCACCCTTGAGGTCCAGAGAACGCGATACCTCCAATGGCAGCATCCCGCCCTCTCCAAGACGCACCCCGTTGCAGCCAAAGACACCGCAAAGTTGAAATAGTGTCCCGCTTTCTCCCGGAATCACCTCCAAGGTTCCCCCAACAAGCTGCTCAATGGCTCCTGTGAGGTGCGGAAATTCCAAAGAACGCTCTCCCAACCACGAACCTTCTTCTCCGAGCACTGATCCGGCAAGCAGCAATCCCACTTTCCAAGTTTCTTCTGCTGCTGAGTAAGTCTTGCCGATTTCAAACAGGGCAAGGTTCCGATTGCCGAATCTCAAGTTTCGATCCGCCACACTCAAAAGCCCCGGCAAAAGCGAAGGACGCAAAACCACGTTGTCCTCGCTGTAGGGATTCCGCACCCGCAGCGGGTTTGACTCCGGATACATGGCACTTTGTTTTTCCGAAATCAAAGTGAGGGTGCGCACCTCGTGCATCCCGGTATTGGCCAGCCTTTGTCGCACGCCGCTCAAGAAATCAAACCGCGCATCGACTGCACCGGGTTCGGGCACCGGCCCCTCCACTTTTCCGGTCACTTTCTGAATTCCATAAACTCTGGAGACCTCCTCGATCAGATCGATCTCGCGGGTGAGATCCTTGCGAAACTCCGGGACCAGCCAAAGCCAGTTCGGCCCGGCTTTTTCCAACAACAAACCAAAGGAACTCAAAATCGCATTGATTTCCTCAACGGGAATTTCGCAACCCATCAACTTCGAACAGCGGGCATGACGAAAAGCCACAGGCAGCCACTCGGGACCGGGGTCGCCCTCAATCACCAAGGAAGCGGCCTCTCCCCCCGCGAGATGCAAGATCCATTCCGTGGCCAGGCGCGATGCAGGGATCACCCCATGACGCGATACGCTCCGCTCAAAACGATAGCTCGAGTCGCTGTGCAAATTCATCGCCTTCGAAGTGCGACGCACTGCCCCCGGCGCAAACCATGCGGATTCCAAGAGCAAATCCGTGGTGCTCTCCGTGACTCCCGTGGTTTCCCCGCCCATCACACCGGCAATCGCCAACGCTTTATGGGTGTCCGCGATCACCAAATGTCCGTCCACATGGTATTCATCTCCATCCAAGGCCAGCAGGGCTTCCCCCGGACGGCCCTTCCGCACCACAATTTTGCCTTCCAATTTTCCAAGATCAAATGCATGCAGCGGTTGACCCGTTTCCAGCATGACGAGATTGGTCACGTCCACGACATTATTGATGGAGCGCACGCCCACCGATTCCAGACGCTGACGCAACCACTCCGGACTGGCCCCCACCTGCACACCACGAATCACCCGGCATGTGTAGAAATCACAAGCCTCGGGCGCGTCCAATGCAATGGGAAAAAGATCAGACGAAAGCGCTTCTTCCTCCGGCATTGCTGCGGGTCTGCGTCCCGGCAACAGCTCGCTCCCGGTCAACGCAGCCACTTCACGGGCGATCCCGAAATGACTGGCAAGATCGCCCCGATTCGGAGTGATTTCGATGTCCAACACCGTTTCCGGCGGAAAAACCTCCTTCACAGGCCGTCCCACTTCCAGCTCCGCATCCAAAATGAGCAGTCCATCCGCGTCCTCGGCCATACGCAATTCTTTCGCGCTGCACATCATCCCTTCGGATTCCACTCCGCGCAGTTTGCCGCTTTTGATTTTGAAATCACCGGGC
>JBGTLQ010000232.1:0-18806 GCA_041744075.1 Terrimicrobiaceae bacterium
TTTGAACTTGAAAAGCTGGCGTGGCTTTGGAGGCAACTGCAATCCTCTGGTGACTCCGTCAGGTTGTTGAATGATCCCCTGAAGGTTAGAAAGAGATACGATCTGCTTTCCACCCTGCACGAAGCCGGTCTCAATAAGTATAGGGCTTATCGAGTGACAGAACCTGATCGGCCGTCTTCCTTTCCCGTCTTTTTGCGTGGTGAAAACGACCACGAAGGCCCTCGTAGTCAGTTGATTCAAACATCCAAAGACCTGGAGGAAGAGATATTTTCCCATTTAAGGAAAGTTAGGTTTGGGAAAATGCGTGAACCAACCCTTATCGTCGAGTACTGCTCAGAATCAAATGCCGAAGGTCATTTTGTCAAATACAGTGCCTTTAAGGTTGGAGATGAGATTATCGCCCGACATCGCTTTGTCGCGACTTCCTGGAATGTTAAAAAGCTGGAAGTTTTAAACCCATTGACCCTTCAAGCCGAGAAGGAGTATGTGATTGAAAACCCCCACAAACAAAAACTCAAAGAAATATTTGAGCTGGCCGACATCGATTATGGTCGAATTGATTATTCTCTGGTAAGGGGAGAGATTCAGACTTATGAGATAAACACCAACCCAATGACCGTTGGCATGGTTAGCCCCCCAGAAAGAGATGAGACAGATACTCTTTTTGCTGAAAGATTTTCCTCGGCGCTTAAGATGCTGGACACGCCATGGAATGGTCAGTTTGTTTTTGTAGGAGAAAACTATAACACGAAGCTGTACACTCAACGCTACTGGAAGAAGGTCCAGCGCGCTATCCAGCAAGATCATCATCGATCGTTATATCGCAGCACCCAGCAGATTTTTAGGGGCCTGAAACGAGTGGTCCCCTATCCCACAACTGTCTTCCGTGCGGGAAGGCGTCAGTTATGGTGGTTGCTCACGGATCGCCCACTTGGTTTGTTGTTTCGTATCAGGTTTTTAGTCGTTGTTGTTTTCTGCATGAGCAGGGAGGTTGTAAGATCTTGCTGGATCAGAATGGGGAGATGGAACCGTTAAATACCAAATATTCGTTCTCCCCAATCTTCGACTTCGGGGGACATTTTTCCCAACGCCGACCAGCCGCAGGTGTGGAAGCCATACCAAAACCCATAAATTGGCAGTCTGATAATGAGCTTTTAAACCTGCCAAGCATTCTCAAGGTGGGCCGATTTTTCGTAGCTCAAAGCTTTCTCGGCATTGAGTCACGCTTGTCAAAAATCTCATAAGCATGATAGTCGCTTTGGAATGACTTCGTATATACCGAACATGCCGTCCCCGATTCGACTGGACGAGAACTTCTTGAGACTGATCGCAGTGATTCCATCTGCGCCTGCAATCCCGGAAACGTCAACCGTATGGGTGTCACCTAGCTGTGCTTCCATCGAAAGATCGCCGAGTGCGGTAAAGATCGCCCTGCATGCATCTTCGTCAATTCCGCCTAACGAAAGAAGCTCATACCGAAACCCATCCGTGCTGCAAATCTGATCGGGATAAAGGGAAAGCTCGCAGGTCACGTAGATGGCCTCGTGACCAATCTGGCACATCGAAACCGGGCCGCCTCCGCTGAAACCTATGATCGACGAAATGGTCTCGTCGTTGAGAGCGCCGTGCCGCTCTATCAATTCAGCGTATAGCGTCGTGTAGTGTTCTTTCGCTGACATTTTCTTCACAGAACGTCCCCGATGACCAATCACCACTTGCTTCTGGCGTGCTTCCTGCCCGCGAAGCGGATCAGGAGGAAGCATGACAGAAGCCCCGAAGGGATGGTGATTTGGTCCATCGTTCGCTTTTTCCGATTCACCTCATTTGGTCGTCAACGAGTTCGCGCACGAAACGAATCCCGGGTCCCGCCAGGATACACGCCTCTAGAAACGGTCTGATGGTGAGAGGAATAACGGGATAGTGCGAAAGAGGATCGATGGGGTAGAAGAAGAAATATCGTAATCGAGGGGAAAGCGTATTTGAAATGTCCAGAATCAGCTGTTCATTACCCGCGCCAAAGTGGCCAAGCGTGTAGCAGTCAAGCAACCCTTTCAAATCCGGCTCAACCCTCACTTCATCCTCTCCCAGCGTAAGGGCCGCGACGGAATAATCGAAGTAAGGTTGAAGACAGAACGACCCCGGATTCGTGCGAATGCCATCTCCCACCGGGGTCTCATAAATGTGGATCTTGCGAAATTCCGTCGCGATTTGAATGATATCCTCAGGCACGCCACGCGGCATGGTTCCCAACGCGGGATCAGATGGCCAACGCTCGAATGAACACTCTGGCGTATTCTCGATAATGCTTTCGAGGGAGGACATGCTTATTATCGCGAACGTCGAGACCTGGCACCCGCTACCGGGAGCGCGCCTCCGCTTCAGGTTGAGGTTTGTCGCTACTCTCCGACTTCGACTGGGTGTGGGTAGCGGATTGCCCAGTGCCGCCTTGTTCGGTTTGCTTTTTCTCGCGTGCCGCACGAAGGAGATCGCTCGCCTGCTTGGTTGGCCCTCCATCCTTACCGAGGACCTCATGATCGTATGTGAGTGTGTTCAGCCAACTTTGATTGTATCCATGCTCTCCGAAGTAGAGAAAGAATCCGATGGGCTCTTGATTCAGTTCTCCGATCTCGCCCTTCACCTCCTTACCGTTGAGGAAAAGTCTGCCGATCCTCCGCTCTGAACGTGTGCCTTGATGCTGAATCTCGCAAACGTATCTCCAGCCCTTGTGTGAATACTCACCCGCCTTAGTTGGAAACACGACCGGCTCCGCGATGGCCTGCAAGCTGAGCGTGAGGAATACCAGAAGGAGATGGAGAGTCTTGGTCATTCTTACCGAACGAGACTGTCGGAAAACCGTAGTCGCCCTACAAGCCCAAAAACTATTGCGCATAAATGGGCCTGTGAGGCCCGATTCATGAGGGTCAGTGGTGTTATGATTCCCAAAAATTTACAAAAAGCGCTTACCATGGGGGTTTTCCGATAGTCTCAACGTCCCCGATCAGGAATCACCACTCGCTCCTGCCCGCGAAACGGAATCAGCAGGAGCCATGTCAGAAGTCCCGCAGGGATGGCGATTTGCTCCATCGGGTTCGTTGAATTACTTTTTTGTAAAACGGTCACGGTAAGGAAGGAATGAAATTGTGAAAATTAAAGCGCCGGTAAGACACTGAGCTGCGAAAGCACCGGCTTGCTGTCCAGAGCGAGCAAAAACCACGAAAAATATTGTGCCTGAGAAAAACAAAAAAATGAGACTCCCGTAATAATAAATTTGCGCCCTTGGCTTCTGAAAAAAGAAGAACACAACGGAAACAATGTTCGTCAAACCCAGGAGTGTAATCCAGACGAACCAGCCGGTCTGAATCGGGTTCTGAGACGAGTTGAAATATTCCACCGTAAAGTGCGCTAAACCGAAAAGAGTTCCAAATGCGAGCCATATACTGGCGATGACGATTGATGTGGGCGGCATATCTTCTTCTATCGTCGCGCATCACTCGCCGAAGGAGCCTAAGCGACTGAAGGTGGAGTACATGCGCCTTGTTCGACTTTTTTCGTTTGCAGAATTATCGCTGCTATCTGGGTGAGAAAGAAAATGAGAGCTATCATGACTGCAATCCATATGCTGGAAGGTATGGCTTCTGGAACAAAACGACTTGCAAGGAAGTATTGGCCAAAAAGATGGATCATAAAGTAACCTGAAACTATGGCGATGATGGCTGCACCGGCAATCGCGAACCCAGAAGGCATTCGGGTAAAGGGTAGAATGAGAAGCACCGCCAAGAATCCGAAAGGAATTGTTGCGTGGAGAATATGCGCCAGCATCGGATGGGGTCCAGAGAACGAGCCAAGCATCAAATCCTTGGTCTGCGCGTGAATCTGAAGATGTGTAGAAATCAGCATGCAAATGATCCATGCCGCACCGAGAACTCCAATACTACGCGTGATGGTGAGTGCAGTTTTCATATTTTTGTCGTCCAAGGTGACCTATCCCCTGAAGCCGAAGGCTGTGGGGGATTGGGTAGATCTCATGGCTTTTTAGATTTTTGTTCCAAAGGCCAAAATATATCCATTCAAATCTCGAATCCAAAAATCTCTCATTCCATATTCCTTGTCTTCTGG
Source organism: Terrimicrobiaceae bacterium (assembly GCA_041744075.1). Classification (GTDB taxonomy): domain Bacteria; phylum Verrucomicrobiota; class Verrucomicrobiia; order Chthoniobacterales; family Terrimicrobiaceae; genus JAJTZA01. Next base: position 4,117 of record JBGTLQ010000232.1, read on the forward strand.
GACTAGAGACTGTGCGAGACCTCGCCCGTGTAATTCTGTAGCAAGCGCATCAACGTCAGATACTTCAACATAAATTCCGCCTTTGCCATCATCCACATTTCCGCCGAGTGGAAGCGCGGTGGCGGACGGGTGATGCGAAAAAAAGAAATGGATAGTGATGACATCTCGCTGGACAATCCCATAATTGGTCGGCTCACCCATCTGACCGGAAATAGTAAATCCAAGCTTGTCTCGATAATAGGCTAGGGCTGCGTCCACATCCGGAACGGCAATCATGGGAGCCGCGCGGGAAACTGTGACCTGAGGTGATGTCTTCATTTTTTTGCCGTCGAGCGTGAGGAACCGAAGGAGCTTTAGCGACTGAAGGTTTCCTCGACGCTCTTGTTCGGCGTTTGTTGCCTTACTTTGGGGAGAGAGCGTTGAGCACGGATTTCTCGCGCAAATGCCAGAGTGCCCAAGTTCCAGGGGAATCACCGTTAATGTCCCAGATGGTCAGGTCTGCTCCAGCCTCCAACAAGAGTGTAATTGTTTCGGCAGGTGAATAAGCGGCCGCCCGATGCAGTGGCGTCTCGGCCCGTGTTCGCAGGTCACCCCCATAGTTGAAACTGTAGATTCCGGCTTTGGTCTTGGCGTTGGGATTGGCACCGTGGTCAAGGAGTAGCTTTACAAGGGGAGTTCGATCGGAAGTCCGAGAAACAAGGGCATGATGTAGTGGTGTCTCTCCTGATTCTTCACGTCCGCGATCCACATGCGCACCGGCACGGAGCAACGCCCGCACGCAGTCAAGCTGGTTTACGTAAGCGAGGCCGGCAAGGACGGAAGCGCCTACTTGATTCTTTTGAGTGTTAGGGTTCGCCCCTCGCGAAAGCAGAAGCTCGACCATCTCTGGATGAAAGGTAAGAAGTGTGCCGCAACCGTGCTCGTCGGCAGAATTCGGGTCGGCACCCTCATCTAAAAGTTGTCTCACCTCTTCTAAACTTCCGGCGGAACACGCGTTTTTGAGTTTCATGGAGATTGGATTCATGTAGCCTTGTTTGTTGTATTTTGCCGTCGCGGATCACCCGCCCGAAGGAGCTTTAGCGACTGAGGGTTGGGGCATGCGCCTTGTTCGGAATTTCCTCATGGTTTCAGAATTGTTGCCCTACCGCTTTTACTTCTAGACACACAGGACATGTGAATACATAGAAGCTAGCAGAATCGTGCCACCAGAGCTTAGCGTCTGGCGGACTTTCGGAGCAAATACAATCACCGTCAATCTGTCCTACAAAATACATTGCTCTTCCGCAACATTCGGGAATCTCATCTCCTTGGATCCAAGATGGGACTCTGAATCCCTTCCTTTCTTCTTCGGTTGCTTTTCTAACTACCTTTATCATTTCTGGATCGTGCTGCCGCTGGCAATACATCAGCTCGAAATTCTGCACCCAGGTTATTGGTGGGACAATCGAGTGGAATTCTATCAGGACAATTTTATCCCGCTCTGCCAAAACCGCGAAATACCCTTCATCAAGAGTATGGCTATCTCCTCCTAGGTTTTCAGGATCGAGGGGGATGATGGCTTTCATGATTTTTCCGAACGTCGCGCATCACTCGCCCGAAGGAGCTTTAGCGACTGAGGGTTGAGTGTATGCGCCTTGTTCGGCGGTTTGTATTACTAATCTTTGACCGCATCGGCGATGTCGCCCTAAAAAGAAGCTTCCAAGGTAGTTGACGGTAAAGCGGGTATCGCAGCATGGACATGTAACCCAACCGTCTGATCTCGGGAAAATCTGGATAGGAGGAGACTCGTTTTCTGGACGGAGAGGATCGTCCAACACTGCGACTCCATGGTCGGGGCAGTATAGTTCAAAACCGTCCCACCTTGCTCCATCAGGATCAGCCCCGCTCGCTCTGCGATGCAGCAAATCTTGTTGGCAGGTCGGGCATTTACGAGATGCGTAAGTGATCTTCATATTCTGCCGAACAGTATTATTGAGTCGCCGGCGACATAACTCCTACAAATGTCGCCTCAAAAGGCAGACTTAGTCCACGGCGTCTCATTGGGCTTTTTTAGCCGCACGGAGACCCCTATTCAAGAAAATTGAGGATGTCAGTCAGACCATGTGGTTAAGCGAGATCCAGGGGGCTTGGGCCCCCCTGCCCCAGGGCACTCAACACGTGGAGGTGAATTATTGTGGTTGTGGTCCCCTTGGGGCTTTGAGTGTGCAGCATTCAATTCAGAGGCGTGGGCAAGAAAGAGAGTTGGTGCAGGAACCAGCATGGATTCCCTTCCGTGGGAAGGTTGCGGGTGGCGGAAAAAAATGAATGGCGCGAATTGATACGATCGGAACGGAGCTTCTTGGGCTTGGGGTTCTGGAAATTCGTGATTATTCCTGAAATTCGTGGTCCAAAAAGGATTGAGAAATGTGTCGGCAAAATTTGATTACAAGGTGATCTTCCTTCGGTTGTTCGTTCTCATCAGCGCTGGAATGGGAAGAAATTTGTTCCAAATTCCTCTACGTTCTATTTAAAAATGTTTAAGCTTCATGCTCTTCATGTCCTTCATGGTAAATCTTTTCCTATTGATGATAGACAGCGAATATTTTGTGCCTTCTGTCGGACGGCGAGAGACCGCCATCCCTACCAATAAGAGTTGAGGCACGGGCCTTGTCTCTCTATAGTCCTTGCTCCTATGAATGACAAACGAGTTACCCTTTACGACACCACGTTGCGCGACGGAACGCAGGGCACGGGGATTTCGTTTTCGATTTTGGACAAGATGCGGGTGGCCGAGCGGCTGGATGCGTTTGGGGTGGATTTTATTGAGGGTGGCTGGCCGGGGTCAAATCCGAAGGATGTCGCCTTTTTTGAAGAAGCGGCGAAGCACAACTGGAAACATGCAAAGATTGCAGCGTTTGGAATGACGCGCAAAGGTGGCGGATCGGCGGAGAAGGATGCACAGCTTCTCACACTTCTGGATGCCAAAACGCCGGTGGTGACCATTGTGGGTAAAACGTGGAAGGTGCATGTCACTGAGGTTTTTGGTGTGGCCCCTGAGGAAAACCTTGCGATGATCGCTGACACGGTCCGTTTTTTGAAGGCGCAGGGGCGTGAGGTTTTTTATGATGCCGAGCATTTTTTTGATGGTTTCCGGGATGATCGTGAATACGCACTTGAGACGCTGAGGGCGGCTCGGGATGCCGGGGCGGACTACCTGGTGTTGTGTGACACGAACGGTGGGTCTTTGCCGCAATTTGTAGGTGAGGCCACGGAGGATGTGGTTTCCCACCTTGCCTGCCCGGTGGGGATTCACACTCACAATGACAGTGGCCTGGGAGTTGCGAATGCCCTTGCGGCGATCGAGGCCGGAGCCAGTCAGGTCCAAGGCACGATCAATGGTTACGGGGAGCGGGTGGGCAACTGCAATCTCACAACCGTGATCCCCAATCTGGAATTAAAGATGGGCATCTCCGCGGTGAAGGACCTTTCAGGACTTCGCGACCTCTCGGCCTTTGTGGACGAGTTAGCCAATGTGCCGCAGGACATTCGTGCTCCCTATGTGGGATCAGCGGCTTTCACTCACAAGGGCGGTCTGCATGTTCATGCCGTGCAAAAACTTGCCCTTGCCTACGAACATGTGGAACCCGCCAAGGTCGGGAACTACCAAACGGTGGTCATCTCGGACATGTCCGGCCAGAGCAACATCCTCGTCAAAGCCAAAGACTTGGGATTTGATCTCGAAAAGGGCTCACCTGAGGTCGCGGCTATCCTTCGCGAAATCAAGGAGGCGGAATCCTGTGGCTTTGAGTTCGAAGCGGCTGAGGCCTCTTTCGAGCTCCTCATCCGCAAGTGCCTCGGTCAGCACACTCCCCTCTTTGAACTCAAAGAATATCATTGTCATTTCCGTCACACCAAATCTGGATCCGATCCCTGTGAGGCCACGGTGAAGCTGATGGTTGATGGGACTCACGAATACACAGTTGAAGAAGGCGATGGGCCAGTCAATGCGCTGGACGCTGCCTTGCGGAAGGCTCTTCGCCCATTTTATCGCTGGATCGATGACATCACCCTCGCTGACTACAAGGTTCGGATCGTGGACGGCACTCGCGGCACCGCAGCCAAGACCCGCGTCTTGATTGTTTCTTCTGCAGGCCACAAAACATGGGGGACGGTTGGTGTGTCAGACAATATCATCCAAGCCAGTTGGCTGGCGTTGGTGGACAGTTTCGAGTTTTATCGTCATCACAAGGCGTAGATGGCGGATACCCAGAGGGCATTGATTTCCGATTGCTGATTTCCAATGCCTTTCGATCGGCGCTCGCAGATCAAAGTCATCACTCGAGAAATTGAACCGCTGAAGGCAGGCGGTCCTACCGGGATATCAGCGGCTCGAGATGTTTGCCATTGGTCGAAACGCTCTTGGCGGTGACTTTTTCGGTTTTGGAATTTTCTTCGGTATCCAACCGGAAATCGAAAACCCCTTTCCGTCGGCCCTGTTCTGTGTAGGCGGGATCATCAAACGTCCCCAGCTCGTTGGCGATTTTTTTGAAAACCTCAAGGACTTGATCCAGATCCTCGTCCGTGTGTGTGGCCATATAGCTCGTCCGGACAATGGCTTCGCCGTATCGCACTGCGGGGTAAATCGCGGGAGTGGCAAACACCCCTTCCTCATAAAGTCGCTGGGTGAATTGAAAAGCCTTGGCTTCACTGCCTATCAAGATGGGAACAATGGGGGTTTGGGTCGTACCGATTTTGAATCCAATGGACCGGAATCCTTCGTGCATTTTGTAGGTGTTGCGCCAGAGCGCATCGATGCGCTCAGGTTCTTCCTGCATGAGTTGAAGAGCTTTGAGGACCCCTCCGGCCACCGCAGGGGCCAGTGATGCGGTGAAGATCAGGCAGCGCGCCCTGTGCTTGAGAAATTCAATCATCTCAGCATCCCCAGCCACAAAACCACCCATGGAACCCAAAGATTTTGAGAAAGTCCCCATCGTGATGTCCACCTCGTCATTCAATCCAAAATGATGGACGGCTCCGCGGCCTTGCGGACCGAGGACACCCAGGGAATGGGCTTCATCGACATAGATGCGAGCGCCGAACTCTTTGGCGAGTTCCATTTGAGGCGGCAGGTCAGCAATGTCGCCGGACATACTAAAAACCCCATCCATCACAATGAGTTTACCGGCTTCTTCAGGAAGGCGCTTGAGGCGGTTGTGGAGTGAGACTGGCGAGTTGTGGCGGTAGGGAACAAGCTTGGCGGGTGCAAATTGGCAACCATCAATGATGCTCGCATGGTTTTCGCGATCACACAAAATCGCATCACCTTCTTCGGTGAGGGAAGCAAGAGCTCCCTGATTCGCAAAAAAGCCGGTGGAGAAAAGCAGAACCGCCTCGCGTTGAAGGAAGGCAGCCAAGGCCTCTTCCAACTCGACATGAAGTTTGATGGTGCCGTTCAGGAGTCGTGAACCGGTGCAGCCAGCGCCGAATTTGCGCGTCGCATCGCAGGCGGCCTCAATAACGCGTTCATCTTGAGCCAGGCCAAGGTAGTTATTAGACCCGATCATGATCTTGCGCTCGCCGTCGCAAATCACATGATTCCCGATGGTTTCGTCTATGCAACGAAAATACGGATAGAAGCCCTGCGCTCTTGCGTCGGAACTATCCCGGTATTCCCGGCATTTCTGATATAAATCTCTCGCCTTATGGGGCATGGCAAATGTTGTCTCCAATGTTCAGCGCCTTTGCGCTTCGTGTAAACCTTTTTCGCATGCCAAAGGCTTTTGGGTGCCAAAGATATTCGGAATCTCCTGAATGGCAGAATATTGCAACAGCTGGTTTCCCACGGAGTCTGGACGCAATCGGATGGTGCTCAGGAAGCCTTGGCAGCGGCTTTTTCGGTTTCAAGAATTTCCTTGCGGATGCTGCGCCCACTGAGGCGCGACCACCAATAAACGATGGGAGAAGCCACAAAGATTGAGGAATATGTTCCAACAAAAAGTCCCACCAGAATCGCAAACGAGAAATCCCGGAGAACGGCTCCACCAAAGAAATAGAGGGCCGAAACGGAAAGGATCGTGGTTCCGCCTGTGAGGATGGTGCGGCCCAAGGTGTCGTTGATGGCCGTGTTCATGATGATACGGATTCCGCCACGCTCGCTATTTTTCAGGGCCTCGCGGATGCGATCAAAGACCACAATGGTGTCATTGATGGAGTAACCGGCAATGGTGAGGACGGCACCGACCATAACCAAAGACAACTCGCCTCCCACCAGGGAGAAGATGCCAAGGGTGATCACCACGTCATGGATAACGGCAGCCACAGCTCCCAGAGCAAACGAGAACTCAAACCGGAACGTGACATAGATCAGAATGCCGAGCATGCCCAACGCAAGAGCCCACAGGGATCGTTTGGCAAATTCCATACCGATGAGAGGACCCACGGTGTCTTGGGCGACGGGAGTGATCCCACGATCCGGGAAGCTACTAACCAACTGGTCAAGGACTTGCTGCGACGTGCCACTTGGGCTGCGCAGCGAAAGCATTTCTTTCATACCCTCCCGCTCAAACTGGATGGGAATATCGCCCAAACCAAGGGTTGCGACGGACTCACGGGCTTCCACAAGAGTGACGGGAGTGGTTGAGTCCACTATCAGCAAATCACCACCCCGGAAATCGATGCCCAGATTTTTCTCCCCGCGCATGGAGATGGCGGCCACGGAGCCCGCCAATAAGACAAGAGAAAGAATCATCGATGCCCAGCGCATCCCAAGAAAATCGAAACGCTTTTTGGGAATGAGGTCCAACATCGTAATTTTCTTCACGTGGAAAACATCCACAAGGAACCGGAAGATCGTGCGGGTAAGGATTAGTGCCGAGAACATGCTCGCGATGATGCCGAGGGTGAGTGTGACGGCGAACCCACGGACTGAACCTGTGGCTTGCCAGATCAGGATCACGGCCGTGATGAGTGTCGTAAGGTTCGCATCAAAGATGGCGCTAAATGCCTTGTCATAAGCCGCATCAATCGCGGCAGAGAGGGATTTGCCATTTTTGAGCTCCTCACGCAGGCGTTCATAGATCAGCACGTTGGCATCCACAGCCATGCCAACAGTCAGAATGATGCCGGCAATACCCGGCAAGGTGAGCACGAAGTGGAACATGCCCATCAAACCAAAAAGCAAAACCAAATTCACCAAGAGACCGGTGATGGCGATAATTCCCGGAACCTGATAGTAGATCAGGATAAAGACAATCGTGAGGGCAAGGCCGGTTATGCCCGCCAAGAGGCCGCTTTTGATGGAATCCGCACCAAGCGTTGCTGAAACACTGCGGGTCTCTTCGATTTCCAACGGAACACGCAAAGGATTTTCCAACGCGCTGGCGAGATCACGAGCTTCTTTGTCGCTGAATCGACCGGTGATCACCGCACTGCCGCCATAGATAGGCTCGTTCACTTGGGGGGCGCTTTGAATTTCGCCATCAAGCAAAATGGCAAGTTGGCCGCGTGTGGGAGCCAAGGCCGCCGTCAAATCGCCGAAAAGTTTTCCACCCTCGGCATCCAAATTCAGAGAAACGCCATAACCAGCATTATCGAAGTAGGCATAAGCGCGACGAACGTGATCTCCGGAAAGTTCGGCCCGCTTTTTGATGAGAAGCTTTCTCTCAACGTCCTCACCTTCTATAAAATCTTTGTAAGTTTTGATCACCAGACCCGGTGGCAGGATCTCCTCCCCGGCTTCGATGCGGGCAATCCGCTCCTCGCCCCCGGGAGCCACCGAAGCAAACTCCAGCTTTGCCACGCGTTGGAGGTCAATTCTGGTTTTCTCAATTTGATCAGTGTCCAGGAGAGGGATCTGAACCAAAATGCGATCCCGACCTTGCGGGGTGATTAGCGGTTCGGCGCCGCCGTACTCATCCACCCGTTTGCGAATGACTTCAACCGCTTGGTCAAGAAGGTCACTGGTCAGAGCCTCTTCGTTTTGAGGCGTCAACCGCATCAGGAAAGAGGTCCCCCCCTGAAGATCCAGTCCAAGACGGATTTTTTTCTCCGGTGGGATGATCGCCTCCAAACACAACACCACCAAAAACACGGTCAGGACCACCCCCAACCAGCGCTTCCTGCGGTTTTCTTCCGTGAAGAAATACCAACCGAAGAGAATCAATAGCGCAATACCTGCGGTAAACGTGATGGCGGGACTCATATAAAAACTGGGTCAGGGGCAAAAAACCTAAAAATGGGATTAGCTGTTTGGAAGGGAATCCTCAGATTTCTCGATACCCACAACCGCCGAGCGATCAAACTCCAATTTCACATTGTCGGCAACTTTGATGATCACCGTGCGATCTTTGACGTTTGCAATGATGCCGTGAAGACCGGAGTTGGTGACCACTTTGTCGCCTGTCTTGAGAGCGGCCACAAGTTTTTCATGTTGCTTCTGGCGCTTCTGTTGAGGCCGGATGAGCACAAAATAGAAAAGGACAAATATGAGGATCAGCGGGAACATCTGCATCAGCAAATTGGGCTGCGGAGCAGGGTCGCCAGCGGGGGCCGCTTGGGCAATCACAAGGAGATCGAGAAATGTCATAGGGGAGGCATTTTAGTCAGAACCCTCAACCATGCAATCGCGAAACAAACTTTTCCTTGTTTTGGGAATTTATCATCCGTCGTCCAAATCTGAAGTGAAAAAGTGGGCGGGCAAGGGGACTGCCGCGCGCTCCCATTCAAGAGGCGCTTCGCGCTCGCGCCAGCTCGTTTTTCTTAGGGTGGGGCTGGGCAGTCCCCCTGCCCGCCCACTTTTTGACAAATTTAGCTGCGAGCCTTCAGGTAAGAAGCAAGGGCTTCCTGCCAAGGCCGGATTGGGACGGCGGCGATTCGTTGAAGCTTGCTGCAATCGAGCACCGTGTGCCTGGGACGGGTCGCGCGAAAAGCGGTCATGGAATCCAGTGGCACCGGGGAAACGACACGGCATCGCAGTGGCCATCCAAGCTTGTCCGCAATGGTGAGAGCTTCCTGGCCGTATTCCTGCCATGTGCAGGTTCCAAAGTTGCAAGCGTGGTAAAGTCCACCGGGAAGACCGCGTGATAGAAATGGCTCCATCCACATGGCGACATCATCGGTAAATGTTGGACTGGAAGTTTTGTCCGCCACGGCTTCGACATGATCGTCTGTGGCCGCACGTTTCAGAATCATGTCCACAAAACTCGGCTTGTCCGGTCCGAAGACCCAGGAAACCCTTACCGAAAGGTGTTCGGAAGAAGTGGCAACAACGGCCAATTCCCCCTCCAGCTTGGTTCTACCATATTCCGAGAGGGGGCGGGCCTCATCCTCCTCCGTGTAGGGCGTTGTTTGTTTTCCATCAAAAACATAGTCCGTCCCAAAATGGATCAACCTTGAATTGCGGCTTGCGGTGATTTCTGCCAAACGGGCCGGAGCTTCCGCGTTCACGAGGGCTGCAAGCCGGGGGTCATCCTCACAGGCTTCCAAGGACGTGGCCCCTGTGCAGTTAACAACAATATCGAAGGGGAATTTCTCAAGGGCCTTCTCCAACTCGTCAACTTGGGAGATATCAATATCAGCACGGGACAGGGCGATGACATTGTGGTGACCCCACCAAGCCCGTGCCAGCGCAGCACCAAGTCGCCCACGGGAACCAAGAAGAAGGACCTGCGCCATAACTCAGCTTTTTTGGGCGGCCAACCAAGCGGCTCCAATGATACCAGCTTCGTTTTGCATCTTGGCTGGCACAATCTCGACATTGGTCATTGCCCGAAGATGAGGCAAAAATTTGTCCGCCTTCTTGCTGATTCCGCCCCCAATCACAAAGAGATCAGGGGAAAACAATTTTTCCAGCTCTGCCAAAAACTCGCCCAGCGCGGAAGCCCAGCGTTTGAGCGAGAGTCCTTTCTCTTCCCTCACCCGCTCGGAGGCACGCAGTTCTGCGTCCTTCCCTCGGATTTTGAGATGACCGAATTCGGAGTTTGGCAAAAGTTTTCCATCCAGAAAAATGGCTGACCCAATACCAGTTCCCAGCGTGAGCAAAATGACAACCCCACCAATGCCTTTCGCCGCACCAAAGGTCACTTCAGCCAAGCCGGCCGCATCTGCATCATTGATCAACTCCACATGGCTCCCCAATCGACTGCGAAAAAGCTCGGCCGCATCAACCCCAATCCAACTTTCATCCACATTGGCGGCACTTCCCACCCGCCCGTTTTTGATAATGGCCGGGAACGTGATTCCGGCAGGACCGGTGTATTGGAAGTTCTCAGCAATTTTTGCAACGACCTCCGTCACGGCCTCACTGCGTGAAGGTTGAGGAGTGGGAATTCGGAACCGACCGGTCAGCAATTTGCCAGCCTCAGTGTCCACAATGGCCCCCTTGATCCCTGAGCCGCCAATGTCAATGCCAAGTAAATTCATGGAGCGCGTGCGTGATTGCACGCTCATCTCTACAGACATCAGAAAAAATTGCCAACCTTTGGTTTTTCCATCACATGCCGATTACGCGGTCATAAGATGTGAGGAGGATCAGAGAGACGGAAGAAATGACACTTTTGTTTTGGATTAGAGGTGAGGAGCCAAAAACCACTGCCGCATAAGACCCGCGAGGGCCTGCTCCTCGAGAAGCAAGGAGGGATGTTCGAAGTGAGAAGCACTGAGAACATGAAGCTGTTTGGGACCACCCAAGGCATTGGCCACAGCAAATTGTCCCGGTGGAGGCACGGCGGGATCAAAAAGTGCCGCGGACACCAACACTGGGATCTTGACCTCGGCGGCTGACGTGGCGGCATCAAAATAGGCCAGCGTCTTTCGGATGGAAGAGTCTCGTTGTTCAAGCAACCTCACCGCTTCCCCGCTTCCCACGCATGGACACTTCAACCGCAGAGGGTGGTGACCAAAGGTCGGAACTTTTAGGAATGCTCGAGAAAATGATTTGCTCCAGGGAAGCATAAGAGCCCCCAGCCCACCGCCGAAGCTTACCCCCTGATACCCAAGCTGACCATCAAACTCAGGGTAGAATTCGGCGAGCACCTCGGCGGCACTCTGCAACGCAGCCACACAATGCCGGATGAGATAGGTTTCCCGCGACGCGATTCCATGCACCACATGCTTGTCAACCGAGTTGGGAAGGCCGGGGGCTTCAGAAACAAAAAAACCATGCGCCGAGGGAAAGATATAAACCGCGTCTTGAAATGCGACCGGCCAATCAATGCCCGCCCGCCCGCCATAACCATGCCCCACAACAAAGGCTCTGCGAATATGTGAAGGATCTTTTGGTTTGAGGAGCCATGCCCCAAAGGCAGATCGATCCAAGGTTTGGATTTTTAGAAGGTCCAACTGCCACTCCGATGACGGAGGAGGCAGAGATTTCTGCTCAATCACCCGGGTTTGAGCAGAGGCTTCCGCCATGGTCTCCCGCCAGAAAGCGGCAAAATCCGCAGGCGGAAATTCCGGATGACGAATTTTAAGCAGAGCTTCCATGTCATACCCATAGATCGGATCAAAAGCGTATGAATGCTCGAACACGGGCATCTGCCGAATTTCCAGCGGCGGGGCGTGGTGCATCATGACCCCCAATTCGCTTTTAGTTTGAGGTCTCTGAGGAGACCGGGATTTCAAATGGGGGTGCCGGGAGGCCAGTAGCGTCTTCCAAACTTAACTGCGGCCAATTTGCCCAAGCATATCGAACTTTGAGTGGGGTTTGGTTTTTGGGCACGGTTATCATCACCGCACCCTCCCCCAAACGGGCTGGAGTGCCCATGTAGGTATTACCATCGAAACTCACTTCAAAGCCCTGAAGTGCCGTCTGATCTCCAATGGCACGAAGAGGGTTTTGTTCAGAATCAAAAATGATTTTGATCTGATCGCCATTAAAAGCGGCCTTTTCAGGCCACGGCCCACTTCGCGAAGCTCCAGAGATGGCCAAGTGTGCAAGGCGCTCCCCAACGGCTCGCTTGCGCTGGGGATGAATATCGTTTTTGTCGCCAAGATCAATGCTCACAACCATACCGGTGTCATTCAGATGCAAGGCTTCCGCTTGAGCGGCACGGATTTTTGCCCATGAGGACTCGCCTGGCTCATCGTTCGGGACTTCATAGCCCGGTAGCTGGACAAATATAAACGGTAGCTTTGGATCATTCCAAAGGGCTCTCCATGAAGTGATCAGCTTGGGAAACAGATCCTGATAAACATCGGGCTGATAGGCATTGGATTCCCCCTGATACCAAAGAATGCCTGCCAGCGCAAAAGGTGCCAGCGGCGCGAGTCCCGACTGGAAGAGGTTCCCGGCGTACGCACTCAGTTGGGGGGGACGTTTGACTTCGATTTCTGATCGCATCTTCCATGTTCCCGAAAGAGAAATCGCATCCTGCCAGCCATCCCTGCCAAATCCGATTTGAGGTGGCACCAATTCCCCCTGAACCAACCCCATCCATCCCAATCCCACTAACCGAAGCACCAAATGATTTGTGCCCTCTTGTAAGAGTCCTTCGGGAATGACAAAGCGTAGAGTTTCGGGTGCAAGATTCTCTGAGACATCAGTCTTGGATTCTGCTTCAAGCTCTGTTCCGTTTAGCCATGCCCTGAATGCACCTTTTGCCACGCCAAGGTTGAGAGTGGCCTGGCTTGAAGTCTTGTCTGTGGGACAATCAAAGGAAGCTGCTAACCAAGAAGCACCCGCGAGTATCAAACCTGTTGGCATCCGCACGGGCTTCCATTCCGACAGATCTTGGCCGGGCTCATGCCATGCCAGAGCCTCGTCGGCGATGACATCTTGGGCCAAAGCCACTTGGGTCTCGGTGGCCGCCAGATCTCGCTGGTAATCCTCTCGGGAGTTACGATTCATTCCGAATCCTGCCGGTCCACGAAAGGTGATGGCATTCGCGTAGGCGGAATCTTCCTCAAAAACCTTCACTGGGATCCATGGTTGGATGCCTGTGCCTCCAACAGCCGAGAGAATAATTCCAACAGGAACCCCTTTTTCTTTTTGAACTTTTGATGCAAAGGCTAATGCCAGCGCCGAAAAATAGGCCGTGGTGCCACGGTCCGTTGGTTTCCATGTCCCGATGGGCTGGGCAGGCGGCAGAGTTTCGGGTCCCGCCTCGGTCTCAACACGAAAAAGTCGGATGTACGGATTGCTGCGTTCCGAATCGGGAGCATCTGCCATGTCACTTTTAACAAGTGGCCAAGCCATATTGGATTGCCCCGAAGCCAGCCAGACGCTTCCAATCAAAATGCCCTGAGTGGTTATGGTCTGATCACCACTTTCCACACGCAGTTGGACCGGATCGGTGCTGGGGAGCCGCGGAGAAAAACGCACCTCCCATCGCCCGTTGGCATCGGCCACAGTGCTCTTCTTCTCTTCACCAAGCTGAGCCAAAATTTTGCTGCCAGCCGGGGCCTCACCAAAAACCGGAATCTCCTTGTCACTTTGCAGGATGGCATGATCACCAAAAAGTGGCGAAATGGCCAAAGTCTCCACCGCATGGAGATTTCCTGAAAGAAGAACCGCAACAGTGAGAGCGGTAATATGGGAGAGAAGTTGGTTATTGAAAAATCGTATGTTCATAGGGGTCATTGGGGCTGATCGTTTAAAGCGGGGTTGTTGATTTTCGTTGTACCAACTTGGCCTCCAACTCAATGGCAACAACGGGTGCCGAGGGATGGATCATTCGTCGTCGCACCAACTCTGGAAGTGTCTGCCCAATTTGCTTCCAGGGAGGACTAACACTTGTGAGGGGAGGAGAACTGGTTTGTGAGAATTTTGAGTTGCCGTAGCTGATGACGGAAAGATCCCGCGGAACTCTCACCTCTTTCGAAGAAAAATGCTTCAGCAACCTTGCCGCCAATTCTTCGTCCTCAACAATCAAGGAGGTTGGCCGGGGATTCATTTTGGAGAACCACGCCCAACAACCGTTGATTGTCTGCGCCCATTGTTTTTCCTCTTTTGGTGCTGCAACCCACCGAATGCAGGAGGGTTCATTCCCGAGCTGATACTCTGCAAGAAATTGCCAAGCTGCATATCTCGCATTTCCAGGTCTGTCCAAAACTTGAATCAGATCCTTGAGCGTCGAGATGCTTTTGCCTGCTTGTTCATGGTCCACTCCTAGCCAGAAAATTTGACGATGACCCAGTTCACTGAGGTGATCAAGAATCGCTGCGGCTGCGCGGTTTTCATTCATCGAAACGGAGTCAATCGTATCACTCAAATTTGAGGCCCCCGCCAAAACACACGGCCAGCGACGCTTTAAGATATGAACGACCTCGGGCTCAATTTTCCCAAGAAACACACATCCATGCGGGCGCGGCCATTTTCCACTTCTCTCCATGTCCAGCACTTCCGATGATTTCACCACAGTCACAATCCCCCCTTCCGCCATCAGACGCTGCTTGAGCCCCCCAAAGATTGCTGCGAATCCGACGTTCTCCTCGTCCGCCATGACAACCATCAACTTTAATCGGTTCTCGGCAATCGCATTGCCCACGGCTGCCCCAAGCATCGCCTCAGATTGCTGAAGTCCCAAAGCAGACACCGCATCTTGAACTTTTTTTCGTGTGGCGGGCGCAACCCGACTCAAGCCGCGAATCACCCTCGAAACCGTCATCGGACTCACCCCGCTCAGATCCGCCACATGCTTAAGTGTCACACTCATCATGAAAACAAGAACCCTCGCCCCATAAAATAAAAGTTGTCAAATGTCATAACCATGATA
>JBGTLQ010000233.1:0-14127 GCA_041744075.1 Terrimicrobiaceae bacterium
CGCCCACTTGTCTCTCGAGAATTTCAAGATGGAATGAAGATTTCTTAAAACGTGCCTTATTTTCACGACCACACTTTTTTGCAAAATCAGATACCAAGTCATTTTTTTCTTGCCATGACAATACTTTCAGTATTTACTGAAAATTATGGAAGCCGCTAATGAAATCGAAATCCTGAATCAAGCCCGGGAAGATTTTGTTTCGCAGTGGGGTGCGATCGGCAGTGCGTGGGGTATCAATCGCACCATGGCGCAAATCCACGCGCTGCTTATGACAAGCACCCGACCGATGAGCACGGATGAGATCATGGACGATTTAAAAATCAGCCGAGGCAATGCCAACACGAATCTGCGGGATCTCGCAGGGTGGGGCCTGATTCGTTCCGTGCTCCGCAAGGGAGAAAGGAAGGAATTTTTTGAAGCGGAAAAAGATGTGTGGCGAATGTTTTGCATCATTGCCCGTGAACGCAAGCGGCGTGAGATCACCCCGGCCATGGAAGTGCTCACCCGATGTGGCGATAAAACAAAAGCTCTCAAAGGAGCGGAAGCCAAGGAATTCCATCACCAGGTCACCGAACTCCTTGATTTTCTCAAACTCGGGGAGCGCGTGCTGGAGACGGTGGCCTCCTCCGAGCAAAACAAAATCCTCAAATTCACGGCTCATCTCTTGAAAAAATAATCACTTTTTGTCCATTACTTTCATTTTTTATCGGAACTACAATAACAAACAAAAACAAACCTATGAACCTCATCATCCTCACCTACAGTCTCTACCTCATCATCAGCATAGCCCTCACCGTCTGGGTCGCTCACACCCTCTCGAAAAACGGGCGGATCTTTTTGGTGGATTGTTTCCATCAAAACACGGCCCTGGCAGACAGCGTGAACCATCTCCTGGTTGTGGGCTTTTATCTGATCAACCTCGGATTTATCGCGTTGCATCTGAAGCTTGGGATTCAAATTCAAGAAGCCCGCGGCGTTTTTGAAGCCCTGAGTGGAAAGTTGGGGATCGTGTTACTGGCCTTGGGCGCCATGCACTTTTTTAATTTACTGGTTTTCATGAAGGTGCGCCGCCGGGGCATGTTGGCAAACGTGCCCCCACCGATTCCCACGACAGGCCATCTTGGAGCGACACCATGAAAGCAATCACTCTTTTTTATGACGCCCACTGCGGATTGTCTCAGAGGGTGCGGGAATGGATGACTCGGGAAAAGAAATTTGTCGCCCTGCACTTTGTTCCCTATGACAGTGCGCTCGCTGCAGAGCAGTTCTGGGGCCAGTCCTTTTTTCTTGTTATTTTCTCGAGTGAGGCAGGCAAGGAAGGGGTCATCAACACCTTCCGGCAGGGCTGGGAAACCGAAGATTTTGTGAGTTCGACAGATCGTGGGGTTGTTGCGTAAGGTCGGAGGATGCTCACAAAGGTATATTCTGCGGCTCTGAAGGGTGTTGATGCGGTGGCTGTGGAGGTGGAGGTGAACAGTGGTCCTGGGGAAGTGGGGGTGGTGATTGTGGGGTTGCCTGATGCGGCCGTTCGGGAAAGCAAGGATCGGGTGGTGACAGCGATTGGAAACAGTGGATTGCGTTGGCCACGGGCTCGAACGACCGTGAATCTTGCGCCGGCAGATTTGAAAAAAGAGGGTCCCAGTTTTGATCTCCCGATTGCGATTGGAATGATTGCGGCTGCGCAGGGAGCGGAGTCTCCGCGTTTTGGGCGGTGTCTTGTTGCGGGGGAGCTGGCACTCAATGGTGAGGTGCGTTCAATCAAAGGAGCCCTGCCTATTGCGCTCGAAGCACGGCGGTTGCGAAAAAAGGCGGTCATTGTGCCAAAGGCCAATGCCAAAGAGGCCTCGGTGGTTGATGGGATTGAAGTCTATGGCGTCAAAAATCTGCGCGAAACTTATGATTTTCTTACGGGCGCCCGCGAACTCAGCCCCGAAATCCGTGACACGTCGTTATTTGATGTCATCGACTCACCAGACGGTCTGGATTTTTCCGAGGTCAAAGGCCAGCACCACGTCCGACGGGCCATCGAAGTGGCAGTCGCAGGAAATCACTGCCTGCTTCTTCTAGGTCCTCCAGGAAGTGGAAAATCGATGTTGGCAAAACGCATTGCGACCATCATGCCTCCCCTTACCGTCGAAGAGGCCATTGAGACCACAAAAATCCACAGTGTTTGTGGACTGCTTGGCGAAGGAAGCGCGTTTTGCACGACCCGTCCGTTTCGATCCCCGCATCACACCATTAGCGATGTCGGCTTGGTTGGCGGGTCCACCAACCCAACCCCCGGTGAATTGAGCCTCGCCCATAATGGCGTCCTCTTTCTTGATGAGTTGCCGGAGTTCAAACGCTCCACGCTGGAAGTACTCCGTCAGCCTCTGGAAGAACGCCGTGTGACCGTGAGCCGGGCGGCGGGAACGGTGACGTTTCCCGCGAGTGTGATGCTTGTCGCCGCGATGAATCCCTGCATGTGCGGATATTTTGGTGACCCCAAACGCGAGTGTCGGTGCTCTCCCAAGCAGGTTGAGAATTATCGCAACAAAATCTCCGGCCCGCTGTTGGACCGCATCGATATCCACGTCGAGGCTCCGGCAGTGGAATTCAAAGACCTCGGAAGCACAACCCCGGCGGAGTCCAGTGAGTCGTTGAGGGAGCGGGTTGTTACCGCTCGTGCTGTCCAAACCGAGCGATTCCGCGCCAACCCGCGCTGCCGAACAAATTCCGAGATGCCACATGCTCTGATCCGCAGACATTGCGCCCTAGATGCGGAATGTACAGAAATGCTCCGAAACGCGATGGAGGAACTTCGTTTGAGCGCTCGGGCCTATGACAGAATCCTAAAGGTTTCGCGAACCATTGCCGACCTCGCCTCAGAGCCAACAATCAAACAAAGTCACCTCATGGAGGCAATCCAATACCGCACTCTGGATCGCACGTTGTGGAGTTGATTTTCATAAACTCTCTACGAAGCTGGAAAGCAAGGACCATCAGGGCCAATACACAGAGCAATGCAACTCATTTATTTGAGGTTGTTTAGGTGCTATACCTGAAGAAAGGGAGAGAAGCTTTTCCCAGTGTCCATACCCGTGTCGGAAGTGGGTGTCGCTTGGGGCTACGGTGTTGGTGCTCCAGATGCGGGCCTAGTAGGGGTCGTGTCGGGTCTCATTTCTGGCGTTGCTTTGGGCAATTCCTGCCGGGCCTCTCGCTGTGCTTGTTCCAGTTCCGCTTGTGCATCGATCAAATCTTTTTTTTCGCTCTGAAGGTCCTGACGGGCTTCCTTGACTTCCTCCTTCGCCTCATCCACTTCCTCACCGAGTTTTTCGTGGCGGTTGTCGCAGGAAGTGAGTGCGACGAGGAATGCGGCAGCGAGACCGAGCAGGAAAGGCCGCACAAGATTATTTGGAGTCGTTGGAGTGTGTGCTTTCATAATCAGGGATCGCTTTTCGACTGGCTTTTGTTTGTATCCAATTCCAAATTATTTTTTTCTGTGCGCATTCCCTTTGGCATTTTATTTTTATAATAGGGGTTTTCTTGTCACACGCGCGGAAAGCGACAACGTAAAAATGATGCATTGCAGCGTGCGCGAAAACCCCTCACACATGCGGGAAGAACCTGTACGCAGCCAAGCTCCCCTTTCCTTTTCCTCCAATGAACCATCAATTCCGACGTCAACTGGGTTTGTTCCAATTATTGTGTATTTCAGTGGGAGGGATTATTGGTTCGGCGTGGCTGTTTGCCGCATTGTTTGCCTCGCAACTTGCGGGTCCGGCGGCGCTCATCAGTTGGTTGATTAGTATTGGTGCTGCGCTAATTCTTGCCTTGGTTTATGCGGAGTTGGGGGCTGCCTTTCCGGTGGCGGGAGGGCTGGCGCGGTTTTCGTATTTCTCTCATGGGAATCTTGCGGGTTTCCTGGCCGGGATCGCTTGTTGGTTGGGATATGTCGCCGTCGCGCCGATTGAGGTGCAGGCCATGGTCCGCTATCTCGCCGACGCGCTTCCGTGGTTGATGACCGGTCCGGAAACACAAACACTGTCGGTGGCGGGCATGATCTGCTCGGCCTTGCTGCTATTGCTGATGTCCGCGATCAATCTGCTGGGGGTAAGCTGGCTGGGTGAGTCAAACAAATGGCTCACCATTTGGAAGCTGGCGATTCCCTTGCTCATTGGTGTCTCGCTGCTGGTGGCCTCGTTTCGTAAAGAGAATTTTACAGAATTCGGAGGCTTTCTTCCAGAGGGCTGGGCCGGCGTGTTTGCTGCTGTGTCAACAGGCGGAACGCTGTTTGCGATGTTGGGTTTTCGCGCTGCCATTGAAATGGCTGGTGAAGCCAAGAATCCGAAACGCGACATTCCTCTGGCCCTGATCGGCTCCGTGTTGATCACAGGTTTTATTTATCTCATCATCCAAGTCGCTTTCCTTGGAGCCTTGTCCGAAGCGAGTCTCGCCCAGGGTTGGTCCAAGCTTTCATCCAACGTGCAGGCCGGTCCCTTGGTGGGGATCGCCGCAGCCGCAGGCCTGACGTGGCTGGTCAAACTGATTCTGGTGGACAGTGTGCTGTCGCCGGGTGGGAGCGGTCTGGTTTTTGCCGGAGCGTCCGCAAGACTTTCGTATGCCATGGCGGCCAACGGACAACTCCCTGCCTGTTTCCAAATTTTGAATCGAAAAGGGGTTCCGGCTTTTGCGGTGCTGGTTAACTTTCTGGTTGGCCTCATTTTTTTCGCCCCGTCGCAGACGTGGCAATCGATTGTGGGGTTCATCAGCTCCATTCAGATTCTCTCACTCGCTTTTGGTCCACCGGCCTTGATCGCGCTGAGACGAACCGCACCGGAAGTGGAGCGCCCCTTCCGATTGCCAGCCTATCGGGTTTTCGCCTCCCTCGCATTTGTCGTCGCGAACATCATTGTGTATTGGTGCGGTTGGGAGACAAACCGGGTCTGCTTTGGACTGCTGCTTGGGTTGGGTCTTGCGTTCGTGGTTTGCAAAAGAATTCGCTCCCCCCATGAGAACCTCGATCTTGATGGGTTGATCTGGTTGCTGCCTTACGGAGTGGCCATGGCAGCGGTCTGCTGGATGGGCAACTTTGGTGCAGGCATGAAATGGATCCCGGTTGGCTGGGATTATTTGCTGATCACGCTTGGCAGCATTGGGATTCTGACGTTGGCGGAACGTGCTCCAGCTGCACACTTGCCCGAGGATTCCAAAACAGGGGCTTAGAGCTTACACCCTTCACACTGATGGACGATCCCATGGCTGGCGATCACTCCCCCCATGCATCGTGAAATGTGGTATGGGAATTGAGTATTGCGCCAACAAAAAGGCGGCTTCCGCTCAAACACGATCTTAAAGAAGTGATCTGAAATTATTTTTGCTTGATTGTCGCCATTTCACGCAAACTGCGATATAAGTATTTTTAAAGACCAAATACGGCTCAAGCACGGCATCCCCCACACGAATCATTTATGAGCACGACTGCTGTTCTTGTCGCCACCGTCAAAGTCCGTCCGAGTTTGGAATCTCAGTTTTCCGCATGGAAAGCCCGTCACGATCAGGCGCTGGGCAAGGTCCCCGGTTTTGTTGGCAGCGACCTGATCCCGCCCACGCAGACTGGCGGAAACGAATGGACACTGCTCCTCAACTTCCGTTCGCGCGATGATCTTGTGGCCTGGCAAAATTCCCCCGAGCGGTCGAACTTGCTCGCTGACGCGAGCAACATCTTCGAGGGCGGCAGTTATCAAGAGATCGAACGGGCGGGTATCCCGGCTGAACAGCAACAGGGCAGTGTCACGGAGGTGATCTTTTCAAAAATTGCCCCGGGTCGCGAAGACGACTACCGGGCCTGGTCCGCACGGATGGAAGCCGAGCAGGCGAAATATCCCGGCTACCGTGGCATGTTTCTTCAGCCGCCAGATCAGGTCGGCGGTATGTGGACCAGCATCATCCGGTTCGACACTGCAGCCCAGCTTGAAAAATGGATGAACTCGCCGGAACGCTCCGCGATGCTTAAGGAGTCGAAGGAATTCATCGAGCATGAACAGCTCACCCATTTGGCAACCTCATTTCCTGGCTGGGTGCCAATTGATCCTGCCACTGGCAAAGGCCCCCCGAATTGGAAGGCGGCCATGCTGGTTTTGCTGGGCCTTTTCCCAATCGTGATGCTGGAGATGAAATTTTTGGGATATGTGCTGGGACCGCTTGGTGTGGAGAATCGTTCTCTGGCGACCTTCATCGGTAATTTTATCAGCGTCGCGCTCACAAGCTTTATCACCATGCCGCTCTTCGTGAGATGGTTTGGATGGTGGCTTTTTCCGAAGGATGATCCAACCGCCACGGCTAAGGGCGTTGGCATTCTGTGCGTTCTTTTTGCTCTCGAGGTGATTGTCCTCTGGAAGCTTCTTCCCTGAGGAAATATTGAAAATCTCACAACCACTTTTGCCCCAGATATCATTCGCAATAAACTCCACGGACCTCATTGCTCCTAACCCTCTTAGTAAAAACCAACCAAACCCTACCATTAATATATTATGAAAAAAGCCATCCGCGGAACCTTCTTCGATTTTATTGACGACCCTTGGAAACATGTCGGCAAAGAGCAGGAATCCGCACGCTTCCATAAAGACGGGCTCCTCGTTCTTGAGGACGGCATCATCGAAGCTTTTGGTCCTTACGAAGAGCTATCTGCCAAATACAAGGACGTCGAAACCACCCACATCAAAGACCGTCTCATTTTGCCAGGTTTCATTGATGGCCACGTCCATTTTCCTCAGACACGTGTGCTGGGAGCATTCGGCGAGCAATTGCTGAACTGGTTAAAGTTCTCGATCTTCCCGGAGGAAATCAAATACCGCGACCGCGATTATGCAAAGGATGGAGCCAAGCGTTTCTTCAAATCGCTGCTTTCAGGCGGCACAACCACCTGCCAAGCTTTCACGACGAGTTCCGTTGTGGCCACTGAGGAATTTTTCCACGGTGCAACCGCTCATAATATGCGTGTCATCGGCGGTCTGCCCGGCATTGATGTGAATGCGCCGGAGGAGTTCATGACTCCGCCCGACGAATTCTATCGGGATACCAAGGACCTGATCGCGCGTTATCATAACAAGGGCCGCAATCTGTACGCAATCACTCCCCGCTTTGCCTACGGCGCGAGCAAAGAGCTTCTCGAAACCTGTCAGAAGCTGAAAAAGGAACATCCTGATTGCTGGGTGAATACCCACATTTCTGAAAACCCGAGTGAAATCCGCGGTGTGTTGAATCAGCACACGGATTGTCATGATTATCTCGGCGTATACGAAAAATACGATCTGGTCGGGCCGAAGTTTTCTGGCGGTCACGGTGTGTGGCTCTCCAACGACGAGTTCCGCCGCATGTCGGTCTCCGGCGCTGCAGTGTCTGTCTGTCCATGTTCCAACCTTTTTCTTGGCAGCGGCGTTTTCCGCCTCGGTCGCGCGACCGATCCCAATTGCCGGGTGAAGCTAAACTTCGGTTCCGATATGGGAGGCGGCAATCGTTTCTCGATGATCAATGTCCTTGATGAAGCCTATAAGGTCGGCATGCTTAACAACACGCTCCTCGATGGCAGTGTGAACCCGCTGAACCAAGACCTTGCAGAAGCCGAGCGTTGCAAGCTCTCCCCTTATCGCGCCTTCTGGTCGGTCACTGTGGGAGGTGCCGAAGGTCTCTATCTCGACGACAAGATCGGAAACTTCAAGGCAGGGAAGGAGGCCGACTTTGTGGTTTTGGACTGGAATGGCGGTCCTGACTGCATGGAGTGGCATCAATCACTCACCCTTGGCGAAGAAGGCTTGCAGACAATGAAGCAGGCAGCGGATTTGCTATTTGGAATTATGACAGTGAGTGATGATCGCGCGGTTGATGAAACATGGATCATGGGCAAACGGGCCTACAAAAAAGCTTGATCCCCAACCGGGAATCCCACCAACAATGAATCAGAGGGATTCCTTTTCCAGCCGCAGCTTTGTGGCAGGCGCCGCCGCCATGACCGGCGGCGTCCTGCTGGGAAGTACCACCAGGGCGGAAACGACCTAAATAATTCCTATGATCATTGATTCCCTAAAAAAAGCCTGCAAAGGCACAGTCACCGAGGCCGGTGATGCAAATTTCCAGGAAGCGATCCATGGGGATCTCTGGAACAAATTGGTTCCCGACCGTGCGCCCCAGATTGTGGTCAAGGCGGACGACGAAAAGGACATTATCGCGGCAATCAAATTTGCGCGTGAAAACAAACTCAAGGTCGTGGTCCGCGGCGGCGGTCACAATTGGTGCCAGCCGACTTTGAGAAATGGCGGCATGTTGATTGACATTCAGAACTTCAACAAAGTGATTTCCATCGATGTCGAGAATCGCAAGGCCGTCATCCAACCGATCATTAGCAATCGGGAAATACAAAAGGCGCTAAACCCAGAGGGTCTCGCCTTCCCGAGCGGTCACTGTCCGCAAGTCAAGGCCAGCGGGTACCTTCTGGGTGGCGGCATGGCGTGGAATCCCACGGTCTGGGGATCTGGAGCCGAGAGTGTGGAGGCCATCGAACTTGTGACTGCTCAAGGCCCCTGCTGAGATGAATGAGAAGGCCGCTGCACACAATGGTTGGATCTGCATGGTGACGGCAAATGCCTTTGAGGACACGCCGGAGGCTGCCAAGGCTGCTCTCAGCCCACTCGAAGAGTGTCCGATTAAGCCACTCTCCGGTTCGTTTGCGACGCCGCTCACGTTTGAGCAACTTTTTGATGCTTCTGGTGCGCTCTGGCCGGAAGGCCTCCGGTCCAAGGTGGAAGCGACCTTCTCAAACTCCAGCCCAGGCGAAATGATAAAGGCTGTGCTTGCAAAGATGCAGGAGGCCCCATCGCCGATCACGGTTTTCCTTTTTACCATTTTCTGCGGACCCGATGTCCCAGCTCCCAAGAGAAACATGGCCCTTTCCATGAGCAGCAAGGTCTATGGCGGACCGTGGACGATGTGGCAGGATGCCAAGGACGATGCGGTCAATGCCGATTGGCACAACGAAATGACCGCAATTCTTCGGCCTTGCAATGTCGGCTATTACATTGGTGAGTCGAACAATGCACTTCGCCCCGCCACCGCAGTGCAGGCCTTTCTACCGGAAAACTGGCAGCGTCTCGCAGGCTTGCACAACAAATATGACCAGGATGGTTTGTTCTTCGGATACTTCGACGGATTTGCCGGAAAGAACATCTGATGGGTCAAGATCTGTGAAACGCGGACCACAATTGTTCATAAGAATATCACTTTCCATTTTGGTGGTCAGCGTGGTTGGCATCATTTCGGGTTACGGCCAGGAGTATGATGCTGAGAAACCGCTGTCCTTCCTTGATCAACTTCGAGGCAAGTCACCTGCATCCATCTCCGGCAACCCGGCAGCGGTTGATGAAATGCCAGGCACCGGGCTTGCTGGGAAGCTCCTGCACATTCCAGAGAAATCCGGATTGCGCATCGGTGGACTCTGGTTGGCGGATTCCAACGGGTTACTCTCCGGTGGGGCACAGCCGGGAAAGTGGAGCTTTAATAGTGCCTTGATTGTTGGGGCAAACCTTGATGCAGAAAAACTCATGGGCTGGAAGGGGGCCTCGTTTGGCATTCAGTTTCTGCAGTTCAACGGCGAGGATACCAATGGCCAGGCCGGCAGTGTGCAGGGTTATAACAGCCTGCCGGGTTCCCCACCCCTCAATCGCTCTGAACTTTATCAGCTTTGGTATCGTCAGACATTATTCGATGACCGCCTTGTTTTTCGAATTGGCAAACAGGTGCCCACTTATGATTTCAACAATGTGGCACGCCCTGTGGCAACAGAGGATGAGGCGCTGACGATCCCCTCGGTGACCGGATTGCTTTACACACCTGTATTTGTTCAACCGACTTTGCTTGGTGCCATAGGAGGATATTACAATTCCGTCTCCGGCGTCACAGTCTCTGTGGCTCCGACCAAAAACACATACCTGCGTTATGGCTTTTATGACGGGAATGTGGCGCACGGTGTCCAGTCAGGCATGGTCGGGCCACAATTTAATGGATACACATTTAATATCTGGGAAGCCGGCATGGATTGGGTGGTCGCTGACAAATATCCTGGCAATTTCGGGGCTGGTCTCTGGTATCAAACGGGAGTTCTGCAAGGACCAAACAATATTTCCCAAAATGGAACAGGCGGATTTTATTTGTTCGGCAGTCAGCGCATTTGGTCGAACCATGGGGAAAGGCCCCCCAGCGATGGAGGCAAGACCGGGAATGGTAAAAGCAAAATGATTATTGTTCCTGACCATGGCCAGAAATCCTCCATCTCGGCATTTTTTCAATTCGGCATTAACAACTCGGAAACTTTGCCCATGAACCAATCATTTGGCCTTGGTCTCACCGGTTTTGGTTTGGTGCCCAACCGCCCCTCAGATTCGATAGGCGTTGGCATGTCGTGGGCTTGGTTAAATCCCAATATCTTCGACCGATCAAGCGAGCTGATGTTTCAAACCTACTACCAAGCACACCTGTATGGGTCCACCTTTTTCCAGCCAGCTGTGAGCTACATCCCCACACCGGGAGGAGGTCAAGATCTCAACGGAGCGTGGGCACTAACTCTCCGAATGGTGGTGCTGTTTTAAGCCCGCGTTAAGTGACAGGGAATCACAAGTCACGCATGGAAAGTTTCTGAAAGTGGCTTAACGCTTCTTCGTAAACCTCTGGTGTATTCAGATCCCATTCTGAATCATCGTCTCCAACACAACCCAACTCAAAGGGTTTCCAGTGGGCTTTTTCGCTGAGGAAATGACACGGGCCTTCCTGATTTTCCTCGAAGCGGGTCATCACGTGGACTTGGCATCCCCGAATGGCGGAGAGGTGATGTTCGACACGCATAGCGATCCCCGCACGCCCAATGAAGCTTACGTCGATGATCTTCTGCATGTTTGCTGAGGATGTCGGACTGCTGCCGAAGGACAGCTTCCGCGGGCTATTGGAATCCCTCCGCGGTGCACCTGAAGGGCTTCGCGAGGGCCAAACCCGCAGACATCGCCGAGATCCTTGAAACCTTGGCCACCCTCGGCCGCGCCCAGCGCGATGGGGAAAATTACAGCAAATAACTCGAACAAGTGACTTTGGCCAAAATGCCACCGACCATGCGCGAAGTATCTCGCAGAAGGTCATTCCCATTGATGGTAACCGATTGGCAGAGCTGATGGTCGAGCATAATATCGGCGTCACCACAACACGCACACTTTCCCTCAAGCGGATCGACTCGGATTATTTTGAAGAGAATTAAGGCTTCCTTCCTGGTGAGAAACTCATTGCGATTCCTAGCGTTGATGGACTTTTTACTTGCGAATATTAACATTGTTGTTAATTTCAGCAAGTGAGCCTTGATGAACTGAGAAAAAAAATGCCGATCCCTGTATTTGATGTGGCGTTTGTGCGTCAGGCTTATGGGATGAACTCGAAGGAGGCAGCAAGCTTTTCGGTTCAATTGGCTCGCTGGGAAAGGAAAGGCAAGCTTCACCGATTGCGCAGGGGGTTGTATGCTTTTCCCGAAAGCGGCGATTACGCTCTGACCGTGGCAAACCAGATCGTGTCTCCAAGCTACATTTCCGGCGAGTATGCTTTGGCATATTATGGTCTGATTCCTGAGGCGGTTTTTGAAGTGACCAGTGCGTGTTCCGTCGCACCGCGGCGGGCGGTTTATCAGACACCTTACGGTCGGTATTCCTACCGTCAGATCAAGGTCTTCAAAGGCTTTATGGAAGTTGCCATTGGAAGGACGGAAGTGTTGATTGCCACTCCCGAAAAAGCCTTGCTGGATACGTGGTACTGGCTAACGGGAGAGTGGATTCCGGAACGTCATCGGGAAATGCGATACGGCAATTTGCAGACTATCGATATGGAAAAGCTGCAGGACTTCGCAAATGATTTTCGATCGCCAAGGATGCTCGCGGCAGCAAACAATTTTTTGATGGTGAAAGCGGAGGATATTTATGCGTGAAGACCTCTTAAACAAGCTGCTGGGCCTGCCAGCGAATGAGCGGCTCAATGTGCTGCGGGAAACGCTGCAATGGCATGTGATCGCTGCCCTTCACTCGGTTGAGGTGTTTCGGTCTGTGGCATTTGTTGGTGGGACCAGCCTGCGCCTTTTACACGACCTTGCCCGCTATTCCGAGGATCTGGATTTTTCTGTCTTGGAGCAACCGGTGTCAGCCGAAGATGTGGACTCCATTTGGAAAGAGGCTATTCGAAAATCTTTGTTACGTCTGGAGATCAGCAATACCGAGTTCACGGTGACGTCCCATCGGGCTGTGATGGCATTTGATATCAGATGGGCGGAAATTCTCCATCAGGTGGGTGCCGCCTCCCTTCCGAGTCAAAAAATCTCCATTAAGGTTGAAGTTGATAATCACCCGCCCTCAGGGGCTGTGGTGGAGCGAAAGACAGTGAGCAGACCCTCGTTGATGGCGATTGCCACTTACGAGCTGCCGTCCTTGATGGCGGGCAAAGTCCATGCGTTGCTTGCGCGTCCTTACACAAAAAGTCGGGACTGGTATGATCTGCTTTGGTATTTGGGAAGCGGGATTGAGCCAAATGAAAAACTGCTGGGCCATGCGCTCGCTCAGATTCCATCAGAATGGTGCCCGCATGCAAAGCGGTGGAGGGAGTCGCTCTTGGCCAAGGCAGAGTCCACGGACTGGGCACTTGTGAAAAAAGATATTCAGCGATTTCTCGAAAATCAGAGCGAGTTGGCACTCCTTGAGCGTGACACGATGATCGCGACATTACGCCAACCGAAACGCGTGATTCGCTCCGACAAATGAGGGCAACTTATGGTCGATTTACTTTCCTGTCTTCCGATCTGCGTCTTTGGCCACAGTCTAATTGAATGAACACCCCGGCACCACCTCTCATCCTCCCGCAGGACTACCTGCGCATCAAAAAAGTCGGGAGTTTTCTAGAATTGATTGAGACGTCCCTTGCGGAAGGTGTGAATGCGCTCTGCTGGGAGCGGGAGCTGACCGGTAACTTTCAGGAAATTGTGAAAGGCTTAGGGCCCGGTGAAGGTATTGTTTCAATTGAGGACGAACGGCTGCGAGGGCTGACGCTCAGTCCCGGGGGTGAAGCTGCCCGCACGATTTTGATGGAGGATTTGGAGCGCCTGCGCAGTCATGATCTTCAACCCAGCCTTGATTGCATCTACAGCTCTCGACGTGATGAGAGCGGGGCACCGGTGCCCACTGATGTGTCATCCTTCCACGTGGATAGCGCGACCGCGCCAGCGGACACATATCTCTGCTCG
Source organism: Terrimicrobiaceae bacterium (assembly GCA_041744075.1). GTDB lineage: Bacteria > Verrucomicrobiota > Verrucomicrobiia > Chthoniobacterales > Terrimicrobiaceae > JAJTZA01. Next base: position 13,292 of record JBGTLQ010000233.1, read on the forward strand.
TATGTCGAGGCGGCCTCTGAGGGGCTGCGCAATGAGCAGGCTTGCCGTCATGTGGAAATTCCCGAGACGCGTGCGGCGTTGCTTCAACTCTTCGGAGGAGAGGACGGTGCCAAGTTTGTGGAGTTTCTCAATGACCACTATTACGATCTTCATTACGCCCCCTTGCCGGGGGCTCAGCCATTTTCTTTTGGTTTGGGCAATCTCTGGCGAATCGCCACCGAGTATCCCGGCAGCCCGGTGCCGCCTTGCATTCATCGTGCTCCCCTCACCTCGCTTGGCATGCCTCCGCGGTTGTTGATGATTAGTTGATTGGGTTTGTTAAGGCTGGTTATTTTTTCCAGACTCCCTAAAGATCGCCCCTGCGACAGAAATATTTGAGAAAATGAAGACTTGGAAAATTGTGATTTGTTATGGGGTCTTTTTGATTTTGGTTGGTGTGGCGGGTTTTGCGTCAAATCCTGAGAAAGCCAAGACTGCGCTGCTGAGCGGCGGGTTGTTTGGAAGTTTGAGCATTGTCTGGGGAATCCTGATGGCCAAGGGTTTTGGCTGGGCCAGCTGGGGGGCCTTGGGGATGACACTGTTTCTCACCCTAATTTTTGGCTGGAGGACGTGGGCCAGTTGGGCGGCCGTTTCAGCGGGGGAACCAAAACACGTGGCGGCAGCGCTTATCACCAGCATGCTGGTCGCCTCGCTGGCGCTGTTACCTTTTCTGATCCAGAGCAGGCGCGCCTAGGCGGTTGGCTCGGTTGGCTCGGTTGGCTCGGTTGGCTCGGTTGGCTCGGTTGGCTCGGTTGGCTCGGTTGGCTCGGTTGGCTCGGTTGGCTCGGTTGGATCGG
>JBGTLQ010000234.1:0-3945 GCA_041744075.1 Terrimicrobiaceae bacterium
GTCGGGGAAAATTCATTCTGATTCCAGGGGTCGGTCCAAGGGAACATTCTTTGTTGTCGGCGGTCATGCAATCAAGAGTGACTCTAAATTCTCAGCATTTACACCGCCCAAGAACGTGATAATTTATCCTCATGTCGGGCATCCCAGCACACGGGCCTACCGCGAATGGTGTGTTCAAGAACCTGCCAGCCTATCTTGGCTTCCAGCCCGCTCCCAAGGAATGAACGAGCGCCAGCCATTCAACCCACTTCAAGCGCAGGAAGTGGCCCAAGCGTTCAATGCAGCAGGTGTGGAATACCCTCTTCATTGGCAAGAGTGCAGCCATCCTTCTGGGGTACCTTGCCACCTTGGGAGTTGAGGCGGGCTTCTTCGATCAGAGGGCCAAGGGTGCATTCGTTGTTCACCAGTTTTGTTTCTGATCATTTGAGGTCAGTGACAATATCGGACGCCTGCCGCCTCAAACGGAATTTGACTGGCGATGCATTCCATCGCCCCAGTATCAGACCTCCTGAAGTGGCAGGAAAGATGGTGAGCTTTTTTGGTAGGGATGGCGCTCCGTCGCCGTCCCACTTCTCGATTTGGCAAGCCACGGACGGCGACAGCCGAGCGTTCGCGAGACAGCCTGCCGAATGGCAGTCCGCAGGATGGCGCGAAGACGCCAGCAAAGCGCCATCCCTACCACCTCCATGGGTCTCATCGGTTTTCCTTGGGGCATTCTTTCACACGAAGGAAGATCAGGACGTCTGAGGCTATCGCCTGCGGCACAGATAATTCATTGCGAAGCATCCTCCTTCGGGTCTGAATAAAAAATGATCACGCTTGCGCGCAGTCCGGTGTCTTCTGACCCTGGTGTCGTCAGTGGCGCTCTTGTTTTCCGCAATACAAGAGTGATGGCGCAGACCCTGCTCGATTACATTGACGCGGGAGATTCGTTGGAACTCTTTTTGAAGCATTTTCCGTCGGTTTCCAAGGAAGACGCCGAAGATTTTCTGAGACTTGTGCGTGAAGAGAGTCATTCTGTCGCGCCCTGATCCAGAATCGGATGGGTTGCTGAATGGACGTGAATCTGTAATTTACGGACCCCAAATGAATGCATCACCGGATGGGAAAAAGATGGGGCTGTTTATGGCGACGATGCTGGTGACCGTAAACATGGTGGGAACCGGGATATTTTTGCTCCCGGTCAGCATGGCTTCGGTGGGGAGTATCTCCACTTGGGGTTGGTTGGTGGCCACGATCGGGGCGGGGGCCATCGGTTTGATGTATGCGCAACTTGGCAACCTCGACCCGCGGGCCGGTGGTCCCTATGCCTATGCGCGTTCCACGCTGGGGCCTTACCTTGGATTTCAGACGAACTACGTTTATTGGACGGCGAATTTGCTGGGGAATATCGCCGTGGCGACCACGGTGACCGGATATTTCACCGAATTCATTCCCGCTTTGAAAATTCCGGGAGTTGGGGTTGCCACCAGCATTTTATGGGTTTGGCTGGCAACAGGAATCAACATTGTCGGTCCCCGGCTCGTCGGCACCTTCGCCGCGATCTGCACCGTTCTGGCAGCGGTGCCTTTGCTCATGATTGGCGGGCTCGGGTGGTTTTGGTTTGATCCGGAATTATTCAAGGCAAGCTGGAACCCCACTGATATTTCGGAATTCGATGCGATTTCAAAATCTGCAGCTTTGGCATTTTGGGCCTTTATCGGTGTCGAGAGCGCCTCGGTTTCCGCCGGGGTGATCGAAAATCCAAAAAAAAATGTGGCAAGAGCCACCATCCTCGGACTGGTGATCTCCGCTGTCCTTTACATCTCGATCTGCACCGTCCTGATGGGTGTGATCCCCGTCAGTGAACTTGCCAAATCGGATGCTCCCCTGGCCATCGCCGTCGCCAAAGCCGTAGGGCCTGTGGGCGGGGTGATCATTGCGATCTGCGCCATCCTGAAATCCTTTGCGGCACTGACAGGTTGGACGATGACCATCAGCCAGTCCGCCCAGGCCGCAGCGGAGGATGGAATGTTTCCGAGGTTTTTTAGAAAGATCAATTCGAAGGGGGTGCCGATGATGAACCTTCTGTTTGCCGCAGTCCTGATGTCCCTGATCGTGATCCTGACCGCATCGGGGACGCTGGCGAGTCAGTTCAATGCGATCATCGACATGGCGATTCTTTTGACCTTGATTCCCTATCTCTACACGGTGGTGGCCTTTCTCAAGACCTCCCGCGAGGCGGGGGGGACGGGGGTAAGAACTTTTGTCATCCCGATCATCGCGGGGATTGCCTGTTTGTATTGCCTGTGGGCCATTGGGGGAAGTGATGCCAATCTTGTGCGGAATTCAATGATTGTGCTCTTCTTAAGTGTCCCGTTTTACACCTTTTTTGCGAAGGGTCTCGAGCGCAGGAAGTAGCCGGTTTAAAATCCGTGCCGATAATTTTTTGGGGTCGTTTTCGAGTGAGCAACGGCACGAAGCTCGCTGCCGCCTCGAATCGGTGCACAAAAGCCGAAAACCTTTTTACTTTCAGAAGAATGTCGAACCGGAGAACGATGTGCGGATGGCGAAGGGCACGATGATTATTTTCACGGAATCCCCATGGGAAGTTCGACGACGCGCATGAGTCTTTCTCCGCGCATTGAGTTCCGCACGACCGTGCGGGAGTTGGTCGAATTCGTTCACCGGACCGGAGATTTGGCCGGTGAGAGCGGTTTTCGATCGTCCAATCGCGCGGTTGAGGGCACCCGCGGACATCGACGCCTTCAGCAGGCAAGGGGTGAAAACTATCGGGCCGAAGTCCCCGTCGAGCGCGTGTATGAGCGAAATGGATTGAAGCTGCTTTTGACCGGTCGGGTTGACGGCATTTTCGAGACGACAACACCGCCCATTGTGGAAGAAATTAAAACCGTGGACGCGAGATGGTCTGGAAATCCGGATGCGGTTCATATCGCTCAACTCCGGGCCTATTCCGCGCTGCTGGCCGAAGCGAATGGCTGGAAGCAGGTCGAGCACCGTCTGACCTACCTGGATCTGGAAACCGATTTGGAGACCGTCATCCAGGACACGGAAACGCATGAATCGCTCTGGGGATTTTTGGATGAAACGCTTGAGAAATGGTTTTCCTGGCTGACTCCGCGGGTCGAGTGGTTGAAAAAACGAAATGAATCGCTGGAATCTTTGCCGTTTCCTTTTGAAGGCTATCGCAAAGGGCAAAGAGAGCTGGCACGGTCGGTCTATCGCGGGATTCGCGACGGTCAGAATCTTTTCATCGAAGCGCCCACGGGATTGGGGAAAACGCTGGCCACGCTCTTCCCGGCGGTTAAATCGCTTCCTTTGCTCGGAGACGGTCAGATTTTTTATCTCACAGCCAAGACCCCCGGCCGCATCGCTGCGGAGCAGGCGCTGGGAAAGTTGCGACGGTCCGGGGCGAGCCTCCGGAGTGTCATGCTGACCGCAAAAAGGAAGATCTGCTTCAGCGAGAATCCCTCGGGCTGTGATGTTAGGGTGTGTCCCTTTGCCGTGGGGTATTTTGATCGCATCAAGCCCGCAGTGCGCGAGCTTTTATCGAAAGAACATCTCGATAAGGAAACCATTGAAGCGACCGCGCGAGCGCATCAGGTCTGCCCCTTCGAACTGTCGTTGGACGCCTCGGTCTGGACGGACATCGTTGTGGGGGATTTTAACTATGTTTTCGATCCTTCCGCCCGCCTGCATCGCCACTTTGGGGAGGGACCGGCCCGTCACGCAGTGCTGGTCGATGAAGCTCACAATCTCGTGGATCGCAGCCGCGAAATGCACTCGGCGACATTGGTTGTTTCGGACCTGGTTCCCGGCAAGGGGGCATCGAAAGGAAAAGGAGCCGCCAAAGCAAAACGTGCCTTGGCGCTTGCGGCAACGGCCCTGGAGTCGGCGCTTCAAAATTTGTCACCCGCCGGCTCAATGATCCCGCCTCGAAATTAC
>JBGTLQ010000235.1:0-7070 GCA_041744075.1 Terrimicrobiaceae bacterium
GTCGAAGGACTTGGAGGAAATCCCGCGGAAGTCGCGGATGTTCGGCGCGGTGACGTTGATGAAGCGATGCATGAACTCCCACATGCGGGCGCCACGCAGAGTGACACGCGCGCCGAGGGCCTCACCCTCGCGGAGCTTGAAGTTGGCGACGTTCTTCTTGGAGAAGGTGACAGAAGGACGTTGGCCGGTGATCTTCTGGATCTCGTTGACGGCATCGTCCACTGCAACCTTACGGTCCGGGGACTTGCCCATGCAGGAGGTGACAACGATTTTTTCGAGACGCGGGACCTGGTGACTGTTGGCGTAGCCGAGCTTCTTTTTGAGGCTCGGGACGACCTTGTCCTTGTAGTGTTGTTGGAGTGCTGGAGTGCTCATTTTCTTTGCGGGTCAGCGCTGATGATTCAGGGCTTAAGCGCGGGCGGAAGCTGTTGCTTCAGCCCACTTTCTTGACATTGGAGATATGGACGGTGCCGTCGATGGTCTTGAGACCGCCGTCGGGATCGGCTTCGGTGGGCTTGGTGGCCTTGATGATGGGGCGGCCGCCTTCGACGGTGACCTTGCCCTTGGCGGCGTTCACGAGCAGCACGGTTCCGCGCTTGCCCTTGTGGTTGCCTGTGATGATTTCGACTTGGTCACCTTTCTTGACGTGCGTCTTGATGCGGCTCATGGGAGATATTCGGTTGATTCCAGTGCGGAAGAATGTTCCGCCTGAAACACCGCCATTCCGCTTAGGGGCGGCGAACATAGAAATCGCGGGCTACCCTGCAAGACCTTTTTCAGGAAACTTGCGGATTCCCGCGTCTCGAGGCGGAAATCACCCCCAAACGTGGTTTCGGAAGTCCAATCACACCCGGTGCCTCAACAGCCTTGAAATGGGCGCGACAGCGATTTCCGGCGCAAAAGGCCCAAGCTGGACCCGCCGCATGGCTATTCCTTCTCCGCTGCCCGGCAGACTTCACCGAACTCCAATCCCAAGGCGCGGCACCAACGCCGCAGTATCACGACTCCCGGCTCACTCAAGCCACGCTCCACCCTTGAAAGATGGCCATTGCTTACAGCCATCACCTTCTCCAAATCTCTCAACGTCATTCCCTGCGCCTCCCGCTTGTCCTTCAGCATCAGGACAAACCGCAGGAGAAATGCCTCATCCGGGTCACCAGACCCAAATGAACCAAACCCTGCGGAGTCCGAAAAACAAGACACTCGGTGAGCTTAAGGAATCACGAGTCCCGCTATAGGAATTTTCTCCTTGCTCTCTATGTACAGCAACCCACGCTGCCCCCCGTGATTTGAATTGGAATTTGTCACGGAAATATCAGACAACTCCTGCTTCCCTGCCCTGATTTCCCACCCCAAGCTGCCGCTAAAGCTACAGTCATGAAAATACTGCCCACTTCCCTCACCATTCTGTGCGGATTGATACCGTCGCCCGGCCAAGAAGAGATCCCGACTGAATGGGATGTCGAAATCCCCTGTCCGATCACAGACGGGACGCCTTCCGAACCGGCACCGAAGCGGGAACCCATCGATTTCAAGGTTCAGACTTCCCACACCAAGCAAATGGAGGTGACAAATGCACCTGAAATGCCCGATCTTCCTCCGATCAAGGGAACTATCAATGTCACGGTGCAAATGGTCGAAGATCCCGACTTGCCCGATCCTCCTCCCCCGCTGCCCGTACTTCCGCCGGACGACCCGGCAGTGGTTGCGAGACTGGAGGAACTAGCGAGAAATTACCGAGGCACCGACTTGGTATTCTTATCCGCAACCGTCCATGATCACTCGCGCACCTTTCTACGAATCTATCCAAACGGTCGGCTCGAAGGGGAAATCAGCGCATGGTCAAACATCGATTTCAGCCACTTTGGTGGCTTTTCTACCTTCCGCGTCAAGTTCGGCGACGGAACTTTTCAAGATGTCGGTTTGCTGATGGGTATAGGAAATACCGATACGGACTGGATACGCGAAAAGCTGCTGCAGCATGGAGATGCCCCTGAAGAGCCGGAAATTCCAAAGTTGCCAGATCTCGCGACGGATGGACCTTCGTTTCTGGTAACCGCCGGTCAAACAGATGGCTACGCCATGAATACATTGGCCCAAATCCATGATCTTTATCGGAAAGAAGGAGAAAGAATGAAAGCGGCATTCATCGCGCGTGAGAATGCGCGTGCGGAAAGAAAAGCCTATTTGCTGGCCAATCCACCAACACCCGACGATGTGACGATCCGCTTTTGGAAACGCAAGTAGCTCTACCTTTCAATAAACGAGCTGTCAGAAAACGAATATGAACTCACCAATAAGACTCCTTCTTTTAGTTGCAGCGTTGATGTGCGGAGTGCATGCGGATGAACATGACCAACCTCAGGTCTCCCTCACTCCTGGGGCAACAGATACATGGCATATGGATTGGAATGGCATCGCCGGGCGAACTTACTTCATCCAGTGGAGCCTTGATTTAATTAGTTGGGACTACGCGCCGACTATAGATTTTGGAGACGATCCAGAACCGTACGGTTTGGAGACCGAAGGATCGTCCAAGTTCTTTGTTCGTCTTCATTACATCGATGCAGACTGGATAACAACATTGCAGGAGGCAAAAGACGCCGACTTTGACGGTGACAAAGTAAGGAATGAAGATGAGGTGGAAAATGGAACAGATCCCTTCCAATCTCTCGATACCGATGGCGACGGAATGCCAAACGATTGGGAAACGGCCAATGGTTTCAACCTAATGGATCCGGATGATGCTACGCTTGATTGGGATTCCGATGGCAATTCAAACTCTCAAGAGTTCCAACAGAATACGGACCCGAAGGACTATGCGAGCAGACTTTTGCCCTTGATGACAATTCACGACGGGGACGAGCAGTTGTCTTCACCCTCTATCCTCCTCCCTGCCCCAATGGTAGTTCGAGTTACACACTCGAACGGGCTTCCACTCTCCAAGGTCCCTGTTTCATTGCAGGTGACAACAGGAGGCGGTCTCCTGGCTCGGACTCCAGATGATCCACAGCCGAATTCCACAGTGAGCACCTATACCGACGAAAACGGCCTCACTGGTGTGTTCTATATTCAACCCGACTCGCTCAATACTTCCAGTTCCGTTTCCGCTACAGTCACAAGCGGTCCAGATCAAAGCACCGTCACCTTCACCGCACAGACGGTGGCTGGTTTGCCTTTGAATGACGACTTTACAAATGCAAAGCAGCTAAGTGGTGACGAGGGAAGTTGGAACTCATTGAACCTCGGTGCGACAATTGAGGGTGATGAGCAGACATTTCTTACGATGGAATTTGGCAAAGTCTCTCCGCAAGGCGGCAATGTTGTGCGCCAGACCGGCGCTACGGTGTGGTTCACCTGGCAAGCCCCGCAAACGAAGAAGTATCGCTTCCAAACCGGCTCGCGAATAAGTTTAGAAAACGAAGAGCTCGCCACCTATTATGGCGATGGAACGGATTTTGATACGGTCTTAGCAGTCTATCAGGGTGTTAGCCTCCCGGCTCTGACATTAGTTGCAGGCAACGATGACAGCGGGACGGTCGAGAGCGCTGTGGAGTTCGATGCGATTGCCGGCCAAACATACAGGATCGTCACCGATGGAGTCGAGGGGCAGTCCGGAAAATTCTTCTTGAGTTGGTATCCTGCCCCTCCCTCATCCCCACCAGCGAACGATGATTTTTCTGCTGCTGAAGAGATCATGGGTACTGATGGAGTGATTGACGGAACCACCATAGATGCCACCGAAGAAACCGGTGAACCAAATCACCAATTCCACGAAGGTTTCCAATCGGTATGGTATCGATGGCAGGCACCGGAGACAGCGTCCGTTTCATTTGATACACTCGGAAGCAATTTCAATACCATTCTTGGTGTCTATCAGGGCACGACGGTCAGCGCGCTTTTCGAGGTTGCGTGGAGCGACGACAACGAAACGATGCTCGCACACGTCAGCTTCGCTGCGACATCCGGTCAAATCTACTGGATCATGGTTGACGGATTTGGCTCTCAGGCCGGCTCCGTGATGCTGACGTGGCAAATGCTCTTCGATCCTCCTGCCAACGACAACTTTATTGCCGCCTCCAGCATCTCTGGCAATTCAGGATCGACTACAGGAACGGTCAGAGCTGCGACTTCAGAGGTTTCAGAACCCTCGCACGCCGGCATCGAACCCAAACAATCGATTTGGTATCAATGGACGGCACCCCAGACCGTAACCTATACTTTCAGAACAACCGGAAGTGACTTTGATACAGTGCTTGCCGTATATACCGGGATCTCAGTCAACACGCTAGGCGAAGTAGCTTCGAACGACGATGCCGACGGACTGGCAAGCGTTGTCTCTTTTCAAGCAGATCAGGGAATAACCTATTACCTTGCCATTGATTCCTATGGAGGGGCTTTAGAGGAGGGTGTTGCGACGGTTTTGAGCTGGGAGACAGGCGAACCAACCATTCCGTTGAGCGCGCCGGATGAACCGGAACCGGATCCAGAGCCACCACCAGCACTTGAGAATCCGTTGTTGATACCGAATATCGACGATCAAGCCGGTGATGAAGAAATCGCATCGGACTCTGAATCCGATGAACCAAACAAGGGCGACACATTCGTTTCCGACGAAGACAAAACAATCGTGTTGTTGGCTCCAAAGGAAGGCGAAACTGGAGCAACGTGTCAGATTCCGTTTGAGATCGTGCACAGCATAGTAACAACCGAAACTCCGCGCGCAAGAGATCTCAAAGGAAAACTCAGGCTATTTGTCGAGGGGGACTCAACCCTAGTGTCCTTTGGAGGCTACACAGCCGGTACTCCAATCAACGTCACCGAACCGGGTCACGTAGGAGGCGGCACCCATGACTGGCACCGAGGTAGCGAGGAGTTCACTATAACCGGCTTGAAAGAAGGCACATTGACCCTCCGGGCTGAAGTTGACCCGGATCCGGAGACACCCGAAGGAGATGGAGAACCAAGAACCAAGGCGAAAATCAACGTCCATGTGGTGGAGGCAGATGAGGTGGTGATCTATCATCCAGCAACGTCGAGTGACGCAGATTGGCAGTCTCCGGACTTCGAGGTGAAGTGGCATCGAATCATAGAGAGAGGCAGCTACCTTAAGTTCAAAATTGTTCTATCCAGTGCTATTCCCGAGGATGAGGAGATCGATCTATGCTCGGTGAAAATCGCGCTATTCGGCTACGACGATGACCCCAACAACTTGAATTGGATTGATGTTTCTCAGGCTGAACATCGCCTCTCGCCAGATCGTACTGAAGTATGGGTGACCGTCGGCAGCGACGCTGTTGCGACCGCTCTCGTCCCATTCGATTCAAGCGAAGCGGAGTTTGCCAGCATCGAGGCTTCAGGTAGTGGGAGTTTCGATGACTCGGCTGCTTTTGATACAAAGGCGGCCTTGATCGCTGACTCCAAATTCCTTGTACCTGCGCGGGATGTCGGCAACGAAACTGACGTAGAAAGAACAGTCGGCAACGTTACTGTTCCCCCCTTCACCGGTCGCGGGTATGGGGACTACCCTCAGATGGGAGGGGCTGTCTATATTCAGGTTAAGGCTATGAACACGTTATCGGAACGCCGGCTCTATGAAAATGAGCCAGACATATTATATATTTCAGGGCATGGCTCGTCCTTTGACGGCTCGATTGCAAGCGTCCGCCCTGGGTCTGTCCGATGGGGGGACGACCTGGAGATTGTCATCATGGCAGGATGCTCTGTGCTCGATGTCAACGACTATAACGGAAACTATGATGACAATGGTGATGAAAAGACAGAACCAGGCCCTGAATCTAAAGTGTTTCCCGGTGAATTATGGGCCGAGACCGGCCCCCAAACTTTCTTGGGTTATAATTACAAGGCTCCATTGGATACTCAGGGAACTCCGGGCATCGTAGCTTCGTGGTTCGACAATAGAGCGTCAGGCAACATTAATGCTTGGAAGATCGCCAATAGTAATAGGGCAGGCCGCAATGCCTGTGCAATTGATGCAGTGGGCGGCACATACTATTACTTCAGAAAAGTTGGCAAATTCATCAAAAGCTTTACTTGGACTGCTATTCCCCGAGCTTCCTGGTAGAATTTACCTCATATCACCAAATTCCATGAAAAAGCACCACACGTTACTGCATTGCTCGATTTCCGCATTTATTTGCCTTTGCAGCTTATGTCACGCCGAAACAACAGATGAAAAAAATGCATTCTCGGTTCGTGATCTTTGGAAGCTTGTGATTGTAGATGATACTCGCAACTACGAACGATCGATCTCCATCGCCGAGGAAATCATCAAGGATAAGAGTGGGACTTCTGACGCATTAACTGCGGAGTTGCTTCTGGGCCTGATAGAAATGAACCGAGCATTGAATGAAGCGGAAGGGACGCTCGTAAAGGCCCATGCAATTTTCGAGAACCTCTCCAAAAATCATGCTGAATCGTGGCAGGGCCAAACAGCTAGGATCTCGATGATAAATATTCTGCATGTCGAAGGAAAACATTCCGAAACGATCACAGCCTCTTTGAAAGGTCTGAGTGAAATAGAGTGGGAACTTTTGGGTAAAAATGCACCTCAAGACTTTGCCGAATATAAGAAGATGACGGAGGCCGACGCGGAGTTTACGCCGGATGTCCTGCGGATGTTCCTAGCCAGAAGCTACTTCGAACTTGGAAAAGCGGACGAGGCAGAGCAGTGGATGACGAAAATTGAAAACAGAGAAATGAAGGAAGAAGTCAAGGAAGCTATACTGCCTCACTGACGGGCAACCAGCGTTGCACTATATGGTGAGCTGTCTCACCGTGGTCTATTTCAAGTGCCGCTTAGAGTTACGATTGTCAGACTGAGGACTAAACGTAGTTGTCCCCCTCCGGAGCAACGCGATTTCTCGTCTCTGCGAGACACAGCAAACACCTCCGCACGAAAATCTCTGTCACAGCGCATATTACACGGCGCTTGTCGTGAAAAGCAACGAGCCAATTTGAAGACTTGAAAGGTGAGCGCTGTATCCTTTTGGGGTTCTCCTCCCCCCCTCGACTACTTCAGAGAACCTCGGGGGCGAGGGAGACGATCT
>JBGTLQ010000236.1:0-30786 GCA_041744075.1 Terrimicrobiaceae bacterium
GATCCAAAGCGGTGTCAAGCCACCGCACTCCAAGGTTAAAAGTGGTCTGGCACTTCCAACAGCAGCCTGCCCTTCCGCTGGGGCAGCACGTAGCCGCCGCAGTCAGCACGAGCAAGATCCTCGCCCGTGATAAAATCGCGAACGCCAGCAGCCGGTTGGCGGAGTCGCAGCACTTCGCCAGTAAAAGTGGATCGCTCGTCTATGACATCAATATCCATGGCTTTGCGCACAGGGATGTAGTGCAGAAGGGTGAGCAACAAATCGTTCCCCCTGCGTCGGGGATAAACAAGGATTGAAGTTGGCAGTCCCTCTCCAAACTGCGGTCCACCCGTGAAATCACGCAGAACACGACGCACGACATCGCGCACCGCCAGATTCCCTGTGCGGCGATATTCGCGAAAGATGGGGTCGGCAAAATAAACGAATCCTTCACCCCCCATCACAGCCGGATACCGATCCGCCTTTTCCACCGGCGGCGTTTGGAAATGAGAAGAAAATGTGACGGCCGTGCGCTTGAAGTAAGGAAGCACGCGATCCACGAGCACCCGAACACCAGAACCGGGTTTCACCTGCATCCCTGCCTCGTAGAAAACTCTGTCACTCGAACTCATCGATTTGTTGAATGAGGACCGTGCCCGCCAGTAGGTCGGAAACTTTTGCGTTTCCCCAAAAAACGAAAGCGGCAAAAAATCGAGCGCCCAACGCCCATCGGCGTCATATCCAGCCCGATAGGAAATCACGAGCCGCCCGCCTTTGGTGTGGAATTTCTCCAACTGCTTTGCCAAGTCAGGATTCACAATTGTGGAGTCTGGGAGAACGATCACGCCCAGATTTTCGAGTTTATCCAAGCTGTCGAGCATCACACAATCATAGTGCGCCTCCTCACAGAGCAGCACAGCACCCTCCTCGCTGACTCCACCATCATGACCTGGAAAACTAGCTGAGAAAATGCCCGCCTCTGCTGGTATAGCCTCAGAGCCCGAATAAAACGCCTCCGCCGCTTCCCATTGTTCGTAAACCGCGCCGATCAAATCATAAGCCGCAGCGTCAAGCGTGCCGCGTGGTGGAAGTTGATCGCCCACCGAGCAGGCACCGCCCATGGCCTGAGCCCGAAAGCATTCAAATTCCAACGCGGCTTGTGGTTTGATCCCACCAAAATCGCCCCACATTTTTTGGAAGCGACCAGTCATCCCCAGCCACGGCTTGCCCCAATGACTCTGAGCACGAGCCATGCGAGGAAAATGGAAATATCCCCAAAACCCCGAAGGAAGCGACTCGATCTCACAGTGAGTTTGATACTCCACCCGCGCACGGGACCCAACAGAAGGATCCATGTTGCCGTCGTTCTGCGCATTGTAAAAGATCGTTGCAGCAGGTCGCAGCGACCTCACAAGCCGCGTGAACTTTTTTGCAAATGCCGCTTGAGCTGCGCCCTGAAAACGATCAAACGTGGCCGCATCTTCCCCCATCAACCCCAGTTTCTGACGGAAAGCCAGACTCGCATCACTCCAGCAAGCACCGGGCGCAAAAAAGAGAATGTCAAAAAAGAAACCATCCACCTCGCGACCATAGCGTCCGCAAATCTCCCGCACGTGAGCCTCGATATAATCTTGATAGCGCGGGTCCAGCGGATTGTTGAAACGCCAGGTCCCCACATGACCAGGCTGACCATCGGGCCCCACCGTCCAGCCCGCAAAATGTCCATTTTTCGCCATCTGACGCCACTCGGGAAAACGACCCGCCACGTCCTCTTCCCACACCACAGTCGTGTAAATCGGAGCACGAATGCCCTCACGGTGTAGCGCCTCGATCTGCTCGCCAAGCAAATCCCGCCCCGCAAGCGCAGGGTGTGTGGTTCCCGTTTTTGTCGGAAAATAACACATGCCATGATGGCACTTCGCAAAAACTGTGACGCTGTTAACACAGGCTCTCTTCATCGTTGCCGCAAAGTGCGCCGCGTCAAATTCACAACCCACATCAGGAATGTGGGGAGAGGTGTGAAAATCCAAATGCACTTGTCTCTGATGGCTTTGGAATATTTGTGAAGCTTTCATTTTTATTTACCTGCCGTTCTGATCGAAAATCAACGATCCACCACATTTGCTACAGTATCAAAACTGATCCCGCAAAAGGGAAAATTAAAACCACCGATGAAAGGGCAACGTTTGTGTTTCGGGCAGATCCTGAAAAGTTAAGCTTGTCCCGGTGATGATACCACGGAGGGATTCGCCGTGAATGAGGATGCCGTCCATTTTTGAGAATGAGGTGATTTAAAATTGACATTCACAAACTTTAAGCAACTCTGCACACCCAAGTATGTTGTCACTTGTTGGATTTGTTGTGTTGTCTGGTGCCCTTTTGGGCGGGGTTTGGTGGGTTTGCCGGAACGACACGGGAACACCGTGATTTTCGCGGTCCACGCTTTTCGCCTTTTCAAATCACGAACGGGCTGGCATTCTCGGCGTTAGGAATGAATGGGCTCTTTGCCGACTATGAAGTCGGAGATTATTTTGATGAAATGTTTTCCGCTCCCGGAATGGTTCGCGGGCACTACGAGGCCCTTGCTGACCGGTTTGCAAGTTTGCAAGACGAAGAATTTCAGAGGAAGAGACTTCTTGCCGACCATTCGTATCTGAGCCAAGGCATCACCTTCACTGTTTACAGCGGAGATGAAGGCACGGAACGAATTTTCCCGTTTGATCTCATTCCCCGGGTGATTCCTGCCGATGAATGGTCCCTCATCGAACGCGGTTTGGTCCAACGCCTCACAGCGCTAAACCTGTTTCTTCATGATGTCTATCATGATCAGCGCATTCTCAAGGAAGGGATCGTCCCCCGTGAGTTGATTGCCACGGCCCGTCATTTTCGTCCTGAAATGCAGGGCTTCGATGTGGAGCGAGGCATCTATATCCACATCTGCGGGACAGACCTCATTCGGGACCGTGACGGACGATATCTTGTCCTTGAGGATAATGGCCGCTGTCCCTCCGGCGTCTCTTATGTGCTGGAAAACCGTCAGGCCATGAAACGGGTTTTCCCAAATCTTTTTGCCAAATATTCGGTTCGGCCGGTTGATCGGTATGCCCAAGATCTGCTGGCGATGTTGCGTCATATCGCCCCCCATGGCAAAGACGACCCCACCGTGGTGGTTCTCACTCCAGGAATCTACAACTCCGCGTATTTCGAGCATTCGTTTCTTGCTCGCTCGATGGGAATCGAAATTGTGACCGGGAATGACCTGGTGGTCGAAAACAAGACGGTGTATATGAAGACCACCAAGGGGCTTCAGAAGGTGGATGTCATCTACCGCCGTATCGATGATGATTTTTTGGATCCCCAGGTTTTCCGTTCGGATTCTGTGTTGGGCGTTCCAGGGATTTTTGAAGCCTACCGCGCTGGCAATGTGAGCTTGGCGAACGCGGTTGGCACGGGAGTCGCTGATGACAAGGTGACGTATTACTACGTGCCGGCCATGATCAAATTCTACCTTGGCGAGGAGCCGATCCTGCCAAATGTGGAGACGTTCCTCACCTCGAATGAGAGTGACCGCAATTATGTGTTGGAAAATCTTTCGAAGCTTGTTGTCAAGGCCGCCAACGAGAGCGGCGGATATGGCATGCTTGTGGGCCCTCACGCCTCCAAGGCGGAAATTGCCGCTTTCCGCGAGGCCATCTTGGCCGATCCCCGGGGATACGTTGCGCAACCAACTATTCAGCTTTCACGTTCCCCGTCCTATTGCGAAGGAAAAGTCGAAGGCCGCCACATTGATCTCCGGCCTTACATCATCTGTGGGGAAAAAATTTCCATCATTCCCGGCGGCCTGACCCGCGTCGCACTTCGGAAAGGCTCCTTGGTTGTGAATTCGAGTCAGGGCGGCGGCAGCAAGGACACGTGGGTCCTGGACGGGGAGGAGGACTGACCCATGCTATCCCGCGTTGCTGATTCCTGTTTCTGGTTGAGCCGCTACATTGAGCGGGCCGAAACCAACGCCCGCCTTTTGGATGTCAACATGCAGTTGCTTCTTGATATTGAGGATCAAAATCCAGGCACCGTGCAGATGCATTGGCAACCGATTCTCGCAACCTTGGAGGATCAGGACCTCTACACAAAAATTCATGACAGCATCACGCCGGAAGCGGTCATGGAATTTGTCACCTTCGAGCGCAAGAATCCCCACTCGATCCTTTCCTGTATTGGCAATGCGCGCGAAAATGCCCGCACCGTCCGTGAACAAATTTCCAGCGAGATGTGGGAGCAGATCAACCGGACCTATCTTTACCTCCGGGATGGTCCCGCAAGATCGGACTACCAAGACAGCCCCATCGACTTTTACAGGCGGATTGTCGATAAGCTCCATGCGTTTCAAGGAACAACCGATGCGACCATGACGCATGGCGAGGGCTGGGAATTCCTTCAAATCGGAAAATACCTCGAGCGGGCGGATTCCACCTCGCGGGTTGTTGATGTGAAATACCACATCCTCCTGCCCAGCAGCGAGCAGGTCGGCGGCAATGTGGACATCACGCAATGGATGGCAGTTCTTCGCTCCTGCAGCGGTATGGAAGCCTACCTGAAAATCCATGTCGGCCAAGTCACTGCTTCGAAAGTTGCGGGATTCTTGTTGCTGCATGATGACTTCCCTCGTTCGATTCGATTTTGCGTGGATAAAATGGACCGGGCTCTTCACCACATTTCGCATTGTGAAGACGGTCACTTCAGCAACGAAGTGGAGCGTGTTTCCGGCATGCTTCGCTCGCACCTTGATTACACAACCATCGATACGGTGTTTGCGTCAGGCCTTCACCAATTCCTTGATCACATCCAATTGCGGCTTGCCGATGTTTGTCAGGCGCTTTCTCAGACTTACTGCAATTGGATGGATCCATCCCAGATTCAGTCCCAATCTCAGTCTCAATCTTAGGGAGACCTAAGATGATCAAGGTTTCCATCTTTCTCTGCGCCCTTGCAGGGATTGGCCTCACGCCTATGACCCTCGCGCAGACACCACCCATTTCTAAAAAGGGGGTTGGGTTCTGGAATGCTGACAATTCCTTCAATGCCTACAGTCCGTTTGTGGATCAGCTTGGTTGTGGGTGGTATTACAACTGGACTCCAGTGCCGGATGCCGCGCCAGCAAAAATCGAAGCGCAATTTGTGCCGATGATTTGGGGAACCAAGGACGCCTCCAAGAAGAACCTGGCCCGTCTCAAAGAATCCGGAGCCCCAGCCCTTCTCGGTTTCAACGAGCCTGATGCCAAAGAGCAGGCGGATATGACCGTCGATGAGGCCCTGGCCCTTTGGCCCCGGCTCATGGAAACCGGCCTGCGCCTCGGAAGCCCGGCTCCCGCCAATGCCGCCAAAAAAAATAGTTGGCTGGAACGTTTTATGACCCAGACCGATTCACGCGGCTACCGGGTGGATTTTATCTGCCTGCATTGGTACGGAGACATCACAGCCCCGGATGCCGTGGACCAACTCAAAACGTTTTTGGAAACCCAATGGGAACGCTACCGACGTCCCATCTGGCTGACCGAATTTGCTGGTTCAACCGGCCCATGGTTAAAAATCCTGAATCCCCCCGTCAACCCGGAAAAAAATGCCGCCTTCATCCGCAAGGCCCTCCCCATGTTGGAATCCCTTCCGTTTCTCGAACGCTACGCATGGTTCGAACTCAAGTGGAATGAACCGCCGTGGGCCGATGTCGCTCTTTTTCATCCCCACACAAAAACGATCACGGTTGCCGGCCGGGCTTATCAAGCCATCGGATCATCCTCGAGCAATGAAGCCAAGAAAGACCTTGATCTTGAGTGAAACATTCTGCTGTTTCTGAACACATCCAAACTCATTCGGATCTTTTTTGAAGGTTCCCTTGTTTCAAACCTCGAAAAAATATCTCAGCTTTTTCTTTTGCTCAATGTTGTATAGAATACCTTAAATAACCACAGTCACCGCAATTCTCGAACCAGATCGTGACGGCACTCTTCATCTGCCGCAGCCTCTGGATTTGAGTCATGGGAAAGAGAAGGTGGGAGCAAAACTTGAGCCTGCGCCCGGCGGAACCTCTGAGATCGAGCGCCAAGAGCGCCTGGCCACGATCATGAAACAAATTCGCGCCCGCAACCCCTTCAAATCTATTGAGGATCCTGTCGCGTGGCAGCGAGAAATGCGCGAGGATGTCGAACTGCCGGGTCGGGGTTGAAGCATGTGATCGTGGTATCACTAAATTGAATTTCTTCGGCTCTGTTCTGCATGGTAACTTCAATTCCTCACGCAGCGATGCGGATGTCCTTGCAGAATTTGCGCTTCCCCGGACGAAAGGTGTGGATTTCAACACCAAGGCGCAAGCCGTGCCGATCTATGAGCAGGCATGAGCTGAAAACCCGCGTTCAAGTCAGCCTCCGTATCTCCTATTGTCATGTCGCCTATTTTCATTGATTGAAAGTCTCAATTAGCGTAGAGGATTATGTTTATATCCCCCACTCAGTGATTTTCATTCGATGGGGATCTGAAGAAATTCCTCAACTCGATTATTTAACAACCAAGATTTTTATGAACAAAGACCAACTAATCGACAGCTTCATTGAAATTCTACAATGCGTCAGCCTTGAAGATGTACTTGTTTCTCCTGACGAGCAACTCAGCAAAGTAATTTCGGAGAACGGAGTCGATCTTCTCGACTTCGAACTTGCTGTCACATGCTTTGAAGCCACGCATCGTGTATATTTGGACTACGCAGACCTTGAGGTTGAAGTTTTTTCTGCACTTTCCATCCGAAGAATGATTATGGATTTTCTTCTTACGGATGGCAGAGAGCTATCTGATCCGCTCTTCATCACAAAACGCTTTGTGATGTTTAGGGATGCTCTGATTGCGGCACTTGAAGAAAGGAACGAGGAATAAAGTGGAAAATAGGTATGCTTACATTTACTGAAAACGCGATTGTTTGGCTTTATAAGGAAAAAAGCACGTTTGAGATTTGGAAAATTACTGATTCTGTCCGTCCAGACAGCAAGCAATTCTCCTTTGACTGCAGATGGTCTGATGATGACCCATCAACCTACACGGTAAAGGGTCAATTTCAGGGCGACGGAAGCTTTGTGGCAAGGCTGGTCAAGAATGGCAATGAATGCGGTCGTGCCAGTGGAAAACACTATACTTTCAACTCCTCAATTGCCATCATTGGAAGCTGGCATGAGGGTGCTGACATTCATGATTTTTCGGCACGTTTCATTCCTCGATGAGGCACTGGGAGCTAAAGCTGCGCCAGATACGCTGGACCCAGTTTTGGCATTTTCTTTACGATCTGTGGATTTTTTTCGTAAATCCTCTTCGCCTACCCAAATAAGACATTCTATTCTTCGTCAGAGCCTGAATCCAATGGATCGATAGGCGCAAGATGGTTGCATGATGCGAAATCCCTTAAATCCCGCTGCATAGCTGAGAATATTTTTTGAATTTCAATCGACTTATCGTCGCTTCCTCGAGGATATTCTGCTTTTGCCGTAATGAAAACTGTTCCAGGCTCTCCGGCACTTATTTCAAAATCGTCGTTCCTTGCGGGCATTTCCCCAAAGAATGGTTCCTCGTAATAGCAAGATATTTTTCCTGTTGCGGTAATCATAAAGCCTGCGTAACGCCATTTGTTCCCATAAATTCCGTAGTAGGAATCCTTGCCAGGGCCACTGGGAATGTCCCACTTTGGTGGAGGATTTCCCCTCGCTCTAAGTCCAAGCGTGTTGCGGAAAGAATTTAGCAACTCAGTCCATTCATTCAGGAGAGAAGCGGAGGATGTTATTCCATGTAATGCGTATGCGTCTGTTTTCATAATTATGCGCTTAAGTCCTTTTTGAGCCAAGAATTCTGCAAACTGTTCCATAACAAAACAAAGGACCTGATCGTCAGCCATTTTTTCATCTGAAAGACTGCTGATGAGAAGGCCCTGCACACGTTCCCAAGTAATTTTCCGGCCATCTTGCAGCCACTCATTTGGCGATCGTGAAAAGTAGGCTTGAGGAGCAAGAATGTAATCTGCATAGTGTTTCTGGATATCGCTGATGGCAGCCCCCATTTTTACTTCTACGCATATTTTCAGGTGTTGTGTGTCACTGACAATCTCTAAGACCAAATCTGCACGACCTTTTTTGTCAGGATTAATATTAATGGTTCTCTGGGTGTCAACAAGGAGATGATAATTCTCAGAAAGCGAGAGATTCAGAAACTGGGTGGCAAACTTACTTTTGAAGACTGTGGACTTGATCAAGCAAAAAGCCAAAGCCTCAGTGCAAAAGTCTTCCAGCGGTTCACGACCGCGCTTCACCCCTTCACTTGGCACGTAATTGGACAAGCGTGAAAAAAGATTCAGAGAGCGGGGATCATCGTTTTTCATTGGGCAAACTGGCAAGCGTTATTTCATATTTACTGGCATCTGATTTAAGTGTCGAGGCCATTGATTATCCCCATCACAAACCACGCAGGGAGGAAGCGGAGGATAAAGATTCAGGTTTGAATGAGGGGATCATATTCGAGTGGTTCCATCCCAAATGTCCAGGCCACTCCTTCTTTGGCTGTTCCGACGTTTGGAGGCACGCTGAGCAGATAGGTATTGAATGAGCCATCCGGCTCGGGAGTTGAGTTCAAAACACGTACAATCAAAGGGTCGGCTGACCACTTGAAGTTTCGTGGCAGATCGAGCTTTAATAGCTGACCAGTTTCATCTTCGTGAATAATTTTTGTATTGGTTTCAGAAATGAAGCGCTCCAACCCATAGATTTCCAAAAGTGCTCGCCGCACTTCGATGTTCGCGCATGTGCAGATATCCTGATGATTCAGGGCATCGGGGAAGAGAATAGCTTTTGAGGGAACTTCGATCCCGTGCCAGAAGTAGAGGGGCAACCCACATCGCCAACTCAGAGCCGGACCGCCTTCAAGGTGGAGTAGACCTTCTGAATCTGTGTGGATTGCCTTCGGACGCTCAATCATGATGCAGGCCTTGCTGAACGGAGCAAACCAACCGCCCGTCCGAAGCAATGCATTCAAGCCTTTCAGTTCAGGAAGAGCAGAAATCTGAAGTTCGGAACGAAAATGTGAGAAAGTCAGAAGCCATGGAGCATCTTGGCAACCGTAACCAAATGCGACGATAGGAGCGAAGCTTCTGAGATTTTCTCTCAGGAGGCCGGACTTTGAACGATATATCCCTTGACGATAAAAGCTGTAGGGACCTTGCACTTCGTTGTCCTCAGGTATCAAACGTAGTTTTTGTGCCGCGATGGATCGCGGATAAAGCCAGAGATTGTTGATCTGAGACTCTCCGAATTCAGCAACGCTTTTGAGGTGTTCAGCAGCTTCGTTGGGTGAGTTGCACCAGATAAAACGCTTTGGCAAATCTGCCCCCCGCTCGCTGTAGATCAAACGCACAGCGTTCTCAGCTGCTTTCCGGTCACACGGATCGGTGCACGTCACGAATTTCCAGGCAGCCTCTTCGACCCGCTCCATGATTTCCTCCAAACGTGGTAATGCTCCCTCAGTCATAGACATCTTTCACTCTGTCCCCAGTTGAGAATTCTCTTTGGCGAATCATCCGATAGGTCCCGGCCGGCAACTCGATTGATCCATGCTCCGCATGCTGGAGCGTAGATTTTTCCATGAGGTTTAAATAGAGGCCATCTTCGTCCAAAAACGATAAGGCTGTGGGGCTGATTATTTCATGTCGATGTCCGGTCGCCTCACCCTCAGCCAGGACAATTCGGCCACTGTTCGGTTGCAGTCTCGCCTGCGGGGGAATGCTCTTTATGACTTCAATCAAGATGTCCCCTTGTCGGAACATCATGCGCTTTTTTGGAGTTTTATTCATGTTCGAAATGGTCTTCCAACATGCGTTCGCTTTCCAGGGACGGGATTGTCCCCAATGACTGGGGTTGCGTGCCTTTGATGGGCAAATGAAGCAGAGTTGCCAACCATCTCGAATCCAGATGAGAATCAGGATGGGATGAAGCAAGACATTGAACACATTGCCCGGCAAGCCTACCACCGGGCTGAGTGGAGCAGTTGTCTGGTGCGGCGCTATCACCGGGAGCGTGCATCAATCCCAGGGCCTCTCGCACGGCAAGTGGATCATCTTTACAGGTTGTTCCTCGCTCCAGTGACGCTCTGGCCATTCAACATTCAGGGTTTATTGGAGCGCGTTCTCGACTCGATAAAAGCCCACAAAAAGTTTGATGAGGCAACGGAACTGCTTTTTCAGGTTCTACCTCCCATTCCAGATGAAAAGACCGTTATTGCGGTAATGGCTCACGAACACGATGTTCAGAAAGGACGGTATGAACATCTTGTTCCAGCTTCAGTGGCGAAGTTTTCCGCCAGCGAACGGGCGTTGTCCAAAAACAAGGCATTTCAAGCTGATTGGAAAACAGTCATGGGATGCTTCGATGTCTCCGGGTACGCTGATCATAAGGGCGTCATCCGCCGGACTATGGTGCCAGAGCGTAATTTGCGAACGAAATTTGAACCTGACTGGAAAACAGAGGCTGGCCGATTCCAAGCCGTATTCGACACTTTCTGTGCGAAGTGGAACCTCTACGGTATGGAGAATGGCAAGCCACTCTTGCAAAAACTCTCCATCAACTTGACTCCCTTCGGCACCATGATTTTTATTCCTGCATATTGGTCATTCGACGCCAAACGGGATGTTAACTGGGGATCGATTACCAAACTCCACAAATCCCGTGGGCAGCATCGGCAGGGATCGTCGCTGGCGGAGGATGCCGAGCAGCGCCGGACCAATGCTGAAAAACTGGTCAAGTTGGAGGCGGAGGCGAAGGTGCTGGGACTCCGGGGAGCAGAACGTCATGAGTTTCTTTGCAAAGGCCTCGGATGGGATCCGAGAACCGACCCGAAGCGAGTTTCCCGCCTGCGGAAACTGCTCTGAAAAATTTCTGATGGCGTGATGACCTGCTAAACACCTTCAAGAACCATTGGTTTACTGTCACGTGGGCTATCACCAAGGTGTCTTCGCCATTATGAAAACCCAATGGCTGGTTTCGAGCTAAAAAGGTCCTGCTCCCCTGCGAAGACCTCAGCAAGGGAGTAGTCGCGTGCGGTGGGAAGCACTTTCCCGAGAGTTGCGGAAAGAGCCGATGCTTGAACAGGATCAAGGCGATTAAAAATTTTATGGCTCACGAGGCGACCAGGCCGCAGCAAGGCTTGGTCAATCTCAGAGGCGGAGCAATTTATGGTGCAAATCACATGGAGGCCAACAAAGTCAGACAGCATTCCGTCCGAGAGATTGAGAATGGCACTCACTTTTTCTCGGTTATCAGCCTCACGAGGCATGAGCGCCTCCTCAGCATCCTCAAGAATGACAACCAACTTGTGGTCCGGTTGGAATTCTCGCTGTTTTGACCAAAAACCAATAAATTCTGGAGAGATAAGTACGTCGAGGTTGCTGGGAGGAAGAAAGTAAAATTTGTGGGTATCTCGCAAAGCCCCCATGAGGTGGCGAAGATAGGAGGTTTTCCCCGTGCCGGGACGCCCCTCAAGAATGCTCAGCCCGCTTGAGCGCTCACTGAGCTTCGTCACAAAGCTGCGATGCCAATCGGTTGTATTGCCGGGATAATGCAGCACAAAGTCCTCATCGCTCAGGGCAGATTCTGGCTTGAGTGTCACCTTTTTGTAGCAGATGTCATCGCGGGACTCCCGCTGGATCAGTTGAAAACTCCCACCTGTTTCCGATAACTTCTTGCCATAAGCCGCTGTGAATTCTCGTGCTATGCGCTCGGCGGCTTTGTGGTTTAATGCATACGCAGTAATTACGAAGGAGTTCCCGTGAAGAAATTCATGGGTTCCAAATTGAAAAATCAAATCATACCAATTGTTGGATTCGGAGGACTTTCCCAAGCGTTTAGCCGAACGGACTAGTGCATCAGGGTTCTCCTCGACGGCACGATCAAAATCCCAACGGCCCTCTTGACTGCACTCGCTCAGGGGAGCAGCCCCGAATGCCATGATGATTGGAATAGGTGGGGATTGATAAGCAGGATTGTAGGCGCTACCCGCTGACAAATCACAGAAACCCGATACTCCCGATCGGTTTGGGAACTCCTTCACAATTGGTGAGTCGCGAGGAATCGTGTCTCCAAATTTTGGAATCCGATTATGGGCGGTTGCAGTAGGCGGGCAGTGTGTCATGACAGAAATTTATCTCACCCCCACACAGTCAAAAGTTGTCCTACCCCTAGAATTTATTGAACCTAGGTCGATTGCCCGCAAAATCTTCAGGATTTTCAATCGAGGTGAAGAAATCCCCCGCAAGCAACGATCCTGTTTCATAGGTTGCAGGATCATCCTTGATCTTCCCTTTCGAGCCACCAGCCAAATCCGCTTCGCTTGCCAGGTGTCCTGCAAGCCGTGAGAGTTGCAGGCGAAAGGCGGTTTGGTTCGAGAGGTGGGAAGAGTCGCCGGATTTGGGCTCATTGGGGGCAACCAGAACGGACGCGCATGAATAGAGTTGCTGTTCCATCATTCTCTCGCACATGATTCTCATGCGTTGCTGATACGAGGACGAGTGAAAGACTTTGTCCGTGGGGAAATGAGGGGAGTTTGCTCTCACTGGCACACGGGATCCCGGAGAATCCTGAACCAGAATGAGGTATCCAAGGAATGGCGTGGCTCCGCGCCCAAAGAGGCCCTCGCTTTGCGCTTTCCGGAAATCGTGGCCGCTGCCCATGGCCTCTTCGCAGCGATTGTTGGCATTGTTTCCAAAAGAGGGACCGCACAACGACTTCAGTTCAAAGGCCGCCAAGAGCCTTTCCTGGTAAATGATCAGCAAGTCCCATTGCTTGGTGGGGCGAAAGAACCCAGGAAGAACGACCATCGTTTTTCCGCGGTGAACCTCGCATCCCTCCGGGCCATGACGATTCACGACATCAACAATCATGTCGCGGAAGGCATCCAAGTTTTTTCCGCCCGTGACGGCCCCCCTGTTTCCTTGATCAAGTTTTCCTGTGGCCTGCTGTTTGGTGACGGCATCCCGCCGCCCTCTCCAAAAGAACCTGACAGCTTGCCGCAAGCGCTCTTCGTAGTTAATCAGTGCGGCGGACATAAATTCTTAGGCTGTCAGAATTGCAGGGTCCAGTTGGTGCCACTCGCGATCAGTCAGATTGTAGAGTTTTTGGATAGCCCGATCCTTTTCAGATTGGGAGGATGACCTTGAGGCAATCAGGAGTGCTTTTTTCGTCACGCTGTCCAACTCCTCGAATCGAGGGATACGGATTCGTCGCAGATACTGGGCTTGGAAACGAAGGAAGTTGCCGCGCATGCGAGGGCTGTAGGCAACGATAAAGGCATGCGCAACCCTGCTGCTCAGGATCATCTGCAGAATACGCAGGTCCCATGAATCCGAGGTGACGTAATACAAATTGTGGTGTGGGTAATATTTTCCAGACTCCAAAACGACATGGGCAGACCCTTTGATGTCGGGGATGAGGAGCTTGGGAGTATTGGTCAGGGGCGCATGGATGCGGTCAATGGTTCGGAACCAGCCCTTGGGATTCCGATCTGCCACATTGCGCTTTTGGATTTTTTCGCGATGACGTTCGATGTAAGCGCGAAACTTGGGGAAGTCATCAGGGTCAACCAATCCACCCTCTGGAGTGAAGGGATTGAGAACAAAAAGTCCGCCCCACTTCACCTGCCCGTTGCGGATATCCTTGGTGGTCACAAGCGGCAGCTTCCGCTCAGGTTCCACATCAAGCCCTTCATCAGTCCCAATAAAAATTGCGTCAGCACCAGTGGCGACACCAATTCCGACCTTGCACCCAGCGGCTTCCAAGATGGGAAAATTGGCTTCCAGTTTTCTGATGATGGGAATTCCCCCGTTTTCATTAAATGACCACGGCTGATTGCTCTGACACACCCCCGTGAGAAGTGTGACCTGCGGATGCCTTTTGTGGGATGCAAGAGCCTCGGCCAGGGGAACGAGGATTTCTCTGGAAATCGCAGGACGGAAGGCCACGCGGGTGGTGTTCCCCTTCCCTTTGCGAATGACGGTGGCAGCCGGGTAGGCAGCCACATCGTCAAAAAAGGCGGGGCAATCCGTGAAATCGACGTAGGATTCCAGATGAAATCCCGTCGCAACGATGTCCCGCAAAGGCCCGCCGTAGCGATTCTTCATCCAACGATCAGCGCAAATGAAGCCCAGCCGTCCCTCTGGCAGAAGGAGTTCGAGAGACTTTTCAAAGAAGGCGACATAAAGATCCGCACGATCAAAGAGCGACCGCCACCGGGCACGGTAGGATTTGAGCAGATCTTTCGGCAGGTTCTCCAGACGGATATACGGAGGGTTGCCAACAATATGAGTGAACGTGCCGTCGAGGGGGATGGACAGAAAGTCGTCATGCACCAGCCACTGATCCAAAAGCTCTGAGATGACACGTGGGCTCCATGCGTGATCAAGAAGGAGGGCACTGATTCGATCCCGACATATCTGCAACGCAGGACGGTTCACCTCCACGGCCAGAATGCACCCCGCAATCGAAAGGTCATCCGGGCTCACCCGAGAAATCAAGCGGTTCACGGCGGGCAAAAGAAAATCCCCTTCCCCAGCCGAGGGTTCCAAAAGCCGAAAGGTCGCCAAAGGTGCCGACTCCACCCACCCCAACGCATCGAGAACAAACTCGGCGACTTCAGGCCGTGTATGAATGGCCCCCCGAGCCTCCGCAGGCGCCTCCGAAAACATACTCAGCGCATCAAGCGAAAGCCTCGCCTTCGGAAAAAGGTCAGCCTGTAGAACGTCATGCATAGGGATGAGTTGGACTATAGAGATTTCGCCCGAAATAGAGAGCCATAAATTCGTTTACAAAAGCCCAAGCTCTTGAGCGCGTGCTTCAGCGGAACTTTTCAACTTCAGAAATTGCTCATTGAGATCATCGCTGGAGATGGTGCCATGAACTGATGGATAGAGTATGGCTACCATCAGGCACGGATTGAACGCCACCTCATTTACCCTCGCCCCATCGTTCTCACCAAGGCCCGAAGGACTCCCTGAATGACAAGTTCCCGTGCAGGAATTAGATCTGGGAAAGCAGGATTTTCGGCACGCAAAAACGGGCGTCCTTTTTGAAGCAGAAACCGTTTGAGTGTCGTCTCGCCATCGATGAGGGCAGCAACAATATCCCGGTTCTTGGGCTCGCTGAGTTCCATAATTACAATATCCCGATCAAGAATGCCGGCCCCAATCATGGAGTCTCCCCTCACCTGCAAGGCAAACGTCCGCGAGTTTTTGGGAAGCCGGATGGTTTCCGGGTCCACCGCAATGCAGCGATCAGGTTCCTGTTCCTGGCCAGAGGGCATACCAGCGGGGATCATTCCATAGAGGGGGATTTCCACGAGGCCCGAACGATGGGGACGGACCCCTGGCAGAATAATATTTCGTGCGCGGCCGGGTTCACGTCGAATTGCACCTTTTTTTTCCAAAAGATCGAGGTGTCCGCTCACCGTGGTCGGTGAAGAGAACCCAAAATGTTCCATGATTTCCCTCAGCGAAGGAGCACTCCCCCGCCTGTCAATCCGATGACGAATGAAGGTCAAAATCTCTTGTTGTCGTGGTGTGAGCATATGCCGTTCATATGAACGGTATGTTTTCTTGCCGAAAAGGCAAGCGATAATTTCCCAATTTGTTATCCAGGGGGGGTGATTAAAAGCGGGGCAGGTGGATCGGGCGCTCCGCCGCACGATGACAAATCCTACGCGGCACAGCCGCCACTTGCTCCATCGCGCTCGGAGATCGCGATCCACCCCCAAGCGATCTTCCCCAACCAGGGACGAAGGAATAGATGTGCAGAAGACCAACAACCTGCGAGAGTGGATTGCGGTAGCAACCAATCCCCGCAAAACCCTTCACCAAAAACCACATCCCATGGGCGACAAGTCACCAAAATCCGTCAACAAAAAGGCTGCCCAGAAGCAGTCCAAAACCAATTCCAGCAACCAAAAGAAACAGCAGGCCACTGCGGCGAAGCAGGCAGTCCCTGCAGGCAAAAAGAAATTCTAACCACTTGCCATTTTGATTGGTTTTTGAACGATTGAGCCCATGGGCAGATTTATCAAAGGCCAACGTTGGGTCAGCGAACCGGAGCCGGAGCTCGGCGTGGGGGTTGTGGTTGAAGAGGCCCCGGAGCGGGTTTCGATATTTTTCCCGGCGAGCGGGACGATCCGTCAATACGCAGCGGCTTCCGCACCGGTAAAACGTGTCGAGTTCCGTGCGGGGGACACAATAAAGACCCATGCGGGTGAGTCCGTGCCTGTCGAAGCCGTGGAGATTCGTGACGGGGGACTTTTTTATTATCTGGGGGGTGGACGCGAGGTTCCTGAAACCGATCTTTCGGACACACTGGGATTCAGCAAACCCGAAGAGCGTCTGTTTGTCGGGCAAGTGGATGAACCCGAGGTGTTCGACCTGCGTCTGTCCTGCCTGCGGAGGCGGCATCAGATTCGTCAGGCTCCGGTCCATGGTTTCCTTGGCGCCCGCATTGACCTGATCCCCCATCAGTTGCATATCGCCAACGAAGTGGCTTCCCGCCTGCTTCCGCGGGTGTTGTTGGCCGATGAAGTAGGGCTGGGAAAAACCATTGAGGCCTGCCTCGTCGTCCACCGGCTTTTCCGCAGCGGGCGTGCCAAACGAATTCTGATTCTTGTGCCCGAGCCCCTCGTTCACCAGTGGTTTGTGGAACTCCTACGCCGATTTAATCTTCAATTCAGCATCTTTGATGAAGATCGCTGTCGGGCCATTGAATCTGGCGATCTTGACGCAAACCCTTTTCTTGATGACCAACTGATCCTCTGCCCGATTAGCCTGCTTGCGGGTGACGAAAACCGTGGAAACCAAGCAGCCGCAGCGGGCTGGGATTTGGTGGTTGTGGACGAGGCCCACCATTTGGAATGGTCCCCATCAGGCGCAGGGCCAGAATATTTGGTGGTGGAAAAAATCAGTTCCCAAGTGCCGGGGCTCATTCTCCTCACGGCCACGCCGGAGCAACTCGGAGCCGAGGGCCACTTTGCCAGGCTGCGGTTGCTTGATCCCGACCGATACAATGATTTTGCAACGTTCACTTCGGAGCGTGGCACCTACCGCCGGACGGCGGAGTTGGCGGGAAAACTCCTTGATGGAAAGACGCTGACCACTTCCGACCTGAAAGCGTTGGGGACAATCTGTGAAGCCAATCCTCTGAGACTCAAAGAAAACTTGGCAGCCATCAAACGCGGAGATACCAGCGCCCGGGATGCCATCGTTCAGGAACTGCTCGACCAACATGGACCCGGACGTGTGATGTTCCGAAACACACGGTCGGCGATGACCGGATTTCCCAAGCGGAAGGTTTTTCTTGAAGCCCTTCCCTCGGATCCCGCCTCCGTGGCCAAAGAGTGGGCTTCCGACCATGGGCCTTCCCCACGCAAATACACGCTGGCCAATGACAAGCGCATCGACTGGCTGGTCAAATTTCTGGAAAAAAAACGCAAAGAAAAATTGCTGCTGATCTGCCGCACCCGCGAAAAAGTTTTGGCCATCGAGGCCGAACTTCGCTCCCGCATCAGCGTCAAAGCCGCCATGTTTCATGAAGAACTGACCCTACTTCAGCGCGACCGGAATGCGGCATGGTTTGCGGAGGAAGATGGGGCTCAAATTCTTTTGTGTTCCGAGATTGGCAGTGAGGGGCGGAACTTTCAGTTTGCGCATCATTTGGTTCTTTTTGATCTCCCCGATCACCCGGACCTGCTTGAACAGCGGATTGGACGGTTGGACCGGATTGGCCAAACCGAAACCATCAAGATCCATGTCCCGTATCCCAAGGACAGCCCGATGGAATGGCTGGCCCGCTGGAACCATGAGGGCCTGAATGCGTTTGAAAAATCCTTGGTGGGCGGAAGAGAAGTGATGGCTCATTTTGCCGCGCGGCTTGCCGCGTTTCTTGAGGGCAGCAGCAAGGAAAACTTTGATTCTTTTCTGAAGGAAACCCGTGACTTTCATGAAGGGATCGCGAAGGAACTCAAACAAGGACAGGACCGACTCCTGCAAATGAATTCTTCAGGAACAGCCACTGACCTCATTGCCCAGATTGAGGCCCTGGATGCCGACACCTCGCTGGATGGGTTTCTCCTCAGTCTTTTTGATTTTTACGGAGTCCACGTGGAAGAGCTATCCTCACGAACCTTCCTCGCGACTCCCGGCCCACTCACCAAGGACGCCTTTCCTGGGCTTCCTGAGACAGGCATCACCCTCACCAGCGATCGACTCAAAGCGCTCAGCCGGGAGGAGATTGGTTTTTTGACTTGGGATCACCCTATTGTTAGCGGAGCGATTGACTTGCTCATGAGTTCTGAATCCGGCAATTGCTCATTCGCCCTGAGCCAGGGACCCGCAGGAATATTTCTGGAAACCGTTTTTCTGATCGAGCCGGTTGCGCCTCCCGCCTTGCATTTGGACCGCTTCCTGCCCCCCACGCCAGTACGAATTGTGGTGGACTCCACGGGCAAGGAGGTTGATCTGCCAGAGACCAAACTTCAAGCCGGCCCGATCTTTCCCCTGCTCGACAACGCCCGCATCAAAAAGAAGCTGCTTCCATCCATGTTGGAAAAAAGCCGTGAACATGCCAAAACGCATTCGGCCACAGTCATCAAATTGGCGTCGGAGCGGATGCAGACCGTTCTTGGCCGCGAAGCCCAACGCCTGAAGGATCTCAAAAAAATAAATAACCACATCCGCGACGAGGAAATCACCCTGCTGAACTCCCAAATCGCAGAACTCCAATCGCTCATCACCGAGGCCCCAGCCCGCTTGGATGCCATGCGCTTGGTTTGGCAAACGCCCGAAGAATAACCATGACAAAACTTCAGCAAAATCAGTTCTGGAAAGTGGAGGGCGGCTTTGTCTGCATCGTGCACTTGGAGCGACTTTCCGTCGCCTACAAACATTTTGATGACCTCGCCTTCCGCGATGGCACCCACCACCAGGTCACCAAAAAAGAATTCACCCGCCTCATCAAATCAGGAACCCTCCTCACACCCGAAGAAGTCCGTGCGGCCAGAGGGGAGTAGTTTGAATATCCCAGCTTGCAGGCTGTGATATGGTGCGGTCATGGAGTTGGCTGACAAAGCATTGCAGATTGTGAATCGGCTTAGGGGGGCTGGGTTCACCGCCTTGTACGCGGGAGGGAGCGTTCGGGACATGTTGCTTGGCAAATCGGCCAAGGATATCGACATTGCAACCAACGCGACGCCATTGGAGGTTCAGTCTCTGTTTGAGAGGACCGTATCCGTGGGGGCTCATTTTGGGGTGGTGATTGTGCTTCAGGATGGGACGCCCTTCGAGGTTGCGACCTTCCGCGCTGACGGGGAATATTTGGATGGGCGGCGACCGGCGGGAGTAGTTTTTACGGATGCGCGGGGTGATGCCCTACGCCGAGATTTCACCATCAATGGGCTTTTCTTGGATCCCATTTCTGGGGAAGTGATCGACCATGTGGGTGGTCGCCAGGATTTGGAAAATGGAAGACTTCGCGCCATTGGAAATGCGTCCGAGCGATTTCAGGAAGATTACCTGCGAGTGCTGCGAGGCGTGCGTTTTGCAGCAGCGCTGGATTTGACCATTCACCCAGAAACTTGGCAGGGCCTACGAGATGCTGTGCCAGGCATTGGAGCCGTGAGTGCCGAGCGAATCCGCGAGGAATTGGTAAAAATATTTACGGCCCCTACCAGGGTCCGAGGGCTGGACCTGTTGGACGAAAGCGGGCTCTTGGCGATCCTCTTGCCGGAGGTGGAGGCCCTGAAGGGGTGCGAACAACCCCCCGAGTTCCATCCCGAGGGGGATGTTTATGTTCATACGCGCATTATGCTTGGAATGCTGGGACCAGAGGTTTCCCCGGCTCTCGCCTTTGGGGTGCTGCTACACGATATCGGAAAACCCCCCTGCTTTTTTCGCGATGAAAACGGACGGATTCGTTTTAATGGTCATGAACACGTCGGCGCAAACATGGCCGAGGAGATTATGCGCCGCCTGAAGTTCTCGAACCATGAAATCTTTGCCGCCGTGGAAATGGTGCGAAACCACATGGCCTTCAAAGACGCCCCCCACATGCGGACCGCCAAACTCCGAAGATTTATTGCGCGCGAAACCTTCACCGAAGAACTCGAACTCCATCGCGTGGATTGTGGCAGCAGCCACGGGTCTCTGGACATCTATGAGTTTTTAAAAACCCGACGTGAAGAATTTGCCAACGAACCAATCATTCCCCCACGCCTCATCACCGGGGCGGACCTGATCGCGCTTGGCTGGAAACCGGGGCCGGTATTTCGCGAGACGCTTGAGACCATTCACAATCATCAGATGGAAGGGACTCTCACCACACGGGAGCAGGCGCTTGCGTGGATACAAACGGAGTTCGCGCAGGCTGAGGATTTAAGCTGAGTCAACGATGCCTTGCGGAAAATGGCATTAGCAGTGAAGGGGGATCGTGACGTCCCGGCGCGACGGCAAAGGTTTCCGCGAAGCGGCACTTTAACCTAAAAACGGGAAGGAAATTTCACAGAAGGAAGCGAAGGGAACGAAGGCTCAGAGAATTCTGGGCCACCTCCTTGGTCAGCAGCAGTTTTTCATAACTCCCTGATTCTTCGTTACCTTTGTTTGCTTCTGTTGGCTCATTTTCCTTTTCAGGATTGTTATCCTATCCTTTACCGAGCCTCGATCTCACGAAAGGGATTGACCACACGGACACCGCCGTAGTCCTGATCGTGGTTGAGGTCTTCGGTAAGGAGTTCGCGGGCACCGCTGGTCTGGGTGGCTGCAAGAATCATGGCATCCCAAAGGGAAATCTGCCAACGAGTTTGCAGCGAGAGTCCGAGGCGGAAGAGGGCAAGAGAATTATCAATGACTGGCCAGAGCCAGAAATCGCCTATTAGTGCTGTGGCTTCGGCAGGGAGATGACCCCGGCGGACGAAATTGACGTGGAATTTCTGGAGCACTTGCACACTGATGGCGGTTTGCCCGGGCTGCCTCCACGCCTGTTCGATCAGGGACTGCGCGACCGCTCGCTTGGCCGGGGCATCGAGATCGTAACCGTATAGAAGAACGTTCGTGTCCAAAAAGCGCTCAGCGGGCATGGACTTGATCGCGGGTGAGAGGCTTTCCTCCGAGATGATACCCCTGACGCAAGCGTGCTAGCGCATCGGTAGGGGAAGAAGCAGGTGCATCCTCGCGGAGGACGGTCTCCAACCCCTCTATAATGAGGCTTTTAATGGAAGTGCGTCGGCGTGCAGCTGCAATTTTTGTCCGCTCCAGGATGGCATCAGGCAGATCAATCGTAGTCTTCATATATGGCCATAAATATGGGATTATGTAGCAGAAATCAAGAAGGAGTGGATAATTTCGCACTCGCAGCGTCACGTGCTTGCTGAAATCAAAAACACTTTGAAGCGTCCTACGCACTTTACGACTCACTTCGCAGGAAGCTACCTATGTACGACTCATTTGTCGACGAAGGTGGAAACATCACCAGCAAACACCAATAGAAGCCGCTGCGGGGCGTCTCATACCCTTGTCCTCCATTCTGAGAAAATGCCAACCGATCCCGTAATAACTGGACATACCAGCTTGTGTTGATAAATTGCCATCATGGTAAAAACACAGATCCAATTTCCCGATCATTTGTACCGCGAGGCCAAGAGGATTGCGGAGGAATACGAAATGAGCTTTGCGGAGGTCGTGAGGCGGGGTTTGGAAGAGGCCGTCAAGGCATACCCGGTTGGGCGCACGGCCCCAAGCCAGTGGAGCCTTCCCGAGGCCCAGCGATTGGGGTCTCCGCTTCTCCCCGAAAAGGATTGGGACATGGCGGCGAGAAATGAGGTATGATCAGCTTCGACACAAACATCGTCGTCCATTCGGCCAATGAAGATTCCGATCATTTCGCGCCAGCAAGGGATTTCCTTCAGCAGATGGCGGCGAGAAAAGACGTGTTAATCTGCGAACTCATGTTGGTTGAGGTTTTTCTGAAGCTGTGCAACGCGAAGATCTTTAAACATCCCATGACACCATCAGCAGCCGGGGCCTATTGCGAGCGTCTTCGTCAGAACCGCAATTGGCGGCTTGTGGAATCAGCACCAGTGATGGCCGAAGTGTGGAAATGGACCCGGCGCAAGGACTTTGCCTTCCGACGTATTATCGATGTGCGTTTGGGCCTGACCCTCAGGCATTATGGCGTAGAGGACTTTGCCACCACAAACACCAAGGACTTTCGTGCACTCGGATTCCGCAGAGTCTGGAACCCGCTTGAGGAGAATACAGGGAGCATCGGGTAGGCTTCAGAGCTCGCGTGCTTACAGCGACTTCGAGAATTCTTCGATGCGGTCCAAGCCGGTTTTGATGACGTCGAGGCTAGTCGCGTAGCTCAGGCGAATGGTGTCATCATTTCCGAAGGCGACTCCGGGAACAACGGCCACATTGGCTTTGCTGAGAAGGCGGTCGGCGAAGTTCTGGGATTTGAGGCCGAAGCTGCTCACATCAGCCAGAACGTAGAACGCACCCAAGGGTTTCACGGCGCGCAGTCCGGCAATCGAAGAAATCCGCTCATACATGTATTCGCGGCGGATATCGAACTCGTCGCGCATGTCGGTGACCACTTGCTGATCTCCAAGCAGAGCGGCCAAACCGCCTTTTTGAGCGAAGGAGCAGGGATTGGAGGTGGTGTGGCTTTGAAGGGAATCAATCGCGCGAGCCACTTCTTCGGAAGCGCCGAGGTAACCCAATCGCCAACCTGTCATGGCATACGCTTTGCTGAACCCATTGACGGTGATCGTCAAATCATAGGCTTCCGGCGTGAGTGAGCCGATGCTGACGTGCTCGGCATCATCATAGATGAGTTTTTCGTAAATTTCGTCAGAGAGAATGTAAATATCCTCTTCGGCAGCCACTTCGCTGATGGCGCGGAGTTCGTCCTTGGTGTAGATCGAGCCGGTGGGGTTGCCTGGGGTGTTGATGATCACCATTTTCGTTCTTGGTGTCATTGCGTTTTCAAAATCTTCAGCCGTCAGCTTCCAGGAATTGGCTTCTGTGGTTTGAACAATCACAGGTTCGGCACCGGCCAGACGCACCATCTCAGGGTAGCTCAACCAGTAGGGAGCGGGAATGATGACCTCGTCGCCTGGATTGCACAGCGCGGCAATGGCGTTAAAACAGGATTGCTTGGCACCGCTGCTGACGATGACCTGGCTGGCTTTGTATTGCAGGCCATTGTCTTTCGAGAATTTCTCGCTGATGGCTTGGCGAAGCTCAGGGATGCCAGAGCTGGGGGTGTATTTGGTAAATCCTTCATTCAGGGCCTCAATGGCAGCAGCCTTGATGTGCTCAGGCGTGTCCATGTCCGGCTCTCCGGCTCCAAAGCCGCAGACATCCACGCCTTCAGCGCGGAGGGCCTTGGCTTTGCTGTCAATGGCGAGGGTGAGAGAAGGGGTGATTTCTTGTAGTCGATTTGCGAGTTCCATACGAGCGAGTTGGCGAAGGTAAGGGCAGTGACACCGGGCCGTCAATCGCTTTCCGATATTAATTCCCTCATGGTCGGGCGATAGTGAGCGGTGCGGCAGCACTGCTGGTCGGACGGTATGGGCGTCCCTCCAGTGGTGGCGACACAGAAAATTCTTCAAAACGGGCGGGACGCCCGTTCCCCCTGGTTCATTCAGCCGCCCGGCAATCCGGGTGGGGGCGGTGGAAGTGCGGGGGGAGAAGGTGGGGGAGGGAGCGTTTTGAGAATCTCCTGCACTTGATTCAGCCGGGATTGAAATTCGGCCACGAAGGCATCGAACTCGCCCAAATTTGACACGCTGGGATTACCCGCAAGAGTGGCACCCAGCCATGCGTTTCCCTCGAATTGAGGTAGCATACTTTTCTCCTCACCAACAACTTGCCCGTCGTGGGAATAGACACGAACCCAACCGCCACCAAATCGTTCGCTCTCGCGTTTACGATTTTCGCTGGTGGACACCCCACCCTGACGGTTCGCGTTCACTGAGAGGCTAGTCGTTTTGGTTCGCGTGGTGCTGATGGCATGAGTGGAAGCTTTGACAACTTTGTTGGCATTGATGGAGGGTAGAACTTGTGTCCCGGTCTCGGTGACAATCTCCCCGGGGTCGGTGATGACGTAAAGTTGGTAGGCCAAGGTCAATTGATTGGCTTGGGTGCTACTCGGGTTGGAAATATCCACATCAAAATAATGAAAGGCGTCCTTTTTTTCGACCTCGATGACTCCTGGAATGTTAGGAAGATCCGGTCGGGAGTCCTCAGAAACCGACATGATGCCCACGGGGCTGATCCCTTTTCTCTCCCACAAACGAACCAATAGTTTTGGAGTGGTGGGAGGATTTTTTTGCCACTCCTTCACATAAGCCTGATCCGCTTGTGACAGCCTTGCCAGCGGCCAACGAATCGCAACGCCCCCACGTCGCAAAATCACATCATTCCCATCAACTCCACTTAGCTCGGCGTTTGTTGTTTTGCCTTGATCGTCGGTAAACGTTCTTGGTGCCGCTTGCGTGGAAGCAGCAAGGCCAAAAATTAAGACCATCACCCAGAGGAGGGATCGCATGGAGTTTTTTTATTTTCGGGGAGTTGGAATGTCAATCCACCAAGAGGCCAGAGTTTTGTAGGGGGTGTGATTAAAAGTGAGGGAGGTGGATCGGGCGCTCCGTCGCACGATGAGAAATTCTACGCGGCTCCGCCGCCACTTGCTTCCATCGCGCTCGGAGATCGCGATCCACCCCCGAGAAGATGAGTGCGTGGGAAACCAACAAGATGCCAGCTGCCCCAGTTTTGCAAAGCAGCGAAATTCCCTCGCATGGATGGCATAAATTTCTTTTGATAATGAAAGTCATGGATGAACTGACCTTTGATCTTCTGATTGCGATCGCGGCATTTGTGGCCGGGGTGTTGGGCTCGCTGATTGGTCTTGGGGGAGGGGTGATTATCACGCCGGTGTTGGTGCTGGGGTTTGGGGTGGACATTCGTTATGCGATGGGGGCGGCGTTGGCGTCAGTGATTGCTACTTCCTCCGGGGCGGCTGCCGCTTTTCTTCGGGATGGGATTTCCAATATGCGCATAGGGCTGTTCCTCTGCACGGCCACCACGGTGGGTGCGGTGTGTGGTGCCATGTTGGCGGTGGTTCTTGACCAGTCTGTGCTTTCCGTGATTTTTGGGGCGGCTCTTTTGGTGACTGTCGGGCTGTCACTACGCAAAAACCCCGACGCAGCAGATGCTGAAATCAAATCCGACCCACTCGCAGTCAAGCTGCGGCTTCCGGGCACGATGCCGACCGAAGCCGGATCACAAAACTACAGCGTTCAACGCGTGATACCTGGGTTTGCGATGATGTGGGTCGCTGGAGTTTTGTCAGGGCTGCTGGGCATTGGATCCGGGGCCTTTAAAGTCGTTGCGATGGATCAACTCATGAGGATCCCTTTCAAAGTCACGACAGCCACCAGCAACTTTATGATTGGTGTGACGGCAGCAGCCAGCGTGGGCATTTACCTCAAACGGGGTTACCTCGATCCCGCGTTAGTCGCTCCAGTGGCGCTTGGAGTATTGGCTGGGGCGTTTGTGGGTGCCAAGCTTTTACCAGTGGCTCCGGTGAAACTCTTGCGTGTCATTTTTCTTTCTCTTGTCTCAGTGATTGCCGTGCAGATGGTGTTGCGCGGATTTGGGATCAATTTTTAAAGCGATGAAAGACGTTCAAATCCAAAATGGACTGGCCCGGCTGATGCTTGGGGGAACGCTGATTGCGGCGGCGATCATGCTGGCAGGGCTGATGTGGTATTTGACTGCCAATCCAGGAGTCAAATCTTCGGACCATGTTTTTTCTGGTGAGCCAAAATATTTTGAGAACCCTGTCCAAATGTTCCAGCGTGCTATCGACATCAAGGAGGTCGGACATCGTCGGAGCCTTCTCATGATTGGAATTCTGCTGCTCCTGATCAACCCCGCCTTACGTGTGGCCTTCGCGGCGCTGGGATTTGTTGCTCAAAAAGACAAATTGTATGCAGGAATCAGTCTTTTTGTTTTTGCCGTGCTGGTCTTCAGCTTTTTCTGGTGAGGCCTTCTTACTTTCTCATGTAGCTCTGCCATGCCAAAGCCACGGTTTCGTCGGGAAGCCAGATGCCTGAGGACTTTGAGCCTTTAAAGTCCGAATAAGCCGCGACGTCATACGTCTTTGGGTCTCCAAGCCATCCGTCGCGGAGATCGAGCTTTTTGAGAGATGATTTGGTTTTTGTCGGCGAGGAACTGGACCCAATTTTTGGCAACTCGCTCTTAAAGATGCTGTTGCTTTGAGTGCTTGCGGCAGTGGCTTTTCCGAGACGCTGATTGATCGCGGAGGTGAGGAACGGAATAATCACATCCAGACTACCTTCCACGCCATGACCCTCATTGGGTTGAATGGCAAGTGTCCATGGAGCTTTTCCCTGTCCTTTGTCGAAGTTGGCGGTTGCGGATTTTACCCACTCCGGGTTGTCGTTGGCCCCGATGGCGTAAATCATGGGGATTTCCAAAAATTTGGTGGTGCTGTTTCCTCCAGGCCCCCACGTGCCTTTGGAACTCCCAAGCGCTGCGACCCTCTCCGGGAAATGTCCGCAGTATTTGCTGGAAACATTCGATCCGGCGGAATGACCCCACAACGCCAGCGGCGCATCAACCAATTCGGGTTTTCCACTCACTTTGGCCAATTCATTCACGGCAGTATTGATAGCATCGGCAACATCTCCCTTGTCATCACTCTGATAAAGTCCCCTGTCGCCATCGGAAAACTGACAGGCGAGAATGCCAAACCCCACATCCGTCGCTAGTTGTTGCCAACGAGCGTCATCTGCCATGCCACGACCATCACCATGACGGCCAGGAATCAACACCAACACTCCCGCAAGGGGCTCCGTGGTATCTGGAACCCACCCACGAAAGGCCACCGTGTTGATCTGCGATACTTTCAGAGGGGCGGCGCTCCAATCGAAAGTGGCCGCCATCGCGGGGATACCGACCACCACACCAAAAATAACGCCAAATCGCACAAAAGTTTGTGAGGTCATCGCTGACAAATAAACCAAAAACCCAAAAAAATAACCAGATGGAATTTTTTAAAAACAGATGACGGTGTTTGTGCTGACATTTCCGTTAGAAAAAAATCCAGAAATTCAAAGATTTTTATCTGGGCAGCGCAAATGGCGTGAATTAATACGTAGGATATGAACAGAGCAAACAAACTCGAGTTTTCTTCCTCCACAACCGTTAGCTTCCTCCCCCGGCTTAATAAAACCATCAAAGCCTCGTTGCGTCATTTGAGTGTGATCGGGATCCTATTCGGAACTGCTGCCACCGTGAATGCCCAGCGAACCGAGCCTTTAGTTTGGGAGTTTGTCAACAACTACAGCGACACGTGGTCAGACGACCAAATATGGCTGATGTGGGCCCAGAGCCCGAGTGTGCAGAACACCACGAACATTTTTACGGCCACTTATGGGAATGGAACACAAATCGACCTCACCGATTTCCCGACAAACAATCCAGCCCCTGATCTGAACTATTTCCAGCAGAGCACACCCGTCCAACTCAGCTCCAATAGTATTTCAACATTAGGCATGAATCTGACCTACGTGAACTCCGCGACGCTGTATATTGGCTTTGGTGACAGCAATCCATTCTCGTCCACCTCAGCACCGGCCTTCCAAACCGCGCAGTTTCCTTTCATGCAGGTTGAGATCACCTCCACGGGTGCCCAAGCGGATGTGGCTGATCTCACGGCCATCAATTACTTCAGTTTTCCGCTCTCCTTGGAATCCTACAAGGCCGGCGGGGTGAGCCCTGAAAATCGGCTTCAATATTCCGGATTTGGGACGAACACCCAAGAACAGATTATGACCCAATTAAAGACCACCTACACCGGGACTTCACCGGAGGTTCTGGATGGCAATGGCGATATTGTGAGAATCCTTGGTCCTTCTTCGTCCTACACGGTGGGAGCAGGTGGCGATGCACCCTACACAACTGGCGGATACGCCACATTCCAAGCCTATCTTGGCGAACTGTATGCCCAACAAACCGCCCCTAACGCTGAAAATCCCAGTTCCCTGAAGCTTTCCTACACAGGAAATAATGGCTACACCGCTGACGCCACGATCACCATGGATGGCGATGAAAACTACGGAGTCACCATTGAGAATGTGTTTGCAAATACCAATGATGGACCCGGTGACGCCGTGACCGGCACGATTGTGATCAACCCCGACACGGACGGAAACAGTCCGACATCGGTGACGATTTACAGCGGGGTCCTCTATGGCCAGGCGGGAACGGCCACGGGGGAGTTGGCCAGCGACGGGGCTTATGGGTACCTCACGGACACGCTCCTTGCTTCCTTGTCAGCATCCATTGTTTCCGGAGCCGCTGGCAGCACGGTGCCTTTTCCCGGCAATGCAGAAACGCCACCCAATGACGAATATCGCTTTCAAGACTCCAATATCTGGTTCA
The DNA here is from genome assembly GCA_041744075.1 of Terrimicrobiaceae bacterium. Classification (GTDB taxonomy): domain Bacteria; phylum Verrucomicrobiota; class Verrucomicrobiia; order Chthoniobacterales; family Terrimicrobiaceae; genus JAJTZA01. Next base: position 28,544 of record JBGTLQ010000236.1, read on the forward strand.
CTCAGAATGCCCCCAACGCGGATGTTGATCCCGGGCTCTATTTCAAAGATCTTCAGTCGGAGGCATATTATGACGACTATTTTCGCGTCATTTCCGAACTCAGTGACTACTCGCTCTACGGATCTCCTTACGCGGACCGCTTTTCCAATTGGTCGGTGGCAGTGAACGCAACCCTCTACGGGCAGCCTGACCAGCCCATCTCCGAGTGGATTCCAGTGGACCGCATGGTGATCACCATCGGGCCCGTGCCAGAACCCACAACGGCTGTGCTACTGATCGGTGCGGGAACTGCCCTCATGGCTCTTCGCCGACGGAGAGGGTCTGCCAGCTGGTAAAAAAGCTCTGACGCCGAGCCCTGGCTATTGCCGGTTTTTTGTTGACGATAAATTTTCTGGGATTCGCTCCAAGTCAGCGACTGACCCAAAATAATTGAATCTTTTCCCTGGTGTCAGCGTAATGTTCATCAGGGAATGCATGAAAAAATCCAACTGCCGTCAGAACTAGGCGCGATGATCTTGCCCGGAACGGCTCTGTTCCCGGGCTCGATGCTTCCTTTGTATATTTTTGAGCCACGGTATCGAAAAATGTTGGCCAATGCTTTGGAAAACGATCGACTTTTCGCCGTGGTTTCATCTTTGGAGGAAGGGGAACTTGGGAAATCGCGTGGGGGGGTCGGCGTGGTCCGTGCCTGCGTGGCGAATGACGATGGGACTGCCAATTTGGTGTTGCAGGGAGTCTCCCGTGTGGAGTTTTTGACCTGGCAGGAAGATAGCCCCTATCCCAAAGCCACCGTGAAACCCTTGGATTCCACAAATTCTTCCGAGGCCTCATCAAATGCCCTCCGAAAAGAAATTCTTTCTTTAATCACAAGGATTGCTGATTCGGGAATCCCTATTCCCGACCAACTCCACACCTCCCTGTCGCAAGTTGAGGATTTTGATTTGTTCAGTGACATGGCAGCCGCCTGCCTTGTGGGGGATGCGGCCGTGCGTCAGCGTCTTATTGAGGAATTGGATTCCACCCACCGCCTTGAGGTCCTTGCCGCCTTCTTGACCCACCTCATCGCCGCCAAACAATAAGCCCCGGATTGAGCGTTGCTCGGATTGAGCATTGCGAAAGGGCCGCCAGAATGGTGGTCTGTGTGATATGACAGATCGATTTGTGTATTGGCTTGTGCTGGCGTTTGTGTCGCTGATACGGCTGCTGCCATTGGGGGTTTGTTTTGGGTTGGGCCGGGGGGTCGGTTTCTTGCTTTGGGCGGTTCTGCCAGGCTACCGCCGGCTGGCACGGGAAAATATCTTTGCGGCCTATGGGGGCGAAAAAACCCAGAAAGAAGCCGCAAAACTGGCGCGCGAGCACTTTGCAACGCTCGGGGCGAATGGGATTTCGTCTCTGAAAATTCCTCTACTCTCCCAAAGCAAAATCAAGGAAATCGCCCCCATCGAAGGATTGGAAAACATCCGCGATGCCGTCAAAGCCGGGCGAGGGGTGGTGCTCGCGATCAATCACATTGGAAACTGGGAACTTTATGCCCAGTTGGTGTTTCAGGTGCCGGAGGCAAGATTCGGAACTGTTTACCAAGCCTTGCGCAATCCGCTGGTTGATGAACTGATTAACCGAGACCGGCGGAGGTTGGGGGTTCTCACATTTGACCGAAAAAAAGGGTTTAATGACGCGATTGCGTTGATCCGTGAGCCCGGAGTTCTGGGGGTATTAGTGGATCAAAATGCCGGAGATGGCGGAATGTGGACACCATTTTTTGGGCGCTTGAGTTCGACATCGACCCTTGCGGCCAAGCTGGCCTTGCGAACCGGAGCCGACGTGGTACCTGTCGCGATTCATACGTCCGGCTTCGCGAAGTGGAAGGTGGTTGTTGGCCGAGCGCTCCCGACTGGCACGACCGAGGAACTCACATGCGCGATAAACACCAAACTCGAATCCCAGATCCGTGAGTCCCCCGCCGATTGGTTTTGGGTTCATAACCGGTGGAAAACGCCATCACCGAATTTTCTGACCGTGACCCAGCGCCGCGGCATGTATTTGCCGCCCGGGTTTGACCCGACAACTCTCAAACCTTTCCGCATCGTCGTCCGCTCGCCCAACTGGCTGGGAGATGCCGTAATGTCCGTTCGTGCCGCACGGGCGTTCAAGCTGGGACGTCCGGACGCCCGGCTCTCGATTTTGACCCCTGCCAAACTTGCTGCCATCTGGCGCTCGGTGCCTGAAGTGGATGAGGTGCTGGA